>JAIROO010000028.1 GCA_031257535.1 Deltaproteobacteria bacterium
AAAAACCCGTCCTCCTTTAAGCTCTTAAGGGAATTTTCCAGGTGATCGGCGAATAACGCGTCAAACTCTGGAAGGGTAAAGCCGCAGATATCGGCGTAGTCCTTGTCAAGGGTTAAATCAATAAGGTGATTTAGAGAGGAAAAAAGGGAGACTTTGGCGAACTTGGCCACCCCAGTAATGAAAGTGAATCCCAGCGTATCTTTAGAAGATTTGAGACAATTATAGAACGAGTGGAGCTTGGCGCGAATAGCTTCGGCTAGCGCAGGGGTATTCATCTGCTCCAGAATTGGCGCGTCGTACTCGTCGATCAAAACCGAAACCGGTAGTTGATATTTGGTGGATATATCCACAATTAGAGACGTGAAGGCGTTGACCGGAGAGACTAGGCCACGAAGTGTCAGGCTCTCAGATTCAGCGATGAATGAAAGACTATTAAGTAAGCCTTCTTCCAGACTCTCAAGACTGCTGGAATCTAGCCCATTCAAGCTCAAACGAATAACGGGTTTAGGCTGCCAATCATAGTCAGAGTCGTCTATCCACAACCCTTTAAAAAGCTCCCGCCGACCTTTTAAGATGGCCTCAAGCGCGCTCACCAAAAGCGTTTTGCCAAAACGGCGAGGCCGGGACAGAAAATAAGGCTTTCTCTCCTTTAAGAGCTCGTATAAAAGCTTAGTTTTGTCGGCGTAAATATAATCGCCTGAAATAATTTCCGAAAAGTCAGCTAAGCCGATGGGTAATTTTTTCATGCCGCCTGTTCCTAAAAAGGCTCATCCTTATCGATTTTTCGCCTATTTTTAGAGTTTTAGAAAAATAACGAAGAATTCCCTGGACCTAAAAATAACGTCGCTATTTTATCATATAATCAAAGAAAACCATATTTTTTTGGGGGAGTAAGGCGAATTCAATTAGCTAACAGTCCCACCGCCTTAAGCCCTCGCCGATAAATTTTCCAGGCGATTCATTTCTTTTTCTGATTTTTTGATAAGCGTCTCTTTCAGGGCTAATCAGGTCGCTAGTCGTCTCCTTCCTATGGTCGGCTGAATTGCGGATGATTAAAAAGATAAAATAGTCAAAATAAATATTTTTTTATCTTCTAAAAAAAACATATCAAATAAAAAAACATTGAATTATTGTATTTTAATCAATTTACCGTGAAATATATTTTTTCGGTAAAAAAATAAAGAGTTGTTGAGAGGTTATGTTTCATGACCCCGGGGTGACGCGGCGGGGGTCATGAGAGTTTTTGGGAATGGCGGTTGGACCTTTAAAGGCCTGGCCCCAGGGCCGTATAAACTGCTTTCTTTAGCCTTACGGTCTCAAGGGTAAGAGAGAGGCCGGCTCTACAAGGACCCGTGACGCTGTCTGTAGGTGTGGAATAAGGCTTTTTAGCGGCTTTAAATAACGACTCTCGTCTTAGGACCTTCGATAGGCTTCGAGGGCCGTCGCTCTTTGATAATTGGACTCTCAGCGCATAGCTCGTCGAAAGAGCGGATTGAGCCGGATTCAGTTGTGGATCGCCACGTTGTTGTTTACCAAAATGGCTCACATTAACCATTTCATAGTTTACCACTTACGGGCCCAGTCGCCATAAAATAGCCATTTCATACTTTACCACTTCACTCCGGGTCCAGTCGTAATAAATAACTTAACCAAGTGATCGCTTGATGGCCTCGTAAAAACCCCTTTTTAAAAAAGCAGGGGTAATGCTTTCAAGGCCTATTCAAGGCCCAAGAAAAAAAAATATGGTCCTTAGAAAACCCTTATTGCGAAAATTTTCCAATAAAAATCGGAAATTTTTTAAAAAAATGACCTCGAACTATAAAAATCCAGAATTTTCATCCTTTATGAGTCTATAAGTGGCCTTAGCGACATTTTTTGGGCGCAATGATTCTATGACTCTCAAAAAGTTGACCCCTATGATTTTAAATATTACAGACATTCGAGGCTTCTTCTTCCCTCGATATCGGAGACGGTTAAAACCCGTTTGACGTTTAAACCTGCTGTTCGTCGCCTCAACGCCAGAACGCGTGGCGGACCGCTTTTTGAACTCCTCGGTTTGCTCATAAGCGCGGCGCTGAGAAAGACGCGTATCTTTGGAGGTGAATTTGAGTTCGGCCTTGCGCCCCGTGTTGGAAGGCGGGGCGCTTTTTATTTTTGGCGCGTTCGCGGCGCTTATCCAAGTCAAAACCTTCCGACGCGAGTTCCTTTCTCGGTCTGGCGAGATGGCCACGACTTTTGCCCTAAAGGACAAGCGCTAGTTTTACCGTCTTTAGGATTTCCGTAAATTCCGCGAGTCTTATCTTGCCGGCCTTTTTGGATCTTTCCCGCCAACCGGCGAAATGACCTTAACGCCAAGCTCTTTAGGCTTTCTTTACGTTCTCGTCGGAACCAGGCTGGATCGGCGGAAAGAATCTTAAGGTTTTACGCCGGAATTCTCCGTCTCCTCTATGGCCGGCGACAGAGCGCGTGAATCGTGTTCATGAGCCTGTTCAAAATTGACGTAAGTTATGAGGTTAACGGATTTCTCGCCTTCTTCCTTGGTTTCGGGAGCGGGTCTCCATCAGCTGGACTTGGTAGCATTGCCCTTTATGGCCAGAGTAAGTAGCCTCAAGGATCCGACGGGTTTTGGAGCGAGTTCGAAGGGACGAGTTTAGGATTTTTCGCCTTAACCTTCGTGGCCTCGTCACGGCAGTCGGGGTCAACCAGGCATTGCTCGGAGAAGACCAGGGACCAAATTGAGGGAAAGCCGTTGTTTTCGAGACGGCCTTGTCGCCCTCGAACAACGCTATACCAAGACCCGAAAATATTTACCAAGTTAAGCCGCCTTTTTTTCACCCTTGGCGTTGACAAATGTTGTATCGTTTATTTTTACTAAATCATCAAAAAATGGACCCCGTCTATGTCTAGTTCGCAATATTTTATAAATTTAATTGAAATTATATTTGATAATTAATAAATAGTATGCAATAAATAATGGTTTTATGCGTTATTACATCAAAAACTTTCATTATTCGGGACCGAGTCGTTAAACCAAAACGCCCTCGGTGGATCCAGGCTTTTCGGCGTTTTTCTTAACGATAATCTTGTTCTTGGCGTCGACAAAGACAATGTCTGGTCGATGGTTTTTGGCCTCCGCTGGGTGTAAAAGACAAAAAGCCATAATTATGGCTTTATCGCCCTTGGCCATGAGCCTGGCCGCCGCCCCATTTAAGCAAATGAGGCCACTGCCTTTGGGGCCAGCTATACAATAAGTTTCCAAGCGCTGGCCATTGTCTAGATCCACGACTAACACCTTTTCGTATTCGACAATATTAGCCGCCGTCATCAGGTCTTCGTCAATTGTAATACTACCAACATAACCTAATTCAGTCTGATTAATTGTTACTCGATGTATTTTAGACTTTAAAAGACAAATTTCCATTTTAAGTCCTCGCCAAAAAAAAGGAAAAAAATCAGACTTGTCAATTTAGGCCATGAGCCAAAACTTCCAAAGCGCCTGGTTTTGATTTTTTATCAGGTTTTGTCGCGCCAAGCAAAGAAAAATTTTGGCGAAAGACTAAAGACTATTGGATCCTCGACGGCTAAAAACATCCTTAGATCCTTTAGAGCGTTTTTTTAGTATTTTACGTGGTTAGCTAGCCTAATTAAAGGTCGCGAGGGTTTAGCGGCCGCTTTTTGGCTATTTACGGGAACGCGCCGTAAAGTCCCTGACTTTAGTCGGAGGATATAAGGCGCGCCAGCCTAAAAAGCCCCATATACGACCAAATCAGTATTCATTTAGGTATTTAATAGATGAAAAAGTTATATAAAATTTTTGGCTTGACCTAAACGATAGGACTGGTATTATTGTGTTTGTCAAGGATATCACGTCTTAAGAGTTTTAAGATTTTTAAGGGCTGGCTAGAGAAGGATTTAGCCAGGAGGGAAAACCGTTTAAATTTTCCATTTCATTTAAGGCTTACGCTTGACATTCTTAATTTCCGATTTAGAATACAAAGAAACCTGAATATTCTATTTTTTGTGATTTAATCGGTTAAAATTTTGAGCTCCAAACAGCCATAAAGCTGAAAAGACTGAAGTGGGGCCAAGCTGCGTTTTTTACTTATTTTAGGCTTACCTGCCTTTAACCACTGTTAACTTGTACATTAAGACGAAATTAGGTTGTTTATATGACAAAAAACACCAAAAAAACATCTCACGAGATCGCCTCGTTAGCCTCTCAAACTTTAAGCGACCCTCTGGCCACCCCCGAGGAAAAAAAATTGGCCGGTTCCGCTCTGTCGCAAGCCAACACCGACAAAGAAACCAGCCTAGAACTGGAGCAATTAGCTTCTAGCGTTCTCCATGACCCTAAGTCTAGCCCCCGGGCCAAGAAACTCGCGGGTTCGGTCATGGCTCAGGCCAATAAAGAAAGATAGAAAAAGCCCTCAATTATAAAAAAAGAGAGCCTTTTTTAGCCGTCTTCAATTAATGGCCCCGTAAACGCTAGCCGCGACTTTTTTGGCTAAGGACGGGACTAGCGTCCCGTCCTTAAGGGGTCTTTAGGCTGTCTTAAAATGGCGTAAGATGTCGCTTCGCCTTTTTTTGACTGGATAGGTCAAATGGGGTTTTGGCGAGAAAGCCAGGGGCGCGCCGCGATTTTTAATCCGCGAAGAATTGGCCGCCGTTTAAGACTTTAACCAGGGGTCTCTCTAGCCTTTGGCGACTATTTAGCCTTTTTAGACCCGGCTGGCCAAGGGCGTTACGCCTTAAGTCACCAGTTTTTTAAGGTTAATTATATATTGTTTAGTCGTCGTTTAGCTCAATTTTAAAGGCTTGGTTTTCGTCTAAGCTTAAGACAATGGTTTTGGGCATGGCCTCTCCTTCGGTTAAGCGTTTTAAGATCTCCTCGGCCATTTTAGGGGTCACGTTAACGCTTAAGATGTGGTCAATATTCCGGGCCCCGGTTGACGCGTCTTGACAGCGGTCGGCTATGGATTGAATCAGGTCTTGGTCGTAAATAAGATTGGCCCCGTTGTTTTTAGCCACGCGGTTGGCTAAAGCGGCCAGTTTTAAGACCACGATCCTTTCTAAAGCCGCCCGATCTAAGGAGCGGTAAGGCACGATAGCCATCCTAGCCAAAAGAGCGGGCTGAAAATGGTTGGCTAAGGTGGGTCGGATCGCCGTAGTTAGGGTGGCCAAATCTTGGGGCGCGTCGCTCGCCGACAGCCTTTCGATGATATCCGCGGCCAGATTGGAGGTTAAAAGGATTATCGTGTTGGCGAAATTGACCGCTTTGCCTTCGGCGTCGGTTAAGACTCCCTTGTCAAACACTTGATAAAAAATGTTCATGACGTCGAGATGGGCTTTTTCGCACTCGTCTAGGAGAATGACCGAGTAAGGCTTTTGTCGAACCGCCTCCGTTAATAAGCCGCCTTCCCCGTAACCAACGTAACCTGGGGGCGAGCCAACTAAGCGGGAGACGGTGTGTCTTTCTTGAAACTCGCTCATATTAATGGAGATAACGCTTTTTTCGTCGCCAAAAAGAAGATCGGCCAAAGCTAGGCCAGTCTCGGTTTTACCGACTCCCGAAGGCCCGACCATCAGAAAGACCCCCAAAGGTTGAGCAGGGTCTTTTAGGCCAGCTTTCGAGGCTTGAATGGTCTTGACGATGGCGCTCAAAGCCGCGTCTTGGCCTTTAACCCGCTCGCCTAGTAACCTCTCAAGATCGCTGACCGTCTGGGCTTCTTCGGCCGCGAGGCGACCCAAAGGCACGCCAGTCCAGTCGGAGACGATTTTGGCCACGGTCTCGGGCGTGACCTCAACTTCCAAAAGATCTTTAAGTTCCTCGGGGAGGTTTTCGTTAACCTCTCGCCACTTAGCCTGGGCCGCGGCTAACGCTTTAGCCGCGAGACTTAAGGGCTCGGTTGAGTCCAAGGTCGCCTCTTTGGTGGCGGCCGGGCTTTTGGGGCTAAGGTCTAAGCCGTCGCGAAGCTCTAAATTGGGCTCGATTTCGGGAGTGGCGGGGGGTTCCCCGGGCCCTAAGGGAGGCGGAGTCGGTCGCGGCTCGGTTGATCCTTTAAGCGGGCTTGAGGTCGCCTCTTCCGCCGAGGCGGGGGCCAAGGGCCCCGCCTCGGCGGGGTTAAGGGGCTTCGTCGCGCTGGGGGTCAGGAGTTCCGTAGTTGAGGGGGGCTCCTTTTGGGCTTTAGACTCGGGGTTTTGGGCCAACTTAAGATTTAAAAACTCGTCCCGGGCCGCGATAACTTCTGCGGCCGCTTCTTTTTGTTTAAGCCAGACGCTTTTTATCTCCTCGATCTTTTTTTCGTTATCTAAGATGTCCGCGTTTAAGGCGTTTAAGTGGGTTTGGTCGATCTGGCTCGTGGCCGCGTCCCGGATTAGGCCGTCCCGCTCTCTTAACTGGGCGGCTAACCGTCTTTCCGAGTCCTCTAAGACGGCGGGTTTAGCGGCTAGTCCCACCTTGATCCGGGCGCAGGCTGTATCCATTAAGTCCACGGCTTTGTCGGGTAAGTAGCGGCCGCTTATATACCGGTCAGCCATGATGGCCGCGGTTTTTAAAGCCTCGTCGCGAATCAGAACCCCGTGGCTGGTTTCGTAATATTCTTTAAGGCCGCGTAAGATGACCAGACACGTCTCGGCTGAGGGCTCGCCAATGGTTACTAACTGAAACCGTCGGGCTAAGGCGGCGTCCTTCTCGAAGTACTTTTTGTATTCCTTCCAGGTAGTGGCGGCGCAGGCTTTTAGCTCGCCTCTGGCTAAGGCGGGTTTTAAGAGGTTAGCCGCGTCCGTGCCCCCAGCTGGACCGCCAGCCCCAATCAAGGCGTGGGCCTCGTCGATAAATAAAATAATAGGTTTAGGACTGGCCTTAACCTCGTCGATGACCCCTTTAAGCCGTCTTTCAAACTCGCCTTTAACGCTGGCTCCGGCTTCCAATAAACCAATGTCTAAAGCCAATAAGGTAACGCCTTTTAAGGCGTTGGGCACGTCGCCTTCCGCGATCCTCAGAGCCAAACCCTCGACCACCGCGGTTTTACCGACGCCGGGGTCGCCGACGATAATCGGGTTATTTTTGCGGCGACGGGCTAAGATGTTGACCATGGAGCGGATCTCCTGGTCCCGCCCAAAGACCGGGTCAATCTCGCCGCGGGCGGCTTTGGCCGTGAAATCTTCGCAGAATTTGGCCGTGAAGCTCTCGCCAGTTCCCACGTTGGCCGCCGCCTCGGTGGCGGTTTTGGCGGCTCCTGGTTCGGGGCCGGCCTCAGACGAGTTGGCCAAGATCTTATAGAAATTTTTGGCCAGATCGTCTCTGGACGCGAGTTTTAGCTCGGGGATGGCGTTACCTTGGGCGTAACTTAAAGGCCGCTTTAAGTAGGCTAACAAAATGGCCCCTGAGCGGACTAAAGGCGCCCCTAAATCTACTGAGGCGGTGATCCAGGCGGCTTCCACGAGGTTCATTAAAACGTCCGAGAAGGTGGGGTTGCCGGTGTTGCCCGTGGACAGGCTTTCTAAGGCCCGGTTTAAGCTTTTGGTTAAAGCCACCCGGTCGATGTCATAATAGTCGAGGATAAGATTTAGGTCCGAGCCGCTCCCGTCTAGGGCTTTTAAAAGAAAATGCTCGACCGCGATCTCGTAATGGTTCCGGCCTTTAGCCAAAACGCTGGCCTCGTACAACATTTTTGTGGTCACGGAGTTAAGTTTGCCGATAAGAGGCCTAATGTCCGAGCTAATCATAAATTCCTCGCGAGGCTAAGTCGACGAATAAAAAAAATTGCGATTAAGGGCAAAATAGTTAAGCTTTTGACTAAATAAAGTTAAAAAGGAAATATGAAAAATGTTTAAAAAGTCAAAAAGACACTTTTTTGATGGTTTATAGCTGGCTATATGCTAGACAATCTAGTTACGCATCTTAGTTATATGGTAATAAATTTTATTTTAAAATCAGAAATTAAATCAATTAACTATATTATAAAAATATTATTTGATAATGAGTTTTATAAAGTAATATTTATGGAATAACCAACTAAAAATAGTTTTAGTTAGTTATTTTAGCTAAGTAAAGCTTTATTATCCGCTTCTAGCGGTTTTAGCTTGTTTAACTGAAAAAAACGACAATTAGGTATTATAACTTAAGCTAAATAATGTTTTTCATATTAAACATCAATTTTTTATTAATTTAAATCTAAATAAAAAGCCGGTAGTTAGCTATTAAAAAAACTGAAAAAATGTTTCATACGTCTAGGCGCATGAGAGGGCGGCCCCAGCAGGAGATGTTTTAGGGACCTAATTTTATGGTTAAGCCTTGACCACCTTAGGGTCTAACTTTTTACATATAGTCATCGCCTGGATTTGTTTTGTCAAGATGAAACTAAAGTTAAAATAATGATTTTACATAAAGATTACAAGATAATAACAAGAAAATTACAATTCATGAGAAGAAGATAGAATGGACCTGATGATCTCAAACGATATATATATTTGATTTTAAGATTATTAATTAATAATATACTTGTTAAGTCAATTTTAAAATATAATTGTCTATAAAAAATTATCGCCTAAAGCTTTTTCGCCCTAAACTTTTTGCCTTATAGTGTCCTAAGCGCTAAAGCTTTCCGCCTAAAAAAGTTTTTCCCAAAAAACCACCAAGGTCTTTAGGCCCTTTTGGTTTTTTCGGCCATAAAAAGGGTCGCCAAAAACTCCGCCCTAAAATGTGGATCGCCACGTTTTTGTTTACCAAAATGGCTCTCATTAACCATTTCATAGTTTACCACTCTCGGGCCCAGTCGCCATAAAATAACCATCTCATACTTTACCACTTCATTCCGGGTCCAGTCGTAATATATAAGACTTAACCAAGTGATCACTTGATGACGATGTAAAAACCCCCCACTGGGCGGGTACTAACATTTTTTAATACTCCCCTGTAAGATAAAGGGACGGTTTACAGATGATTTTTATTTCATCCAAAATATTGGATACCCTCCACTTACGAGAGGAGGCATTAGTTAATTACTGGTCGCCTTGGAAAATATTTTAT
>JAIROO010000052.1 GCA_031257535.1 Deltaproteobacteria bacterium
CACGGAATTTGACAGAATGGCCGAGCTTTTGGCCGATATCCGCGAGCGAGGCGGTCGGCTGTTTATGTTAGGCGTCGGCGGATCGGCCGCCTCGGCTTCGCACGCGGTCAACGATTTCCGTAAGCTTGGGGCCTTTGAGGCCTACTCGCCCATAGACAATGTCTCGGAGCTGACGGCCAGGACCAACGACGAAGGCTGGGAAAGCGTTTTTGTTGGCTGGTTAAAAGGATCGCGCCTTTCAGCTAAAGACGCGCTGTTAATCTTTTCCGTCGGTGGCGGCGATCTGGAGCGAAACGTTAGCCCTAATCTAGTGCGAGCCATTGAGCTGGCCGAAAAAGTTCACGCCACCATCTTAGGCGTAGTTGGCCGAGATGGCGGTTTTACGGCCAAAAAAGCCAAGGCCGCCATTATTATTCCAATCGTTAACCCCGACCACGTGACTCCGCACACCGAGGCTTTTCACGGAGTCGTCTGGCATCTTTTGATTACCCACCCCTTATTAAAGAAAAATCCCACTAAATGGTAAGTTAAGTCTCAATAATGGGTAAAAGAGCTATTTTTTTCGACCGAGACGGGGTTCTTTGCCAAGCCGTGGTCAAGGAGGGCAAACCCTACCCGCCAGCCGACGCGGCCAGCCTAATCGTCCCCCCCGCGGCCACTCTTCTTTTACCTAGACTAAAAACCTTAGGTTTTTTTCTTTTTGTGGTCACTAATCAACCGGACGTGGCCAGAGGAACCCGGACCAAAGAAAACGTCTTGGCCATCAATGAAAAACTAGCGACTTTACTCCCATTAGATGGGTTTTATGTCTGTTTTCACGATAATCAAGACAATTGCCCTTGTCGAAAACCCAAACCTGGTTTAATCTTAAAGGCGGCTGAGGAAAACGGGATTGATTTAGGGGCTAGCTGGTTAATCGGCGATAGGGCCTCGGACGTGGAAGCGGGGGTAAGGGCGGGGTGTTTGACGATTTTTCTGGACTTTGACTACGCTGAACCAAAAGCCACTCGGCCCAATTTCGTCCGAACTAGCTTAAAAGCGGCCATTGACTTAATTTTAGAAGAGGAATCACGTGGAGACGCTCAATAATTTAACCGTTAAAATTTTCGCCGACGGCGCGGACCGGGCGGGGATGTTAGAAATGTACGCTAACCCTCTTATCCGCGGCTTCACCACTAACCCAACTTTGATGCGTAAAGCCGGGGTTAACGATTACGAAACTTTCGCCCGGGATATCGTTAAGTCCATTCCAGATCGTCCCCTATCTTTTGAGGTTTTTACCGACGATTTTCAGGAAATGGCTAAACAGGCCAAATACATCCGCTCTTTTGGCGACAACGTTTACGTCAAAATTCCGGTGACCAATTCCCAAGGAGTCTCCTCCGCTCTCTTAATCGAGGAGCTGGCCAAAAGCGGGGTCAAGCTAAACGTGACCGCTTTACTAAGCTTAACCCAGGTCGAGGAAGTGGCTAAACGCTTAGCCGGGGGGCCTCCAGCCTATATTTCCGTATTCGCGGGCCGTATCGCCGACACTGGACGGGATCCAGTTCCTCTAATGGCCAAAGCCGTGGATATATTGGCCCATAGCCCCAATATCGAACTCATCTGGGCCAGCCCGCGCGAACTTTTAAACGTTTTCCAGGCCGACGAAGTGGGCTGCCATATCATCACGGCCACCAACGACATCTTAAAAAAATTGTCTTTAGTGGGCAAAGATTTACTGGAGTATTCCTTGGAGACGGTCAAGATGTTTCAATCGGACGCCGAGGCCGTTGGTTACAAGTTCGCCCTTTAACCATTACTAGCCGCCGCTTACCATGAATCTTTAGCCAATAGTTAGCAGGGGAACTATATTTTTATATTTTTTCCCGCTTTCATGGATTTTAAGTGGGCAAAAATTTACTGGAGTATTCATTGGAGACGGTCAAGACGCTTCAATCGGACACCGAGGCCGTTGGTTACAAGTTCGCCCTTTAACCATTACCAGCCGCAGCTGACCATAATACTTTAACCAAAAGCTAGCGGCGGAACTAAATTTATATAATTTTTTGCCGCTTTTATGACCTTTAAGCCGTTTTCAAGGTTTTTATGCCGTTTCCATGGCTTTTAAGTCGTTTCCATGGCCTATGCCGCTTTCATGGCCAAAATCCAGACCACGTAACAGGCGACAAACATAATAATTAAAATTTTCTCTAGGTAAATTTTTTGGCGAAAAGGGACTTTTTCGGAGCTTAAAGGAAAAAAAGCCCAAATTATTTTGACAAAATAAAAAACCCAGCCTAAAAAAGACAAAACGACCAAAAAACCATAAAACTCGGAAAAATTACCTTTATCCTCGTAAATTTCTAAATAATAACCGTATAATCTAATTTTATCGCCTTGGCCACCCATAGAGCTAATTTTTTTGTCCGCCAAATAGTTAGCCAAAAAATCATTGGCTTTAGATTGTAAATCCGGCCTAGGCCAATAAAAACTTCGGGCGGCGTTAAGAGCCCCCCTTAATCGTAAATAAGCCTCATAAGCCAAATCCACTCGCCCTTCGTTTTTAAGGCGATCGGCCAGATCCTTTAACTCATCCGCCGCTACTTGACTAGAACCCCAAGGCGCGTACCAGTTTAAAGCCTGAAAATAATGCCTTATGGCCGTCTTAGGCGACTGAGACAAAGCTATTCTCGCGAGTTTCAGCTCGCGGTTAGCTTTAACTTCCATAAAAGCGACTATAAACAGTAAAAAAATGGCCGCTAAAATTAGGGATTTGACCCAAAAAGGGCCGCTAGCCTTATTTTTAAGGTCGTTAACCATTTTTATAACAAATCCTCACGCGTCGGAAGTTCGCCAATTTCCTCTGGCGGCAAAAGGAAGCAATCGCGAAACTTAAGAGCTAAATCTCGCAAATTCCCCATTTTTTCCTCGTCAAACGTTTTAGCCCGCTCAGTTAAAAAAGAGATAGCCTCGTCAAACGATTTATATTTAGCTAAAGCCAGACTGTAGTTATAAAAAAAACTAATTTCGTATTTATCGATCTCGGTCGCCTTTCGCCAAGCGGCCAAAGTCTCGGTTGGCATCGCCTGATTATCATAAATAAGTCCTAAAATATAATAGTTATAAGCATTAAAAGGCGAAAGCGTATTTAGTTTATGAGCGTATTCTATTGCTTTTGAATATTTTTTCTCCTTCCTGTACATATTAGCTAGGAAAGCGTGTAAATTTAACGTCACGTCATGTGGAAATAAAAAAGTCCCATCGGGTTTGGAAAATGTAGTTAAAAGAGTTTCTACCGTTAAGATACCCTCTTTAATCTCATTTTTCTCCGTCATAAGTCGAAAAATTGGACTAGAAATATACATCAGATAGGCCGGAGCCTTTTTCGCCAAAGGCGGATCGTAGCCTCCAGCCAATTGGGCGATATATCCTCGGAACCATTTTAGATAAGTCGCGTAGGAGCCATTTTTTATAAGCTTATCGACCATCCATTTATCCAATGTCAGCCTTCCCATCCACATGAATGGCTCTTCTGGAGTCATATAAGGAAGTAACTCCGCGGTTTCATCATTGTATTGCAGATAAACTGGCTTACCAGCCTCCATATTGAGAAAGATAAAATAGCTAAAAAAGTTCGGCGTATTTGGGGGCAAAAGAGAACCATCAGCAAGCGTAGGATAAAGAAGCCTAGGATTTTTAGCGGGAACCAAAGGAGAAAAAAAATGAGGATTAACCAAACTGGCGTGCCAAATTAAGGCGACGTCTGGGCGGGCGACGTACAGGTGATGAAGGGCCAGTTCCGAAAACCACTGAGCGCGGTGAATGGCTATAGCTTCGGGGGGCAAATTGGCCATATCCGGCCAAAAGAGCTCTGTCGCCATAAAGCCAGCGTCAAAATCCGCCTCCCGATAACGCTGGGGCAGGATTAAGTAAACCCCGGCCAGGATAAAAAAAATCAAGGCGGTAAAGCCAATTTTACTAGCTAAGCCATATTTGGCCAAATAGCGGCCAAACTGCCCTAAACCTAAACTCGTTAAAAGAAAAAAACAGATAACAGTGGGCAAAAAAGCCGCTGAACCGTCAATCCAGTAATAAAAGAAAAAAGAGTTAATCCCTATTAAAACGACTAACGCGACCGATAAAATTTGATAGTATAGCCAAAGAAACCTCAAACCCCAAAGAAAAAAAGGTAAGGCTAGCCATATTAAAGGTGAAGATAAATTTTGAAATTGAATTTTTAAAAAATAAAACAATTCTTTATAATTCAATACACCTTTAAAGTGATAATCTGAGTCCTTCGCGTCCGAAATATGCCTCCAAAGCCTTACCCAGGTATTAGTCCGACCAAAATCAACTGGCAGGCGATCCGTTTGGGATCTAATTAAGAGAAACAAATATATTGATAGACCAACCAAGAAAAATAGCGCCAACAAAGACAAACGAATTAAACGAGCCCGGGCGTTATCTCTCTCCATGTTTTCCGGCCTGGTCCAAAAAGTCAGAAGGAGCAGAACTGGCAAATATAAAGCTAAAGAGGCGTGGTTGCCACAGGATAGGCCATAAAGAAAACCACCTCCGTAAAGCCAGGCCAGACCATGGCCTTCTCGCCATTTTATCGCGCATAACAAAAGGGCGATTATCAGGGCCACGTTTAAAGAATAAACCTCAACTTCAGTGGCGGCCGCGAAAATTCCTTGATGAAAAGCGAAAAACAATAAAGGCGCTAAGAGAAAAAAATACTTGGGCTCCGCCTGGTCCAGTCCGTGGAGTCGCTTTAAAGCTAAACCCAATAAAAAGACCGCCGCGCCGCCGGTCAAGGCCGTAAAAAGGGTAACCCTATACGCCAAAGCCCCCAGCGGCAGCCAAGTTAGAATTTTAGCTAATAAATTATAAAGGGGAAATCCAGAGGGGTGGGCGACGTCTAAAAAAACAGCCGTAACGGCTAATTCAGGCCCGTCTCGCCATCCGTAGCCAGGAGTCGCGCAGATTACGTAAAAAAAAACACAAGCTAAGGAAAAAATTCCTAATAAGTAGTTTACGGAAATTAATTCTTTTAAGGTGTTCTTAATCATAATCAGCGCGCTTACAATCTTAAAAAAAATTAAAGCGGAATCCTCTTTAGTTAAAAGAGGATTCCGCTTTTAAAAATGGCTAGAACTCAGCCGTAAATATTAAGACCAAACGTCAGTTACCGACCCGGTAGTAGTGGTCTGGACAGTAGTATCGCTGGAGCTATTATAATGATAAATGGTAGTTCCAGGAGCGACGTGCTGAACTTCAAAAACGAACCCAGGCTGAAGGGTAGTCGGGTTAGTAGTAGTAGTTAAAGTACCATACTTAACGTTCTGATCTCTGACCAGACCAGCTACGGCCACTAAACCTTGGGTAGTATTGGCGCCAGAGTAAGTGACGGAGTAACGGTTCAATTGGGCGAAATAGGCTTCTTGAGCCAGAGCGACGGCATGATACGCGGACTGGGCGGCGTTATCTTGGGCGCCCCGACGATACCTCGCGTACTGGGGGATAGCGATAGCGGCCAAAATACCAATAATGGCCACGACGATCAAAAGTTCGATTAGAGTGAAGCCTTGACGCTTCTCATTGAGCTGCAATTTGCTAATCATGGAAAGACTCCTTGAAAATTTAAGCCTCGCGAAAGAGGCGAAAGAGAACAAAGTTAAAAACTTTAAATGTTGAAAGGCGTATATGTTTTAAAAGCGATTAAGAGATGATTTTAAGCGTTCGTCAGAAGTTTGATTAAACGTTTTTTTTAGCGTTTATTCCTGTTTGCCTCTAATGCAAGGAACGGGCCAAAGCTTCGATAAAAAAATATTTTTTTAAAAAAATCAATAATTTCAAGAGGTTACTTTTTTTGCCCCAGCCAAACTATTTTTTTAGAGACCGAGCAAAAAAATAACGCCAAAAAACAGTCGAAAGAAAAAACTAAAAATAATAAAATTTTTAACTCATTAGATAATTCGATATTAATACTTATCAAACTATCCTGAGTTTTTGGCTCCCCGCCATAAATAATGTTTAGTTTTCGTCTACCAAAATTTTGAGCCTTTGAAAGTCGTAAGACAATAATTTTCAAAAATCCCTTAAATTTTCTAATTATTAGGTGGGCCTAAGGTAGTTGATGGGTTTGGCTAATCAAGGGAGTTCGACTATTTTGATAAACCTTTTTGGCTTGACCGCGTTTAAAACATGACTTCCACCATCCCCGGGCCAATGACCTTGGCGGAAATGGTTTTTTTACTGTCTTGGTTGACCACGGCTATGGTCTGGCCCAAAGCCCCATCTTGCCTCGCCTGGCCCAAAGCCGTGACCTTAAGCCCACCACTTTGGGCGATAATGGTGACTGTCTCGCCTTTTTTGACCAGAGAGGTTTTGACTAGATCCCTATCTCTAACTGGCGAGCCAGTTCTTAAGCTTACCCTTAAGGTTTGGCCCACGGCTTGGCTAACTGCCTTTAAAGCCCCTTTAGATTGACTATATGGAACTAGACTTTCGGCTAAATCGCCTTCGGCTAAGATCTGCCCCCGCGAAAGGTCCCGGGCGGCGACCAAAGCTTCCATTTGAAGATCGATCTGGCAGGTTATCCTTAAGCGGGCGGCTTCTTGGCCATCGACGGTAAAAAAGATAGTTCCAGTCAGAAATCCTGGATTAGAGGAGGGTAAGGGGACGAATCGATACTCCACCCGCCCTAAAGGGAGAACTGGGGGTTTGGCTGAGGTTAAGCTTACTATTTCGGCTCGACCGGAGACGTAAGGCTCGGTTTTAGCCAAGTAATCTAAAACTATTTGTCTAATTTGTAAGTCGCCTGAACTCTGGCCTGTCCCCGTTAAAGTCACTTCGGCGGGTAAGCTAAAGCGAGCTTCGGACAGGGGGACCCCAGAAGCGTTAAGCCTTTGCTCGAGGATCTGCCGCCTAATGACAATCCGCCGACCAGGACCGGGAGCCTGACCTAAATCCACCGAGGCTAAGATATCGGCTAGCTTTTGGTCTTCTGGCGAGTCTGGAGCGACCGTCGCGATATCACCTAAAATAATCCTTTCCCCGGCGACCGTGTTTTCCGCCGGTACGATAACGTTGACTCCGGCTAGGGCCCAAGAAACTAGCCCGCCTATAATAATAGTTACGCTAGCCCAAAGGAGAAAAATTTTACAGAATGGTCGCGTCATGTAGTAGAGCGTATTCCAAGTCTAGTTAGAGTTAATTAAGAAAAAAAAAGACCACTTACCGCTTTAAGTTGTTGGCGATGGCCAACATCTCGTCGGAGGTGGTAATGGCCTTGGAGTTCATCTCGTAAGCTCTTTGGGCCGTAATCATTTCCACCATTTCCATGACCACCTCGACGTTGGACAACTCTAAAAAGCCGTGAGCGATGGTCCCAAAACCTTCTTCCCCCGGGTTACCGTCAATGGCCGGACCAGAAGCTTCGGTAGGTTGGTAAATATTATAGCCTAAACTGAATAACCCGGGGGGATTAATAAACCGGGCCAAGGTAAAGCGCCCTTGGGCTAAAATTTCCCCTCGTTGATTTAAGGCGGCGATAAAACCAGCCGAGTCGATTTCTATGTGCACGGCCTCGGCGGGGACGGTAAACTCGGGATCCACGGGATTACCATCTTGAGTCACCAAAACCCCATCGCTATTGAGTTTAAAAGCTCCGTCGCGGGTGTAATATAGCTCGCCGTTTCTAAGCACTCGATAATAGCCCTCGCCCTCGATGGCCGTGTCTAAGGGGCTATCGGTCTTGACGTAATCGCCCTGGGTATGAATCTTGGCCGTGGTGTTGACCTTGGTGCCTAAACCCACTTGGACCCCCACGGGAATCTGTTGCCCGCCAATTGTCTCGGTCCCGGCGTATTTATGGGTTTGGTAAATAAGGTCTTGGAACTCGGCGCGGTTTTTCTTAAAACCAGTCGTATTGACGTTAGCCAAGTTGTGGGCGATAACGTCTAAGTGCGTCTGTTGAGCGATCATGCCGGTAGCCGCGGTATAAAGGGAGCGCATCATAATGGGGGCCTCAATTAAAATCCTGTTTTAATGTAAAGAATAATAAGGTTTCTAAGCGACGATTTAAGTCAATTTGCCCAATTCGCCGGTGGCCTTTTGATCCATTTCCTGCTTAGTGTGGACGATTTTCTGCAGGGCCTCGTACACGCGGTATAAGTCGATCAATTCCACGGACTCGTTAACTGGGCTAACGTTAGACATTTCTAGAAAACCCTGTTCAATCCGAGTCTGAGTCGCGGCCTCGGGGGTAAAGTCCGGGGATTTGGGGACAAAGAAATCGTAGCCTTCTTTAATGAGCATATTAGGATCCTCAAATTCCACTAGTTCGATCTGGCCAATAACCTCGGACTCTAAATCGACGTTAACGGCCTGGACCCGGCCTTCTGGCTCAATAATAACTTTAAGCGTGCCCTCAGGCACGACTCCGGCCCCGACTAAAGCGTAACCGTCGGCGGTGACGATCTGACCAGCGCTATTGACGCTGAAGGTCCCGTTACGGCTATAACGAACCCCATTGGGGGTCTCTATTTGGAAAAAACCTGGCCCATCTAAGGCCATGTCAAGATCATTTTCAGTCAGCTTAAAGGGTCCTTGACCAAAATAGGTTTTAGACTGCTTGACCACGTAACCCTCAAAAATGGGCACGTCCTTTTTATAACCAGCCGTATTGACGTTGGCCATGTTGTTGGAAGCGAGGTGCATCCTTTCTTCCTGGGCCATCATGCCTAAATAAGTGTTACTGGTGTGATAGGGATAGGGTCCAACGAACATGTTTCACCTCCGCAAGTTAGGCTTAAGCAAGTTACAGGCCAAAAATCTGACCCATACCCCTAATCTAAAAATGAAATTGGCTTTATTAGACAAACCTAAAGTAGTTTAAAGTTTTTTGTCTCAAAAGGGTTTTCTCTAATCTCCCAAAGTCAATAACCATCTGAAAACCCCCTTTGGCCAAAAAGTCTAGTCATTAGGCTTAGATATCGTCAAATCCCCGCCTCTTCTTTTTGGCTCCAAAAATAACGCGCCCTAAAGTTTCAGCCTCTTACTACGCCACGCGACAACTATTATTATATAGGGCTTTCAAGACAGCCTCGCTAAAACCGCCTTTTAATTTTGAAACTTCTTTAATACCCAACATACGTCTATCAATTGACCTTTAGGTTATATAAGCGATTTTGTCAGATCAAAATTCGCGAGAGACCCAGATCGCTTTGAGGATTGGCCTTGGCCAAAGCTCTAAAAGGGCGGCAAAATTTTCTCTAGGAAATTAAGCCCTTCCGTCAAAATTTTGACTTTACTTAGCTAACTATTTGATTTTACGTCATTTTTTTAGTGGCGCCTATCTTGCTATAAACCAACGGCGACGAAGAGTTTTTTTGGAAAGGACCAAAACCATGCCTTATATGAACGCCACCCCCAGCTTAGCCCCCGCCGTCAGTTATCGTCTTTGGCCCGCCATGGACTGGCCGGTCGAAATGTGGATGGCGCTGTTCGACCAAATGCCCACGCCTATTATCGTTTTTCGGGCTGAAGGACAGTTGATCCTAGCCAATAAGGAAGCCAGCGCCCAGTTAGGTCTAGTGGGTTTAGAAGGCTTAGAAGGCCAAAAAACTCCAGACTTTTTTTACCCGCTGATGAAAGCCGCCCAAAACCTCTCGGGTCAAGCCCCTGGTCGGGTGGCGTACGTGACCGCGCCCCAAGGGACGCAAATTCCTTTTTTAGTTAAACGCCTACATGGTTACTTAACCAATGGGGTCTTAGCGGCTTTTGGCCTGGAAAAAATTTCCCCGCCCTTTGTGGCGGCTAAAGCTTCGGAAACCTTAGACGACAGCGCGGTCATGGCCGACGCGGTCAGTCAAAAGGTTAAAGGCCCCTTAGCCGGCATTGAGCTGTGCGCCTCAATCTTAGGCGAAGAGCTTAGCGAATCCGGCGAGATTAATCTGACCGATCTGATCGAGGAAATCAGGTTTAGCGTGCGCGAAGTCAACGAATACCTGACTAGCTTCGAGTCCATGACTAAGCCCTTATCCTTGGAGTTAAACCCCGTAAATATGGCCGACGTGGTCGATGAGGCCCTTTCGGCTTTAAAAGACGTTTTCAAAGCCAACGGGATCGGGGTTTTAGTGGATCAAAAAGACGTGGTGGTCGAAGCGGACCGAGGTTTATTAGTTCAATTATTTTTAAACCTCTTTTTAAACGCCGCCGAAGCCATGACCCGCGGTGGCCGGATTCACGTGGAGTTTCGTTTAAATCGCAAAGGCCAAGCCGAGGTCATCGTTACCGATACCGGCCCAGGAATCGCTTTAAGGGACATGAAAAAAATATTCAATCCCTTTTTTACCACCAAAAATCAGCCTTTAGGCTTAGGTCTACCGGTCTGCCTTAGGATCGTCGAAGCTCATCAAGGGAGCTTAGTCGTCGGTACCAACGGCGATTACGGCGGTCGAGCTTTAGTGGCGCTCCCTTGTATCCCGGCTCAAGCGAGTTTTGGGCCTCCGCGATCTTTAAACTAATTGTCCTTTAAGCTTTAGAACAATAACAAATTTTTTGACGTAATCGCCTTAAGGAGGTGACCGAAAATGAGGGCCAAATATATCTTAGTGGCGGAAGTCGATCGACCCATGCGCTCGGCCCTTTTTACCGCCCTCACCCGCTTAGGGCACGCCGTGGAGCTAGCCGAAGATGGCTTAAAAGCTCAAAACCTATTTTTAGCCGAAAAGTTTGATCTGGTTCTAGCCGAGTTAAGGCTGCCAAAACTTGATGGCTTGTCTTTATTAAAGGAAGTCAAAAGACTAAAACCCGAGACCCCGGTCGTGGTGATGTCCTCTGGAGGCTCGGTCGCCGACGCGGTGACGGTCATGCGGGAAGGGGCCGACGACTATCTGGTGAAACCTTTTCCCAATGAAGTCATTGAAGAAGCTCTGAGGCGGGCCTTTAAAAAAGAGATTGAAAACGAAACCATAGCCGCGGTGGCTTCCAGCGCTAACGAAGTAGATCGCCCTATTGTCGCCCAAAGCCCTTTAATGGGTCGCCTTTTAGCCTTAGCCAAAAGTCTAGCTAACTCGTCGGCCACGGTTTTGTTACAAGGGGAAAGCGGCACTGGCAAAGAGCTTTTGGCGAGATTTATCCATAAAAACTCCCCAAGGGCTAATGGACCATTCGTCGCGGTCAACTGCGCGGGTTTACCGGAAAGTTTACTGGAGAGCGAGCTTTTTGGTCATGAAAAAGGCGCCTTTACCGGAGCTTTAGCCAAAAAACCCGGTAAATTCGACTTAGCTCATAATGGGACCTTATTGTTAGACGAAATAAGCGAAATGGACATCTCCTTACAGGCCAAACTATTGCGGGCCTTGCAGGAGGGGGAAATTGATCCAGTTGGCGGAAAAGGGCCGCATAAAGTCGACGTCCGGGTCATCGCCACTACCAACCGCCGCTTAAAAGACTGGGTCGACGCTGGCCAATTTAGGGCGGATCTTTATTATCGCTTAAACGTTATGCCTTTTTATATCCCCGCCTTAAGGGAAAGGGCTGAGGATGTCGTGGTCTTGGCCGAGCATTTTCGGGAAAAATACGCCGCCCAAAACAACAAAGACATCCGAGGATTTTCGCCGGAAGCTTTAGAGACCTTAGCTAAACACAATTGGCCGGGTAATATTAGGGAGTTAGAAAACACCATCGCTAGGGCCACTTTAATGGCCCAAGGCCAAACCATTGAGGATCCCGACATTTTCATGGACGAGATTGGTTTTATGGCCGCCTTAGAAAGGAACGCCGCCGCTTTTAACGAGCCTAAACCCGTAACGAACGGAGCCAGCCAAAACTCGAACGCCAAAAAAGAAAATGCCCCTCTCGCCCCTAACGCGGCCATAAATGACGAGGCTCAAAACCCCGAAAGTCATAATCTCGAAGGCCAAACCCTTGATTCTGACTTAGGCGACGGCGAGGACTTAAACCTTTCGCCAATCCCTTTTACCCAAAACTCGCTCTCTCTACCTCTTATGACCATCAATGAAATGGAGCGGCAACTTATTGGCCAAGCCCTAACCGAGACCGCTGGCAACCGCACCAAGGCCGCCTATCTTTTGGGCATTAGCGTTCGCACTTTACGCAATAAGTTAAACGATTACCGCGAGATGGCCGGAAGCCAATTAGCCGTGGGCTAAAACTTTAAGTTAAGATTTTTCAAAAGTTTTTAAAGCCCTTTTTGGTTTAACCTTGAAGGGCTTTTTTGATCCCCCTAGTGGCCTGATTGATCCTTTGGATATTTTCCACTAAGGCGAACCGCACAAAACCTTCTCCCCCATTCCCAAAGCCTAAACCCGGAGAGACGGCCACCTTGGCTTTGGCGATGAGGGTTTTAGCGAACTCCACCGAGCCCATGTCCCTAAATTTTTCTGGAATTCGCCCCCACACGAACATCCCGCCTTTGGGTGGATCCACCTTCCAGCCAGCCCGACCCAAACCGTCGATCAAAGCGTCTCGACGATCTTTATAGGTCTTGGTAATTTCCGCGACGCAGGATTGAGGTCCGTTTAAAGCGATAATAGAAGCGATCTGGATGGGTTGGAAAGCCCCGTAGTCAAGGTAGCTCTTAAGCCTGGTTAAGGCGGCCACCATCTGGGGATTGCCACACATAAAGCCAATCCGCCAACCAGCCATGCTGTAACTTTTGGAAAGAGAAAAGGCCTCCACCCCGATTTTTTTGGCCTCAGGGATCTGGAGAAGACTAGGAGCCTTATAACCGTCAAAACAGATATCAGCGTAAGCCAGATCGTGGACCACGAGGATCCGGTGCTCTAAACAAAAGTCGACCACTTGACGAAAAAACTCAAGATCCACCGTGGCCCCAGTGGGATTGTGGGGAAAAGAAATAATCAGCATCCGCGGCCGGGGCCAAGTCTGGCGGACGGCTACCTGAAGGTCGGTAAAAAAATCGCGGCCCGGGCCAATAGGAACGCTTCTTAAATCGCCACCCGCGATAATGGGGGCGTAAGTGTGGATGGGATAAGTTGGATCCGGGGCTAAAACCACTTCCCCTGGGGTAATGGTGGCCAAAGTTAAATGGGCTAAACCCTCTTTGACCCCAATGGTCACCACGGCCTCGGAGTCTGGATCGATATCCACGTCATAACGACGTTTATACCAGTCAGAAATGGCGTGCCGTAACTTGGTAATGCCGCGAGAGGCCGAGTAACGGTGGTTAGACTCTTTTACCGAGGCTTCCAAAAGTTTGTCCACAATATGGCGAGGGGTGCCTAAATCAGGATTACCCATGCCCAAGTCGACGATGTCCTCCCCCGCTCGCCGGGCGGCCATCTTAAACTCGTTGACCGTGGCGAAAACATAGGGCGGGAGCCGGTTCATCCTCTGAAACTCAAATAAATCAAGAGACATGAGAATCCTCAAAATAGTCAAAACAATGGAGAAATAAGCCCTAACTAAAGCTTTAGGGCGACTTAAAACCGGTCAAAGGACCAGCTTAGGCCGTAAAAAAACCAAAGACTTTTGGCCGCTAAGGACCAGAAACTTTGGTCAAAAACCGTCATTAGCGGATACAATGTTTTATTATAGCGCTTTAATTCAAGATAAGCCGACAAAAATTCAATACTTCGAGCGGTTCCAGCGAGTCTCCATTCGCGAAATGGGCCCTCTGAACTTGACCCAAAACCCCTTAAGTTTCCCTTTGGCCTTATCTATATAAAAGGTCTGACTCAACCTTTTTAATGGGGCGCGGTTTAGACTTTACCGACGTTTTGTATAAACCAGCTCAAGATGGTCCCCACCAAATTAGAATAATTCTTTAAGGCCCTAATTTTAAGCCAAAACGTCGCCGCGATTGATTAACGACGCCTTGGTAAAAACCCCCTTTTAAGTTTTAAGGTCTTGTTTATACACAATGTATAGTGGTAGCTATACATTTATAATAGCATTTATAGTAGAGCTACGCGCCTAAAATTTCAAAACAAGGGGTTTTTACGAGA
>JAIROO010000063.1 GCA_031257535.1 Deltaproteobacteria bacterium
AGATGTCAAGACTTTTTTTCCATATAAACTAAATAGCCCCATTTTCCTAGTCATATTTTTTCGGGAGCTTAGGATAAAAATTTATCAATAAATATTTTATCTAATCTATCTTTACTAGACGTTTTTACATAACCTATAGCAACAGTTCTAACATTTTTTTATTACTAGATCATGTTGATATGATATTGTCAATATATTCTCTCCTTTTTCAATTATAGGGACCATTTCTGTCCAGTGATTAACTGAAATACCTATATTAGTAAATATTAAACGAATAAATTGTTCAAATAAATCTCTATTTATTTTTTTCTCGCGACATTGCTTTTGCCTGTGGGTAATGCATCAAGAGTTGCTCCAATAGATTGTTGGCAAGTATAAATAAAACGATTGATATGATCACGGTAATAGGCATTATCTTTAATTTCTTTTATATGGGAAAGAGCATAATTAAAAACAGATAATTCTTTATCAAAATTTTCAATTGTAAACATCAATTTACTATTTATAGGACGAGTAACATTGAAATTTCCATCTTTAGCATATTGAAAAATCTATAGTGATTTTCAGTACGAGATACAATTACAGCTTGAAGTCTTGTAAATATAAATTCTAGATAATATCTGCAAAAACTAAAAAATTTTTTTATCGTAGAAAAATATAATTATTTTGTATAACCTTAAGTAATTGAATTAATTTCATCTTAATGATTCCCGTCTTTTCTTATTTTTATTATCAAAATCAATCCAATAATGAACTGATCGAGATAAAACAGTCTTTAACCGATCAATTGCTAAATCGTTATACTCTGAATTAATATCACACCCAATCCACTTTCTGTCTAACTGTTCCGCGACAACTAAGGTAGTTCCTGAACCGGAAAACGGATCAAGCGCTACATCCGCGGGATTTGAGGCCGCCAATAAAACTGTTCGTAGAAGCTCTTCTGGTTTTTGAGTGGGATGTTTAGTTTTTTCCCGCATTCCATTACAGATAGTCGGAATCTCCAAAACGTCCTTTGGTTTTGCCCCCATATGATGGGGAGTCCAAATTTCTTTAGACTTAAGCCCATTTCCATATTGGCTTGATTCAGCCTGAGGGTGTGATGGATATTTTAACGTATGAGCTCCATATGGAATCCTAATATCATCAATATTCAATTTGAAACATTTTGACTTGCGTAAGTGTAATATACTTTCATGGGAACGGCCCCAATCATTTCCCAAATTAGCTTTATTTTTATATGACCAAACGAGCCATTTACAACTAGCAAAAAATTTCATAGATGGAAGCTTGAGATCAGCAAGAATTTCGCTAAAACCACAAATAAATAATGAGCCCGTTGGTTTTAAAATTCTGGAAATTTGACTAATCCATTTAATTGACCATTTAACATATTCTTCTTGTGAGTCAAATTTATCCCAATCAGCCTTATTTATATTATAAGGAGGGTCGGCAAACACTAAATCAATAGTCTCATCCTTAATAGATTCAAGCCAACCAATACTGTCAGCAGTGAAAAGAAGACCGTTTTTATGACTATAAACGGGTATATATGTCTCTTTTAAATCGTTAATAAATATATTATTAAATAAAAAAGATTCTTCGTAACTGATGTCAAAGTTACAATTATTTTTTAGAAAATTTAGTTGATTTATAGTTAATTTTTTTAACGTCATAAGATAATCCGTTCACGGCCTAATGATAAGGGCCAGAACTTGGCGTAAAAATTCAACCAGTTAATTATAATACTAATTGTCTATAAATGATTAATTAAGTCAGTTATATTGTATACTAAATTAATGTAACAAGTATTTTAATTAAAATGAGTTATTAATATATAAAACTAGAATAATTAGAAGACATAATCTTTTAAAGACTAGACGATAAATTAATTTTTCCGTCCAGCGCTTCCTTTTGATCCTAAGCTTTCGCCGCTCTAACGGCTTTTAAAGCCGCGTCTTCTTCGTTTTATAAGCGTTGTAGCTTCCTAATGATTTACTGTATTAATGTATTATTGTTTAACCATGTTACTCTATAAATCTTTTTTTTGTCAAGGGTTTTTTATTTTTTAACCTTCGCGATTGTTCAAGGTTAACCGGCATAGGCCAGCTCGGGGTTAGGGCCTAAAAGGGCTGACCCGTTTCTTGGTCCATTCATCAAGATGATAGCCATTCGCCTCACCTCCTCGGGTGACCGGAGCTAGGTTTATAGAGCTTATTTTTTCTCCAACTCATACCGTTATTTTTTTGTCGCTAAAGTAATATTAAATAACATTAAATATTTATATAAATAAAATAGATATCTTAATTTATATTTATACCACTAACCATTACCATAATAGCGATGGATTTAAATATTTTTTTTTAAAAAAAAGAAGATGAGACATTAAAAAAACTTGACATAACCATGATATTGGGGTAAAAAAATTATAACGAGAAATTTCTGATAATCCTTAAGGAAGTTAAAAGAGGAATCTGTGGGATCAAGTCTTGGCCTTTGTCTCCACCAGTAGATTCTCAGGTCAATTCAAATACAACTTCTAGTGGAGAGTTACCCAGCTTCTCCTTAGGCCATAGCCGCTATGACGTTTAAATAAAATACACTAATACAATATTATTTATCTCTATGTCTTTACTGTTTATTTATGACAATACTAATGATGTAAAGAACATAAAATTGGTATAAAAACATTAAAAAATATTGAATGTCGCTAATATATTGAAAAAACTAATTCAATTATTTTCCATCGCGTTTTGCTATAGTTAGAGCTTTTTATTGCGAAAAACTTGTTATTCAAGAAATTTATGTTTTATTTAAGTGTTCTTGAAGTTTAGTTTATGATATTCTTAGTAAATTTTCAGCCGCCGTTAAACGAGGCGAAAAGCCATTCTTCAAAACTCAGGTTTTAGGAAGAAAACCAAAGAAACTTCCGCCCCAAAAAACAATAAAGTCTAAAGAATAATATTGAAAAATTCTATAAATTATCAGAAAAATATATATTTATCCATTATTCTGATTAACGTTTTAGGCCTGGCTAGGCTGACGAGTTCGTAAAAATCCTGGATTTGAAATTGTTGAAGCTCAAAACAACTAAATAAAGTGATAATATATTTTTAGACATCTATATCCTGTATTTAAACGAAGCTTCTAAAATTAGAATGGGGTTTTTACAAGGCTATCAGGCTTAGGCGGCCCAGGGCTTTTTTGGGGTTTAAGGGTTTTTTGGGGGGCTAAGAGTTTTTTCGCTAAAACCCCCTCCTTTTTTATTTTGACGAAAAAAATCGATGGTTTTGGTCCTTCATTTTTTTTAAGGCGGTCTTTATGTCTAGGCGTTTACCTGTCTATTTTCTTTTAGATTGTTCCGAGTCCATGGCCGGTCAACCTCTTTTAGCCGTTCAAGAAGGGGTGGCGAAAACTTTGGCCAGCTTAAGGAAAGACCCTTACGCCTTGGACACGGTTTACGTGAGCGTCATCGCTTTCGCCGCTAAAGCCGTGGTTTTAACGCCTTTAAAAGAGTTGGTGGCCGTGTCCCCGCCGACTTTGTCTTTGCGGCCCCTGGACTTCTTTAGGGGCGGCCTTGGATTTATTGCGGGAGTCCATCCAAAAAGAGGTGAAAAAAAGCTTTAAAACGGAAAAAGGCGACTTTCGACCCAGAGTTTTTATCTTGACCGACGGGCAGCCGACCGACGACTGGTGTCCTAAACGCTACTGGCAAGTACGTAATAAACAGTCCGAGCGAGGATCTTCAACTGATCTTTGACGCCTTCGGCGTGAAACTGGAAATTAAAGATAATACTTTGTCAGTGGCTGAAATAAAGAAACTAAACAACGCCATCGCTAAAGTCAAAATTATGTAGGCATAAATATCATGAATATTTTAAAAACTTAATAATATCAGTAAGTTACATGATGTAAGCTGGTACCCTCAGCTGTGGGTATATAAATATCAAAAAAAAATCTGAAAACGTAATGATATCAGGGACTTACGTGGTTTTCGCCGATAAACTCGGGTATATAAATTGGCTGAATCAACCAGTGACGCTGAGTCACAATTTAAACGTTTAATTTCATGGGGACTAAAGCCAAGGCTCGACCCAATAATAAACGTCGCTAAATCATTACGTAACCATTTACCTGGTTTACTAAGTTATTTTAACAGTGGCTTAACATCTGGTATAATAGAAGGAACTAACTCCAGAATTCAAGAAATCAAAAGAAGATCAAAAGGTTTTCGGAACATTAACAATTTTATCAATACAATTTATTTAGTTTTAGGAAAATTGCCAATATCAAGGCTTTACGCTACTGGATTGCCAGTTACCTCTTCGATTGGTCCCTGAATGTCCTTCCTGTGAGTTTTCTTAGGATACTGGACTGCGCCGAATGTGGGGTGTTTGCTAAATAAAACAGGGGACTGACCAGCTCAGCGAACCGCGCCTGACTCGCCCCCTGTTTTCGCGCGTTCGTACGCAGTCACCGCCTTAAGTCCTAGTTAGGTTGGACTCCTAAAGAGCCTAAATCCGCTCAGGCGGCAAATTTAATCTAATATAATCCGAATTCACTTTCAATTTTTTTTGCCACGTACTTTTTAATATATTTTTTAATGTAAAATAACATATTAGAGATTATTTTATCTACTTTAGTCTCTATATATTTGTTTAGGAAAGAGGCATATTTCCTAAACATTCATACTCTAAAACGAAGACCCATAATATAATCAGATCAGCTTGGACTATGGTGGAAAAATTGAGGTTTCTGGTCTAAAATTGGCCTAGAGAAAGGGATTGGGTTAGCTCATAGCTATGGCCATCTACCCGAAGGACCAAGAGGGTGAACGGATACCGAATACTTAACCCAGGTGACTTTAAAATCGTCCTAAAAATCTTTCTAATTCGTCGAAAGGATTAAAATGCTTATCTTCTTCGTCAGCGAAATCCGACATGATTGAATTGATAAATGAACGATTTCCCTTATTTTTGGAGAATTTTTGAAACTCAGTCAGTATTGATTTGACGTATTCGTCGTTTTTAAATTTTAATTTAGATAGTCTATCGCTTATCTTCATAGAGATCGGTCTGTAAGTGCGTTCATTTTCAAACCCGTAAACACCTAAAAACAAATAATTTAGACTTTTTGTCTGAACAGCTTGATCAACAGCGATGTCGATCAGTCTACTCAAAAAATCTGGGGGAAAGTCAAAGCAAGTATCTTTCACTATAAGTATATGCAAGGCGAAAGAGGGTGGGCCATTAAGTAATTCATCAAAAAATGATTTCACTTTTTGAGGATCGTCAGAAATAGGATTAGCAGAATTTTTATGTACACTCGGCTTTAAAATATCTAGAAAAGATCTGAAAAAACCTGTTTTTGGACCATGAGTAAGTCCAAAATTAAGACTAAAATTATCAAACACATCCCACGTTGAGTTTATGAATTCAATTTCGTCATTAAACCATTCATAATGAGAGTTGTCAAAATACGACTTGGTAATCAGCTTGACCTGTTTAGCGTTAGAGTTGGCGATCAGCGCCTTCAGCCAAGCTTCGTAAAGACGGCTTGTGTTCTCTGGACTTAATAACTTAGCGATATTTAACCATTGAGAGCCAACTGGATAATTTCTAGAACTGATAATATCCGCAGTTTCAGACATGACTTGGTCTGTTAAAGAAACTTGATTAATAACTTTAGCCTTGGTTTTAAATATTCTTTCTCCTAACAAATTGTTATGAAAAAATATAGCTAAACACAAAGGAACTGAAAATTGAGCCCATGGGAGCAGAATATTAGATAAAACAAGCATAGAAGCAGGAGTGAAATAATGTTTGACACATGCTTCAAAGGTGGAGAGTGCTTCTGAAGGCCAAATAGCGAAACCATGGCGATATTTTTGACCTATCTCAGTGATCTTGGAAAAACTTGACAGTATTTTATCTTGATCTGTTTGATCGTCACCGTTAGAGGCGAGAATTTTTGAGAATAACTCTTGGATCAAAAGATTGTGAATCACAAAAAGTTCTTGATCTATCCAGTCGCCTTTCCGAATAGCTAACTGAAGGACATCTACGTAACGCGCCGCGTCAATAAAATCATCACCCGCTAGCGCTGAATGGAACATTTTAACAAAATCAATGAAGTCTTCTTCCGTCTTTTTGTCGGTTATAGACATTACTTCTTTGAGAAAAGTTGACAGTTTGGGGGCCAAACCAGGCATGAAGGTTAAAGCCAGTACTCTAGCTCCATTAACCCATTCATCGCCAAATTTATTCTGCCCCAAGCGACAAAATACGTCCCAAAAGGCGATCAAAACGGGATGGGCTGGCCGAACGCCAAGCGCCTTAAAGCTTGGGTTGCCATAGATAGCTTTTATGTTACCGAAATTATGCGACCTGGATGATTTGGTTTTTAGTTGGTGCAGAAGCGTAGCGAGATGAGGGATAGCCTCGATCACCTTGCGACTTGTAGCGCTGCTTGTTTCAGTGGCAACGTATTGTTGGAGTTCTTGACTATACTTGAGTAATGAATTAAACGGACTTATAGATTTAGCTTGCTCAAGGGATTTAAGGGATTTATTTATCTTTTGGACAAGTTGCTCCGCTGGCGTGGACAGTTTACGCGCCTGATAAGGCTTTATTTTGGCCAGCTCCAAGCCAATTGACTGATATGGTTCTGGTAATAAGGCGATCTCAAAATCTTTTGGATAATTATCTGGTTTTGAGTCTATAGCCAGGGCTAGGGCGATTTGAGCGCACTTAGATAAAAGATCAGCGTCAGGACCCTTGGCCTCTTGGAGCAACTTATTGGCCAGGTCAACTATGGAAGCAGTCGCTGGCGCCTCAACTATGGTCTGAGTTAAAGCGTTATAGAGACCGTCCGCCAGGTAGGGGGCCCAAAAGTTTTGATCTGAACGAGGTTTATCTCTATAGTACAACTCAACGAACTGGATCCAATTTTGTCTTTTCCAGTGTATGGTTAAGCGATCTTTAAGAGATAAATTGGCCTGTGGTTTATTTTTTCGGTTTTTTTTGGCCATTATTCTTTGTTTTCAATGAAATTTAGTAACTCATCTTCTAAATTGTCCAAATCATCAGAGTCTTCTAGTATAGCCGCCTTATAACGTTTGGTTAGATCGGTCAATGTAGCCTTCTCTTGACTGTCTTCTAGGGAAGCCAGTAAATTGTAAGCTCTTTTCAGGACAAAATTCAATTGGAGATCCGCCTCGGGAGAGGATTCAGACGCGTCATCCTCATCCTCATCGAAATCCGCGACTGGAGAGTTCCTTTTTTCAAGATCCTCATCGTCGTCGTCATCGTCATCGTCAAAAAAATCATCGAAAAGCTTGCGCCCAGATCCTGGCAAATCTGACCAACCAGTGATTGTGCCAGCGTCGGAGTAAGGATTTCGGCTGTCGAGATCGATGGCTATTTTGCGTTTTTGTCCTTTTTGCTCCGCCACCAAATGAATCATCCCATTACTGTCATAGGAAAACTCGACTTCAATGCGCGAAAGGTTATTAACAGAATTCAAATAAAAAGGCGTTGACCCGATAAATTCGTTATCCTTGGGAAGGTCAGACTCCCCTTGAAAAACGGCTAATAAGCCCATTTTCTGATTTGGGATTCCAGAGTAGAACAGGTGAGAACGTGTGGCTGGAATGGGTGTGTTGCGGGGAATAATCGGGATACATTTGGCCACATTATAATCATTAGCCATGAGGCTTAAGGTGTGGGAGGTAACATCCACCAATATTTTTTCGACGTTTTCGCCGGTAATTATACCACCTTGGACAGCGGCCCCATTAGCCACGCTAAGATCCGGGTCAACGGTGGGCAACTGAGCGTCGCCAAAAATATCGGCCAATTTACGAGAGATGATCGGCATTCTGGTCATCCCGCCCACCAACAGCACCTGGTCTATGTCAGTTGGCTGCAGACCAGCCTCATTTATGGCTTTTTCAGTAAGTATAAGTGATTTATCAATTAAATCTTTTGTCATTTCCTCAAATTGGCCCTGAATGATTGTCTCTGATATAGAATAATCAGAGCGTTTAGGACCAGGGATCATAGTCTCCTCAACTAGGGTCGTGCCGCGAGTGGATAATTCTATCTTGGCCTTTTCAGCGATAGAGATCAATCGGGCCATTGAGGGGCGATGCCGCAGAAATTCGTCAGAGTTAGGGAGACCCATGCGTTCAAGCAAATACTTGGCCAGACATAAGTCAAAATCATCGCCGCCAAGGTGGGTGTCTCCTGTGCTGGACATCACCTCAGTGATATCACCCATCCTCAGGACAGACACATCAAATGTGCCGCCACCTAAATCGTAAACCACGGAATAACGCGAGTCTTTGGCCGCGGCCGTGCCATCATGGGTGGAGACCTTTATCAGATCATAAAACAAGGCGGCCGCTGTAGGCTCGTTGATGATCCTTTCTACCTTTAGACCAGCTAATTCTCCAGCGGTCAAGGTGGCCCGCCTCTGAGCCTCGCTAAAATAGGCCGGAACGGTGATAACCACCCGTTTGACCTCGATTCCTTCAAGTTTTTTAGACTCATCTCGCAGGTAACCCAAGATCATGGCCGAAATCTCTTCTGGCTTGTAAGACTTTTCGCCAATCTTAACAGTTTCGCCGGAGCCCATCAACCGTTTTATGGAACGAACCGATTGCTCTGGAAAAGCCAGGGAACGGTTGAGGGCCCTACGACCCACCAGGATCTCAGAGCCATCAAAACTTACCACGGAAGGAACTATGCCATTGCCGTCAATCGGGATCACTCGGGGTATATCCTCAAGCGTGGCTAAACAAGAATTGGTAGTTCCAAGATCAATTCCATATATTTTATCTGTCATGATTTATCCTAAATGAATGATAAATAAAAGCGAAATCATAGACCATGATCGCGCCAAAAATCATTTTTGATTATAGACTCTTCTATTATACCAAACCACGAAAACATTTACCAAGTTAAACTGCCGTATAACGAGAATTCGTCTATGGCTTAAGCGTTCAAAATAAGAAAAAGTTTTCGGGCGGTAGTATAGCGACTCATTAATCTATGATTTAACTATTCGCGCTCGCGTGACGCCAGCCATCGACTGTAAAGCTATCGTTGGACAGACTCATAATTGACTGGCTAAAAATTATTTGGGCCTTTCCTATATTGCGCATTAGAAAGATTTAATTTATCTAAAACAATTTTAGATTTTCCACTATGTTGTTGACTAGCCACGAGTTGCAACAAATTATCTAATTGAGAGCCTTCTACAGTAAAATCAATGTGATCAGCGCTTAAATAAGAGACCAGTGTAAGGGCATTACGATCATTTTTCAAGTCCTTAAGAATTTTTTCAATAATTCTATCAGCTAAAGTGAGCTCATGATAGGCGTCTTGAATTTTTGTAAATTTTTCAGGAAAATACTCTGGTGGATAGCGACGAACAAAGCGGACATAAGCCCGATGAAGCGTTTCTTTATCGTCACCAGGAGCAACTTTTAATAATTTTAATGCTGAACGAAACATAATTTCCAAGTCTTAAGGGATTCAAGACAATTTATATGTCACAAAATTATACTTAAAGATCTTCATTGACCATAAATAATGATTAACAAAGAAGCCAAACTTTATGGCCAGATTCGTTGGCGCGCCTTGTTGATTTTAGCTACGCGCCTTATCTAGATCCTAATGAGAACAATTTTCGAGCGTTTTTTCGGAAGGTCCAGCCACATTTGATCCCAACCGATAGCCGTTTAGAGAAATTTGGAGTCGCGACGCGCCCAGATTTATAAAAGCCGCGTCCTATCTGAGGTCGAGAAGAAATAGGACGGTATTTAATCGTTTTATTCACTCGTCTGGGGCGAGACCAGCGAGAGGTTAACGGGGAGTGAATCTTAGGCCTGTAAGCTGACAGTGATATAACTTTAGTGGTCTGGGCAGCCGGCGTACCCTCGGAGTCTTCGGAAAATTCGACGTCTTTGGAGCCTTGGGAGTCACCAGAGCCCTCATAATCGTCGTAATCCTCGTACTCTTGATCTTCTATTTCGGCGTTCCAACGGTTGACGACCACGGTAGCCGCGCGCATTAGCTTACCATGTTCATAATACCCAGGTGTAATTATTCGCAGAACAATGTTTTCATCTTTTGATAGATTACGGCGACTATCACAAGCGCTATGTATATCAGGATCAAATTGAACATCTTTATCGGCAATTATAGACAAACCGTAACGTTTAAGCAATAGATTAAATTTTTTATATAAAATATCAGTTGTTTGATCTTGTTTAAAGGTTAAAAGAAAAAGAATAAAATTATCAGCGAAACTAATTACGTCTTGTTTAGAGGTTGCGGTTTCTTCTGTTTGGAGTAAGTTAAGTAACTCTTCATGCCCGGAAACCAAATATTCTAAAGCTTGTTGCGCTCGCCTGTCTCGTCGGACATAATTGGAGATCTTTTCGTCTAAAGAAGCGAAATTCTTATTAATGGCGGTTGTGGGCTGGTCATTGTACCAGACCAAGTCATCATATAACGTTTGCGTTTGGTTAGAGACAATCTCAGAAACTTTAGATTCAAGGTCGGAAACCGAACGCCACAGTTTATCGGACACGCTCTCGTTTATTTGTTCCTCAAGCCCGGAGACGGCCTGTTTTAACTTATCGGAAATACTTTCTGCTATTTTATTTTCAAGTCCAGACACTGCATGACTCAGTTTATCGGAAACGCTCTCAATTATTCTGCCCTCCAGCGCAGAGACAGCAAATTGTAACTTATCGGAATTACTGGATATAATCTCACGTAGACTTTGATTTATTGTGGACCAAGCGATGTTGTTAGCGTTTCTATCTTCTGAAATAATATCAGAAAGTCGCTTAATAGAGTTTAAAAATGTTGTTTTAAACTCATCAGAATCGTTATTTAGATCACTAGGCTTGGATTGAACATTTAAAAGGATAGTTTGAAGATTTGAAATATTGTTCTCAACAGCTGAACTAAGTTGTCTGTCATTTTTTAAAAGGGCGCTAGCTAAACGAGTAGTGTTATCTTTGAGTGTGTTATGGAGGCGAGAGGCATTATCGATGAGAAGTAAATCTATATCGGAAGGTTGTTTGATAGAACCTTCTTTCCCAATCAATTTAGAAAGCCAAGTATGAATTAGAACTAAAATATGGTTTATATACTTATTTTTCATAAATGACATCATAACTGTACACAAAATAAAACTCTATCTTACCCTATAAGTCGCGAAAGGGAACACCCTTTCGAGCGCCCCCCGCACAGATAACCACAGACGCGCTTTAGCGCGCGAAGCTCCTCAGTACGATCAAACGTTGTGTCATTAAATAGAAATACATCATGATAGAGTGAATAAACTATGATATCTATTGTCTCTATCAACAACTACAACGCACATATCATGAACAATTATTTCATATCGGACCTTTCTAGTGTCTTCACCCCCCAGTATCTCCCGTGATTCTCCTTGTTCCGAGCCCACTTCTTAGGCTAGTATGGGTTGTTTACCAGAAAAGAGCTAAAAGTTCAAGAGATGATTTGGACTAAAGCCTCTCAACCTGATGAAGTTGTTGAAGATAAATATCGTTTCGTTTTAATAAAAAAATATACAAAATTGTCTAAGGTAGTTATATTAACATGCTAGTTGTTAAATAATAGTAAATATCGCGCCAAATAGACTAATTTGCAAAAATCGAATAATTAACGATATCTCTTAAATAATAGTCAACAGGCGTGATCGTTATACCCATATTATTTTTTTAAGCTTAACTTTGTAACCATAAGGCGAACTCAAAAACGACAGTTACATCTAAATGATAGGGAATAAATCTCTGCTGCGATCTATTACTTGAAGTACCTGTCAATAATCACTATGATAATTATCACACTCTTGGTGAAATTAGGGAGTTTTTTCAGGTCCAAGACGCCTTGGTAAAAATCCCCTTTTAAGTTTTAAGGTCTTGTTTATACACAATGTATAGTGGTAGCTATACATTTATAATAGCATTTATAGTAGAGCTACGCGCCTAAAATTTCAAAACAAGGGGTTTTTACGAGA
>JAIROO010000089.1 GCA_031257535.1 Deltaproteobacteria bacterium
TTTTGAAATTTTTGACGTATAGCTCTACTATAAACGCCAATATAAAGGTATAGCTACCACTATACATTGTGTGTAAACAATCCATTAAAAGTTAAAAAGGGGTTTTTACTAAGGTGTCAAAGATTAAAACCTGCTAGTTTTTAGCCGCCATTAGCCTTAAAGGGCCAAAAAGAAATTTAGGGACTAAAAACTAGGAGCCCAAAGAAAATTTGGGGACAAAAAACTCGCCCCCCACCTTAACAACAATCTTAACGACTATCTTAACAACTATCTTAACAACTATCTTAACAACTTTCTTATCAGCTATCTTAACGACAATCTTAGCGGCTATCTTAGCGACTATTTCTTAACGACTATTTCTTAACAATTAGGGCGGCTGTCGGCTCGCGGCCGCAAAATTTACGGCCTTTTTCGCCATAGCTTTTGAGCCTAAGAACTAAGCCGCCCCAAAGGGAAACCTAAAAAACCGCTCTTTCAACCAAAATGGGTCTATTTTTGGCTACAGACCTCTTTTAAGCGGGGTAATTTTGGGCCGCTTATTTTGCGGTCCTCAATAAGAAAAAAAGATCTAAAAAGCCTTTAGCGGAAAAAAAAGAAATTTTTTCTCATTATAACTTTATAGACCTCAAAATGACAGACCGGCCGGCAAAAAAGCCTCGCTCTAAATAGGCTAAAAAATCGCGGCTAAAAGCCGGGGCTTAAAAAATCGCCCTTAAGGCTTAAAGAATCAAAAGACGAAAAAAAGGCGGTTAGAAGGGGGTATTGTCTCAAAAAATCTCAGCCTAAGACCACTTCGGTCCCCGAGCCGCGGTTCGTTAAGAGTTCAAGCAAAACCGCGTGGGGGACGCGACCGTCGATGATGGCCGCTCCTTGGCAGCCGTCGTTTAAGGCCTTGACGCAAGAGGCGAGCTTAGGCAGCATGCCCCCGGCCACGACTCCTTGGTCTTTTAAGGTCGAGATGGTCGAGACTTTTAAACGGGGGATGAGCTGGCCATCTTGGTCTAAAACGCCCGGCACGTCGGTAATTAGGAGAAGGCGAGCCGCCTTTAAGGCCGCGGCCACGGCGGACGCGGCCACGTCGGCGTTTATATTGTAGCTTTGGCCGCTTTGGTCGATCCCAATTGGGGAGATCACGGGAATAATCCCACCCTCGATTAAATGGTTTAAAAGCTCGTGGTTAATCGAAACGGGCTCGCCGACTAAGCCCACGTCCAGCTCCGCGCCTTGGGTTTGGGGTAAGGTCTTGCGCTTGGCCTCGATGAGAAAACCGTCTTGGCCGGTTAATGCCAAGGCCACGGCCCCGGCTAAACTCAAACGACCGGCGATGTCTTTGCCGACTTTGCCGCCTAAGACCATGCGAGCCACGTCTAAGATGGCCTCGTCGGTGTAGCGATAGCCTTCCACGAAGCGGAAGTCGATATTAAGTTTTTTTAAAAGCTCGTCGATCTGAGGGCCGCCCCCATGGACGACCACGGGGTTAACGCCCACGTAGCGGAGTAAGGCCACGTCCTGGGCTAGGGCCGTTTGGAGCTTCGGGTCAATCATGGCGTGACCGCCATACTTAATGACTACCCTGGCCCCTTGGTAAGCCCGAATATAGGGGAGGGCTTCCATAAGAATGGCCGCCCAGAGCTGGTCAGAGACCTCTATCTTGGGGGCGTTTGGCCTAGGCCAGTCCATAACTAGTCCTTATTGCTTAAGAGGGCGACCCCTTAGAGGATATACCGGGATAGATCGGTGTTTTCCACCATATCGGCTAAACGCTCTTTGACGTACTCGGCGGTGATGACGATCTTAGTGGGCGCCACGTCTGGAGCCTCGAAGGAGATCTGGTCCAGTAAAGTTTCCATAATGGTGGCTAACCGGCGGGCTCCGATGTTTTCCTGTTTTTCGTTAACCCGGTAAGCCATGGCCGCCAGCTCCTCGACCGCCTCTTTGGTGAGCTCTAAGCTCACGTTTTCCGTCTCTAAGAGCTTTTGGTACTGGAGGGTCAAAGCGTTTTGGGGCTCGGTTAAGATGCGGATAAAGTCCTCTTTAGACAAGGAGGTTAGCTCCACCCGAATAGGAAACCGACCCTGAAGCTCAGGGATGAGGTCGCTGGGTTTAGCCACGTGAAAGGCCCCGGCCGCGATAAACAGAATGTGGTCGGTTTTGACTGGCCCATGTTTAGTTGGGACAGTCGAGCCTTCCACCAGGGGTAGCAGATCCCTTTGCACGCCTTCGCGACTAATGTCGGGACCAGACTTGTTGACCGGGCCAGCGACCTTGTCGATCTCGTCGATAAAGATGAGCCCGTACTGCTCCACGCGTCTTTTAGCCTCAGCGACGACCTTGTCCATGTCGATTAGCCGCGAGGACTCTTCCATAATCAAGATCTCGCGGGCTTCCTGGACTTTGACCCGCCGCTTGCGACTTTTGCGGGGAAAGAACTGGCTCATGGCGTCGTTTAGGTTTTTTTCGATCTCGTCTAAGCCCATGTTGGTAAAAATCCGGGTTATGGGCTGGTTGGCCGAGGACTGCTCGACTTCTAGATCCACGACCCGGCTGTCTAAGCGGCCTTCGCGGAGCATTTTGCGAAGTTTGGTTCGGGTTAAGGAGCTAGTTTTGCGGCCCGGGGTTTCTTCATCGGCAAAGATCTCGGTCTGTTTCATCTCCGGCAGAAGGAGGTCCAAGAGCCGATCTTCGGCTATTTCCGCGGATTTAGCGGCCAGGTTCTCTTTTTCCTCGGTTTGGACCAGGTTGACGGCCAAATCCATTAGCTCGCGGATCATGGACTCCACGTCCCGGCCCACGTAACCCACTTCGGTGTACTTGGAGGCTTCGACCTTAATAAAAGGGGAGCGGGTCAGCTTGGCTAAGCGGCGAGCGATCTCCGTTTTACCGACGCCCGTGGGTCCTATCATAATGATGTTCTTCGGGGCGATCTCCTCGCGAAACTCTTCCGGGACCATCAGCCGGCGCCAGCGGTTCCGAAGGGCGATGGCCACGGCTCGTTTGGCCTTGCTCTGACCGATAATGTAGCGGTCCAGCTCGGCGACGATTTCCCTCGGGGTGAGGTTTAGGGGGTCAATGGGTTTTGACTTGTCTAAAGGGGGTTTCATGGACAATTACTTTCGAGCGAAGTCTAATTCGCGCTAAATTAATCTTTAACGGGAAATTCGCGAATGATTTAATTAGTTAGCCAATAAAACTTGGCTTGATAATGTTTATTTAAGTCACTACAACAAGTGATTGATATTTAAAATAAGCTAAAAAATTATTTTTAAACTTTATCTATTTTAAATGCTAAAAAATATTACGCTTAATATTTATTTATTGCTAAGGCAACAATATATTAATATGTGTTTATAGTTAAAAATTAGATAAAGCCTTATATTAAATGGCGATTTATGTAAAAATTAGTTAGTAAAAAAGCTTGTATTTACCGCCGTTTTTGATATTAAAAAAGTCAGAAAAGTCTTTTATATTTACCGACGTTTTTGGTATAAAAAACAAGAAAAATCTTTCTATTTAACGGTGGTTTTAATTAAAAAAAGTCAGAAAAGACTTTATGTTTAATGGCTTTATATAAAAAAATCAGAAAAGTCCTTATATTTAACGGTGTTTTATATTAAAAAAAGCTAGAAAAGTCCTTATATTTAATGGCGATTTTGGTATTAAAAAAGATCAGAGCAGTTTTTATATTTATCTGATTATTATATTAAACAACATTATCATTATTTATTATAATTAACAGAGCAAAATATTTAAAAAAAGTTAGATATTTTTTTTATTTAACTCCGCTTTATATTAAAAAAGTAAAGGCCTTGTATTTAACGCCGCTTGTTTAGAGCTAAAGTTGGTTTTTGCTCTTAAGCGGACATTATGGTTTTTTTAAGGCTATTTAGTTTCTGACGTCCCTTTGGGTAGGGTTTCCACCTGGATATTAGAGTTAGTGTAGACGCAGATCTGGCCAGCGATGATTAGGGCTTTTTGGGCGATTTGGCTAGCCGTAAGCTTGGGGGCCTCTTGGATCATGGCTCGAGCCGCGGCTAAGGCGTAAGGACCGCCCGAGCCAATGGCCATAACCTGGTCGTCGGGCTCTAAAACGTCGCCCGAGCCGGAGATCATTAGGCTCACGTCCTGATCCGCGGCCAATAAAAAGGCTTCTAACCGTCTTAAGCCCCGGTCTAAGCGCCAGCTTTTAGCCAGTTCCACGGCCGCTCGAGTGAGCTGGCCACTATACTTGGACAGCTGGTCCTCAAAGCGCTCTAAAATGGTCAGCGCGTCGGCCGTAGCCCCAGCGTAACCGCAGATGATTTTGTCTTGGTAAAGGCGGCGGACTTTTTTGGCCGTGCCTTTTAAGACCGTGGACCCAAAGGTGACTTGGCCGTCGCCGGCGATGGCCACCTGGCTATCGCGCCGGACTAAAATTATGGTCGTGCCGCGGGTTTTGCCTAAACCGCGAGTTTTTTCCAAGGTCGACTCCTTTCGTTAAAAAGCTAACTAGCCCCTCGGGTGGGCTTTATAGGCTTTTCTTAAAGCCTCGATATCCAAATGGGCGTAACGTTGGGTGGCCCCTAAGCTCTTGTGGCCGAGCATTTCTTGGATAGCCACTAAATCGGCGCCCGCGGCCAATAGATGCGTCGCGAAACTGTGGCGCAAGCTGTGGGGATGGTAGCGCTCGTCTAAGCCGGTCAGCTTTAAGCGCCGGTCTAAAAGGCGTCGGACCTCGCGCTCGCCTAAGCGACCACCTTTGGCGCCTAAAAAAAGGGCTTCTAAAGGGGTTTTGGCCGTCGTTAAAGTCGGTCTCGCCAAAAGCCAGGCCCGTAAAGCGGCCGCGGCTGGGCGACCTAAGGGGACGAGGCGGTCTTTACCCCCTTTGCCTAATCTCGCCAAGACCGTTAGGGCCCCGAGATTGAGGTCGCTTAAGTTTAAGCTCACCAGCTCGCCAACCCGTAAACCCGAGGAGTATAAAAGCTCCAAAATGGCCTGGTCCCGTTTAGCGAGACTGGGGTTTTGGGTCGGATCGAGGTATTGGCCCGGATCGAGGTTTTGGGCCGGGTGGCGGTCAGCGGCTAACGGTTCTGGCTCCGCTCCTAAGGTGAGGTCGGAGTCTAATGGTTCTGGCTCCGTTCTTAAGGTCAGGTTAGCGGCTAACGGCCCTGGCTCAGCTCCTAAGGTCAGGTTAGCGACTAACGGCCCTGGCTCCGCTCCCCCGGTCGGGTCGGCTCCCTTAGCCAAAGCGACTCCCTGGCCCAGGTTAAGGCTATTATTTGGCGAGACGACCGGGCCAAGGTCAGTATTAATTGGCGGATCCCCTTCCCAAGCTAAGTTTTTGGACTTTAGGGCTTTTTCTAAAAGGAACGGCTCGGTCGGGCCCTCTAAAAGGTCTAAAGCTTCGGCCGGGGACAGAAAAAGAGGTTTTTTTTGGGCCGTTTTGGGCCGTTTAACTAATAGGGCCGGGTTTTCGGCTATAAGGCCTTCTTGCCCTAACCAAGCGTAGAAAGTCTTGACCGCCGACAGAGCCCGGGCGATGGCCGCGTTGTCGCGATGGGCCCGTAACTTAAAGATAAAAGCCCGGATTTCCTCTTTAGTGGCCGTTAAAAATGATTTTTGGCCTAAAACCTCTCCCAATTGAGCCAGATCCCCGAGATAAGACCGGATGGTGTGCCGAGAACGGGCCCTTATGGCGAGGTAAGACCGAAACTTGACCAAAAGTTCCCGGTTTGGGCTGGGCGGACCGGTTAGTTTTGGGTCAACCAAGGATGGGGTGACGATGGGCGTAGATCCGTTCATCAAGAACCAGTTGTCGGGCCAGGTGGCTTTGCGGGCAGATAGCTAAAGGGCCTAAAAGATTGGCCGTCATGTCTTGGGGGCGGCCTTTGGGAATCGTCACAATGGCGAAGAGGGAGATTCCGTCTGGGTGGGCTTTTAGCTCAGCGACTAACCCAGCGGGTAAAATTGGTCGGTAGTCGGGCTTAAAAACCAAGGGATCGAGCAAAACTAAGGCCATGGCTGGATCGTTTATGGACTGCAACCAGTAAAAGGGGGCGTCGTTGGGCCTTTGGATAAGGACATAATCCAAGAGTTCGGGGAAACCTATGATTCCGCCTAAAACGCGTAAAATAGATTCCTCGGAAAACTCCATGTCCCCAAATCTGTCAGTGGCGATCTTGATCATAGCGTCGCGAAAAGGCTCTTTTTAGGGTTTATCGGGTTTTGTGGCTAAAGGCAAGGAGTCCCAAAGCCGAGCCGCGGACTCCAGATCCACGGTGGCCGTGGACTGGGATTTTAAGTTTTGCTCTTGGATCCTAAGATAAACTTCTTCCCGGTGCACGGCCCACTCAATGGGCGCGTCAATGCCGAGACGCACCTGGTGGCCTTTGACGTCCACCACGCGAATCTTAATGTCGTCGCCAATGGCGACGGTCTCGCCTATTTTACGGGTTAAAATCAACACTTAAAATCAAAAGCCTATTCCCAGAAAACAAAATTGTCCGGACATAAGAGGGTAAGCCGAAAGGAATATTACCCGTTCTTGAGATCTAAAACAAGCCTGATTTGAACCAAGAAAACTGTTTTTTAAGGCGGCCCGGGAAAAAAACGTAAGGGACCAATAAGCTTGTCTGGCGCCTTGGGGTCAACCGATCGAAATTGGGCCTAAAGAAAAAATATAAGGCTAATAGGTTATTATAGAAAAGAAATGGACTTTTGTCAGCCGGGCGAGGAAAAATTTTTCTTGGCGACGAGTTTTTTTAAGGCTATACTGGGGGAGTTTCGATTAACGCCCTCAAAGAATGGGCCCCGCTTAAAAGGAGACGACCATGTCCCTCATTGGCGCCCTTTATCCTTCGGTTACGGCGTTAGGCGCGTTTAGCGTTGGGACTCAGGTTATCGCTAATAACCTGGCCAACGTTCCGACGGACCGCTTTAAGGCCAGCCGAACCTTGTATCAGGAACGACCTTCATACTCAGGGGTCGGCGCCTTAACCCAAAAAATGAGCCAAACCCCGGGGGCTCTTAAACCCGTAGCTGGTCTGCCCGTTAGCTCCAAAGGAGCCATTCAGGGCTTTTTAGAAACTTCCAACACTGACGTGGCCATTGAGATGGTGGGGCTGATCCTCCATAACCGGGCTTATCAGGCCAATGTCAAACCCATTAGCGCGGTCGACGATATGTTGGGTACTATTATTAACCTTAAGGTTTGATTAAAGCTAAATTAGGCTTTAAGGGTCGGCTAAATACCATAAACTGACTCGCCAAACCACTAGATTAATAGTTTTACCGACCAACTAACCGCCAAAAGCTTTTTTTTAAGCCCGTTTAGGGTTAACCGCTTATATCTTGCCATTTTCAAACTTAAAGTTCTCCTTTAAAAATCTTTTAAAATTTCCCCGTTAAAGCTCTTAAAATTTCCCAGCTAAAGCTCTTTACGCTTCCCAGATATAGCTCATAAACGTGGCCACTAAAGCCTTAAGACCAGTGTCAAGGGCTATTGATGGCTATTATCGTTTCATGTATGTCATGTATTGACTTAAGACATATTATAAACAAATAGGTTATTAAAACAATTAATGGTATATTAACAAGAAAATCAATACATTTTAAAAAAATCAGTAAGTTTTAAAAAAATTTAAAAACTTTAAATAAAGTTAGTATTGTCTTTCGTTATTAAAGAAGCCTAATTTAAGTTTTAAAGCGTCAAAGTATTGGCGATGAGGGTTGGCGATGAGGCGTAAGGCGGTTTTGGAGTGGCTAACCCGAATCAGATCTCCAGGGTTGAGGGGCAAGTAAACCTGACCGTCCCCAGTTAAATGGGCGTCAGTGGCGTCTTGGTCCACGGTGACTTGGAGCTCAAGATCTAAAGGGAGAATCAAAGAGCGGCTCGACAAAGTAAAGGGACAGATGGGGGTGACGATGACCACGTTTAAGCTGTGGTAAACCACTGGCCCGCCCGCGGAAAGATTATAGGCCGTCGACCCAGTGGGGGTGGCTAAGATTAGCCCATCGGCGCGAAAATTCCAGAAAGTCGAGCCCGCCATGCTGAGCTTTAAATTCATTATCCGCGACAGAGCCCCTTTATTAATGACGGCGTCGTTAATAACCGTAAAAGAGGACAATTTTTCGGCGCCTCTGGTCACGTCGATGTTTAAAGTTTGCCGAGTCTCAATGGAGGCGGACTCGTCTAAGGCGGAGGCCAAGAGCTCGTCCAGCCAGACTGGCTCTACCTCGGCTAAAAAACCCAAGTTGCCAAGGTTAACCCCTAAAATAGGCGTCCCATCTAAGCCCCAGGCCCGGGAAGAGTATAATAACGTGCCGTCGCCACCCAAAGAGATGACTAGGCGCGGTTGAAAGTCCGCTGGCGGTTTAGCCCGGACTCCCTCAAAGTCGGAAATTTCCACAAAGACCCGGTGGGCGGAACTAAGCTTGGTCGCGGTCTCATGGGCCAGAGAGGCGGCCTCGGGATGATTTTTGTGGACAATGACCAAATCCGACAACTTAATCTCCAAAGCGACAATTTAAGCGATAATGGACAAAAAGATCGCGTCTTAAAATAGCGTCTGACTTACGAATATAGTGGCTCAAAAATTGTAAACATATTAGCATAAACCACGATTTCCGACAATCAAGACTTAAAGCCGTCAGCAATTCTAATTTTGGATTTTTCTTTCTACAGCAGCTATGGTGTCGCTTGGAAAGGTGATCAACTGCTTGGGAAGAAATTTTTAAATCACGGTTTTCCCTCAATTATTTTTGGGC
>JAIROO010000188.1 GCA_031257535.1 Deltaproteobacteria bacterium
TTAATATAGAAAACGCTTTTGGTTGTCTTTGCAAATGGTAAAATACATTGTGTCAAAGACCGTAAAAGCTTCCTTCTTCGTGACAGCGAAAATTAAAAATATTTTCTGGGCTTGGTATAGATAACTGTCCACGCAACGCCGCCAGCCAGAATATTTTTCCGCGGCCAGGTAAACTCGCGGTATAAAATCGCAACCTCGTTCAATCGTCATCCAGGTTTCGCGTAGTAAGCGGGAAAAATGGCAACCCACGAATATGTCCCAAAAATGTCTTTTAGCTGGGCCTGAGATCGCGCTGATTCGTTTAACGACAAAAGTCCGATCTAGAGCCTCAACGCGCCAGGTTTTACGATCGGGAAATGAGCCTATTAAATCGCTTTTAACCTGGCCAAGAAGAAAATTTTCAAAAAGTTCATTATATTTAGTTCCATCATCAATATATGAAACGTTAAAATTATTAATAATACATTTAACAATAACAAACATAATCATAAACCAGTTAATAATAAAATAACTATAAAATAAATAAACTGTCGCGGTAGGAAGGGCCATTTCAGGCCCCCCCGCACAGATCCCCTAAGGCGCGATTGACGCACGTGGCTCCTCAATTAGATAGGACGTGAGCGCGCGGACCTTTAATAAATAGGCCGCGCATAGCGCTGATTCGGATAAGGATGCGCTCTTAAGGGTTTAGGGAAATATCTATCTATGATAGGGGCAAATTTTGCCCAATTCATGCGAGATTTATGACTCCTCCTGTTAACAGTCCAGAACCATAGACGACCGAGTAGGAAGGCAAACCTGCCAAGAGTGGACAAATTATCGGGAACGGCGTAATAGGCGAAATACCCATTGAGTACCCGACGTAACCAACTCCAAAACGTCTGAAATCTTCCAGTTGATCCTTCTTCTGAGCCCTTCCTTGAGATCCTGTTACTTGGCCCTCAATATCTTCTTGATGGTAATCCTAAGCAGTTTAAATTTCCGATTCAACCTGGTTATCGAACAAATATGAGTAAACCCTAAGGAAGTCGAATGTCTCTGGATTCTTTTCGCCACGTCGACGACGGTTTTCCGCCGCAAACCTACCAAACTCAATAAGCCTGGTTTTCTCAGGGTGAAGGGATAATTTGAACTCCTCCATCCTTCTTATAAGACAACGGCCTTCCAAGATATAACGGCAGGGTCGGCTTCCACAATTTACATTTTGAGGCTTGCTCAGTGTTCACTCACTTTGCGGCAGACACGCTCGCGGCTCTCATATAGAGGCTTTTAGACCATTTTTTATATATATATAAAAATTATATATTTTTAAAAATAATAGAATAATAATTAATTGATTAATAACTTTAGCCTTGAATTTATCGTCAATTTCGTATAAGAGCCCTTATTCAAAAAAACAATAATTTAAAATTATTTTCAATTATATTGATAAAATCAATATTGTCGTATTTCGTTAAATATAAGTATATTGTTTTATTGTTATAGTTTTTTATTAAATCAATCAAAGTATTATAATTATCTCCAAAATTATCTGATTTTAATGTAAATATTAATCGTGAATTATAGTTTCTGTAAATATATTGTATAAAAAGATCATTAGTAATGAAGATTGAATCTTTATCATTATTCAACAAGTCAACAATAAATTTTTTGTCATGTTCTTTATAGTCTATATATAGGACTTGTCTATCTTGACGTTTATATAAAGATTTTTTAATGTTATCAGATTTTAATATTGCATAAAAAATTGAAATTACTAAAACTAATAAAGAAATATAGAAAATTTTTTTAGCATAATTAATTCTAAATAATTTTACTTTAGTATTAAAAAAACAATTTCAATTGTTCATATTTTAGTATAAATAAATATTCAATAGATATTCCAATTGAAAAAAATAAAAATAGTATAGCTGTATAAGAATTACGAGAATCATAACTAAAATAAATCAACTATAAAAGCGCGATAAAAATACCAAATATACTAAAAAATATATTTTTTGTATAAATAAACCTGATATAGCTAAAATTGTAAAAATAAAAACCATAGGCCATTTGTCTATTGTACGAAGAATACGCTCAACATAAGTTCTGTTATAATGGAGATCTTGAGTTAATATTTGATAGCTTGAATTGGACTTATTTTGATCTATTAAGTACTAAGGGAATAAATTAAGACATTGTCAATACGGATAATACATCACCGGCTTCCGTGATTTCCATTTTGAGGCCTGCTCTGTGTTCACTCACTTTGCGGCCTACGCGCTCGCGGCCCTCCTATAGGGGACTTTAGACCAAGGGCTCAAGCCATTTCGTTACATCTATGACTTCCACAGTGCTACCGGCCAGAGTAGTTAGTTGCCGGATTGACATCTCAGTCCACTAGATAAGCGTGCCTTTTCACTGCGCCCACTAAATGTTAAAATAATTTCCGAGGGGAAATTTAGTTACGAATTTTTAAAATTCTTTAGTGACGCGGCTTATGAGGTAGCAAGTTATAAGCTGTTATCCGAAATTTCGGATAACAGCTTATAACTTAGAAAACCGCGACAGGAGACCATAACCTCAAAAATGAAGTCTTCGCGTAAAGCCTGGCGTTTGTTAAAATGGACCAATTGTTGGTCCTCTTATTAATATAAAGGTTTAGGAATTCGATCGCCAGCGCCGGCCTCCACGACATCGCCGTCGTTAATCGAAAGCGTCGTTGGCACCCAAACTGGCGGCCCCGCGAGAGTAAAATCGCCCGTAAAAGAGCCACCGATCACTTGGTCGCCAACAACTGGATCCGACGAACTCATAGAACCCTGCAAAACGCCACTAACGCTATAACTTACAGTATTTACCATGCCAACTTTATAATAAAGCATTCCATTAGGTAAATTAACGTTAAAATTTGAACTTAAAATTGATCCTGTGCCATTAAAAAAATCAAAATAGACAGGTGTATTGCTGTAGGTAGAGTCTTCATAGCCTACTGAGACGCGACCATCTTTAATTTGCCCATCTGCATATAAATCAAACTTAAAATAATTTTGTGATATATTATTAGCACTAGCTGGTAGATTAAAAGAACCATTAACCTCATAATAAGGTTTGTCTTTGATAAGGCCGGCAAAATTTAGGCTTGTGGGCATAACTGTCTGCGCGATCGCGTTAGTGGTCACGTAATCTAACGCGAGAACCCCACTGGCGGAGCCTAAATTTAAAGGCGCGAGGGATCCGGCCATGACGGTCCCAGGCCCAACATGGCCAGTCGAGCTCGGCACGATACCTTCTGAATAATGACTATTAGCGGAATTGAAATTAGAAATGGAAAACTGCAAAGAATTTAGATCGACCGCGCCTGTTCCAGAGTTACCTGACAATTCGTTGTATCCGTATGAAAACGCGTAAAAACCTATAGCGTACGAGATATCGAACAACGCGTTAGAAATCTGGCCTGTGTTAAAATCAAGATCGAAGTTGAATTTGTTAGCGACAACTAGTTCGGTATACCCTGCAAAAGGATGAATAAAACCAGGCAACGTAAATTCCCCAGTTACGTGGCCAAGAGGAATTCGGATACTAAGCGGCTGCATATCTCGTAGGCCTACATCCAAAACAGGCGACTGGGGAACAATCTCGGAAGCGGCGGGCATGATTCGCGAGGCGTCATCGACCGCGTTGTCGGTTAACTCAGCCGCGAAAATCGAGCCAGATTCGTCGGCCGATCTCTCTAAGGCCAAAGCCTCAAGGCCAGCGGTGGGTGAAGCGTCCGAGTTGCTTAAAACGGCCACTAACAGATCGCTATTTGGGGAAAAAATAGGACCTAGGGTCTGATTGTCAACGCTCTTTTGATCTTTTGCCGAGACCTTACGCCAATCGGCGTCAGGCACCTCAACCCCTTTTTTGGCCAAAAAGGCGGAGTAGTCATTGGCCCTGATTTGGACGTTCTGACCTGGTCTAATTAAGCCCATCTCGCCTTGACGGCCGTAAAAGGCCAATTGGCCATCAAAACCGTCGACCCGCGAGCTTCCGTCGGCTTCTACGGTAACAGTAAAAAAGGTTCCTCTGACCGCGGCTAAGATCAAAGGACAAAGAATCCGAAGACGCTGGCCGGGGGCGACCTCCACTTCCAGTTTGCCTTTAGTCGGTCGAAATTGCGGGGTCGAATCCCCTTGCCCAGCCGTTTGATAGGTGGGGCCAGCCGCCCAAGGTTGACTGTTGGCCTCGACGAGACCATCATATCGGACAGTCGTGCCCCCGACGATCCTAATCTTGATCTTGCCATCGACCGTCGTGAGCCTGACTTCGCCGCCGCCGATCAATTCAATGGATTGACCCGCAAGCAGTCGCTGGCCTTCCCGGATCGGCAAGCGGCGGCCTCGCTCTATAATTTCAGCTTTACCGGCAACCTTGATTATAGTTGGACTCGGATCCTGAGCCAAGGCCCTTGAGTTTAAACAAAAAACCGCGAAGAAAAACGCCGAAAAAAAGATTAGACAACAACTCTGTCTATATATTAATATTAGCTGGATCATAGGCGATGTCCTCGTAAAAACCCTTACATGGAAATCAACTTTATATATCTAAATATTGCGCTATATTTGGTGTTTTTGCACCAAATATTATAAGGACAAAAAAGGGTTATTTTATTTAATTTTTCCGGCCCTGAAAGTCTCCTTTTATAGGCCGGCGCGGCAACTGTGTCGGCGACTGTCTTCTGATGTCGAACACGCTTATGCGCTTAACGCCGAAAGAACTCAGTTCGTGAAAACCACGACAGAAGCCTGAAATTTCTTTCTCAAGAAAGCGGCCGTCCCACCGGCGGCAAGGAAGCTTTTTTACAAAACAGAAGTTATGGCTACCAAGGCCAGGGGAAAAATTTTAAGGCCCATTGAAAATTATCCGTAATTCCCGATTTTTTTTAACGCTATAAAATTTGTCTCTAAAATGCTTTCAAGACAGCCAACATATTATTAGGCCGATTTTTACAGTTTAGCATTTTTTGAACGTAGCGGT
>JAIROO010000316.1 GCA_031257535.1 Deltaproteobacteria bacterium
GTGAAGGTCGTGCCGGGATTTCCTTTAACGGCTAGCGGCAAGATTCAAAGATTTAAGTTAAGGGAGATGGCCGCGGATCTATGGGGTAAATACTGAGGCGGCCGCTAAATCCTAAAAAAAACGGTTGTCGTAATATTTTAGGCGAGATTTAGTTTTTTGTAGGTTCTTAGTTTTTTTTGTTTTTTAAAAAGGCTTTTTTTCTTAGGCGTTTAAAGGGCTTTATTTAGAAGTCTTTTTGACCTAAGAGTTTTTTTGTGGAGTTGACGGGAGGACGCCATGCCCATTGAGTTCGCCGAGCGGCTAAAAGCTCTGCCGCCCTATTTATTTAAAGAACTAGACCGGATCCGAGACGAAGTCAAAGCCAAGGGGGTGGACGTCATTGATTTAGGGGTAGGCGATCCAGACCGACCGACCCCGCCCCATATAATCCAGGCCTTAAACGAGGCCGCCGCTGACTCCAAAAATCATCAGTACCCAGTTTACTCTGGCATGAACTCGTTTTTGACGGTCGTGGCTAACTGGTATAAGAGGCGCTATGGGGTAGACCTTGACCCCAAGACCGAGGTCTGCTCCTTAATCGGCTCCAAAGAGGGTTTGGCCCAGTTTCCTTTGGCCTTTGTTAATCCCGGGGATCTGGTTTTAGCCCCAGAACCGGCTTATCCGGTTTACCGTAGTGGGACTATTTTCGCTGGGGGGACGGTTCATTTTACCCCTCTTTTGGAGAAAAACGGCTTTTTGCCCGATTTAAAGGCTATCCCCAAAGATATTCTAACAAAGGCCAAGATTATCTGGGTTAATTACCCCAATAACCCCACTGGGGCTTCGGCGAGCTTAGATTTTTATCAAGAGCTTTTGGCTTTAGCTAAAGAGTACGATCTCATCGTGGCCTCGGACGCGGCTTATTCTGAAGTCACCTGGTCAGGTCGACCCCATCCTAGTATTTTACAGGCTCCTTTAGCCAAAGAGCGGGCCATTGAGTTCCATTCTCTATCTAAAACTTACAACATGACTGGGTGGCGCGTGGGCTGGGCCGCGGGATCGGCCACCTTAATTAAAGGATTGGGGTTAGTTAAAAGCAACGTCGACTCTGGAGTCTTTCAAGCGGTCCAGTTCGCGGCCATGGCGGCTTTAGAGGGTAGCCAAGACTCGGTTGAGGCTATGGGGCGGCTTTATCAAACTAGGCGGGAGACGGTCGTCCAAGGTTTAAAGGCGGCTGGTCTTACGGTTTTTCCCACGGAATACACTTTTTACGTCTGGGTTAAAGTCCCCAGTGGCTTAAAGTCGGCGGATTTCGCGTCGAAGGTCTTAAACGAGGCGGGCGTGGTCGTGACTCCGGGCAATGGGTTTGGGCCGTCGGGGGAAGGTTGGGCAAGGATCGCCTTGGTCCAGGAAGTCCCTCGGCTTAAAGAAGCGGCCGAAAGATTAGCCAAGTTAAAGTTTTAAAAAAAGTCCTTTTTATAGGGCAACCTAGATCTGACGCGTAAGGTTAGGTCTGGCCTAGACGTTTTTTCCCGCTAAACAAGTCGTCGTCTACCGTTTTCCCTATTCGTCGTGACCTTGGTCGATAAGAAATATTGTTCAAGGTCACGTCGCCAAAAAAAGTTGAGACGCTCCTTAAGTCGAGACGCTGACGGTCAAAGGCGAGTTATTTCCCGTCAAAACAAGGAAAATCTAAACGCCGCTATGGGGGGTCCTTTAGCGACCTTTTAGACCTCAGAGGGTCATTATTATTTAATCGTTAATGATGATTATAAGGGTGATTTTATGGAAAAATTTCCTCTAGGATCACATATTAAGGTCGCCCGGCGGTTTTACGCGCACCACGGTATCTACGTCGGCCAAGGTCAGGTTATCCACTATACCGATTTAGAGCCAACCAAGGTTAAAGGCCAGGTGACCAAGACCACTTTAGAAGAGTTCGCGAGTGGCGAGACTCCGACGTTAGTCAAGCACAGTAATCCAAGATATTCGCCATTAGAGGTTATTAAAAGGGCTGAGTCTCGGCTTAATTATGATGATTATAATATTATAATCAATAATTGCGAGCATTTTTGTAATTGGTGTGTTGAAGATTCAAGTTTGTCAATGCAAGTCGTTGAACTGATAAATAAGATTGTCTCAAAGATTCCTGTCCGATAGTAAACTAAAATACGCTTAAGCCTAACGGACCTACTTGGTTTTAGCCCTATATTTTCCTATGTATTAATGATAGGCCGAGGTCGCTCTGGTCTCCTTGCTCTCCTTGGTCGCGCTGGTCGGCGCGGTCGTGGCTGGTCGCCTTGGTCGCGGTTTAATAGTTGGTTAGGAAGTGGTTAGGGCGACCTTTTCCCCAGTTAAAAGGTAAGCGGCTAGCTCTAAAGCGTCTTGGGGCCAATAAATTTCCGGCCGCGGGCGTTTGACTCCGGGCTGACCGGCTTGGGGTCGGCAGTTTAAGACCGCCTCTCGCCATTGGGTTGGGACCGCCGTAAGGCCATAAACCGCGCCCAAGAGAGACCCGCAGATGGCCGCGTTAGTGTCCGTGTCCCCACCTCGACCGACTGTATCGACTAGACCCTCCTCCAAGTTCGGGGCGTTTACCAACTGATAGAGAGCGTTTTGAAAAGCGATAAGAAGCCAGCCCATGCTTTTGACGTAAGAGTCAGGAGGCTGGTCTTTGGCTTTTTGGGCGGCTTCTAAAAGAGTGGGATCGACTTTAAATTCTTTAGCCCAGTCCAAGATAGCCCGATACAGCTCTAAAGGGGTCGGCCCAGTTTTAATGGCTAAAGCGATGGCCAGGACGTAAAGAACGTTGGCCTCTTGACAGAGTTGATTAGGGTGAGTGAGGGTCGCGTCGGTTAAGGCCCAACTTTTTAAAGTCTCAAATGGCGCGTTGACCCCAAAGATCCCTAAAGGGCTGACCCGCATCAGGGCTCCGTTGGCCTGGCTCTTTTGATTTAGTCGGCCAGTCAGGGCGCCTTTAACCGTGCGGCCAATGTCAAAGGGGTTGGAGTTTAACCAGTCCTGATAGGCCTTAAAGACTTCTTTAGAATCGTAAGTCCCGTGTTTAACTAAGGTTCTAGCCAAAGCCAAGGCCAGCTCCGAGTCGTCGGTGGGTTGGCCCGCGAGAATATTCCAAGTTCCGCCGTCGGCCAAAAAGCGAACCCCATTAGGGTAAGCCGCGTTGATCTGAGCCGTATTCTGGAACTCGACTAAAGCCCCTAAAGAGTCTCCGGCTAATTGGCCTAAAAGACAGCCTTGGGCTCGGCTTAAAGCGGTCATAGTCAAGGAAAGCTCCCAAAAAACAAAAAATAGGCGACTAAGAGGGTCAAGAAAAGGCCGAAAAAGGCGCAAAACACATTGGTCGCGATTAGCGATTTGAATTAGAGCGATTAGGGGATTTTAATTAGAGCGGTTAGTGGTTGTCAAGGGAAAGTTAAAAAGAGGCTTTTAAAGCTAAGCTACTTTTTTTAGCCAAAGCCCTTTTGAAAAAGGTTTAAGGTTAAAAAAGCCAAAAAGGATTTGAACTTTGGCTTTAAGGCTAGGCGCCGGCCATAAGGCCAAGGCTAAGGCTTTAAGGCTTTTAAAGACAAAAACGCCGACTTATCAGGGAAATAAGTCGGCGGCGGAGGATTTTAGCTAAACAACGCGTTTTAAACCACAATAAAGATAGAAAAACGCCATAAGGCCACGCGATAATATTAAGGTCAAAAATGAGCCGCGCGAACAAAGCTTTTCTGACCCGGAAGACAAAAAAATCGCGTTACGCAATAAGCGTTTTTAGGCGGCGGGCGGAGTCGAACCGCCGATATCGGCTTTGCAGACCGACGCCTTAACCCCTTGGCTACGCCGCCACCGGCGATCCAGCTGATTGTAATGAATCTCACTAGATAGGATAAAAAGAAAAAAAGGCAATAGAATTGGAAGAAAAATGTCCCGTAAAAGAGCCTAAAAACAAATCTTTTAAATTTTAGTAAAAATCAAACCAAAAACTCGCGCGAGCCACGTAATTAATTGGTAAAAAAATTATCCAAAACTTTCTTGAGGTCAAAAGCTTTTTTTGGTCAAAAATTTAAGGCCACATTTGTTTATTAAGTCTAAAAATTATTTTAGGTCTTAGGCTCAAAAATGTCAAGAAGATAATCGCTTTTTTTTAAGAGAATTTAATTTTTTTTTCCGCGTTTTTTGGCTTAAATCATCCAGAAGGTTTACGAGAGTCAGTGGCCAGGGTTAAGAAAATCAGAGCCAAGGAATAAAAAAATCATCGGCTTTGGCTTTGGAGCCTTAAATAATCCAAAAAAACGATCTTAATTTTTTTTAGTGGCCAAAAATAAAGCCGGAAAAAAAACCAAAAAAGGATTTTAGCCGGCTTGACAAAACGTTTTTTAAGGCGGGTTAGTCGCTGGCCGCCAAAAGCTTATGAAAATACGGTCCCGCCTCTTCTTTGACCCCGTCTTTTTGGCGGATCAAATAAGGTTTGCCCGAAAGACTGGATTTGGAAGCCACCTGGTCGATAAATTCATCGGCGGTCCGTAATTTATCTTGGGAGCTTTTTAGCTTGCGACGAAGATGCCTGACCGCCCGACTAGCCGGGTATTCGGATCCATTGCGGATAAAGACCAGGTCCTTTTCCTGGCTTAAAGCGGTTAAGAATTTTTCCACCCTTTGGGCTTCGGCCGGGGGCAAAGCCTCGGCCGAAGCGGCTAAAAAAAAGATCGAAAGGGTCAAGGTCAAAAATAAAACCGTAAATTTTAAAATCATAAGCCCGTCTTAACTCCCCAAAAACTTTCCTGACTCGCTCGTCACCCCGAAGTCATGAAAAATAATTTTTTTTAAAAATATTTGTTTTCACGGTAAAAAGTCGATAGTCCGAAGTAAAAAACTAGCCGTTTATTAGATCTTATCACTTTAGCTCTTTTTTAAAAAACGGTCTTCTTTGGGCGCGGTTTAAGATCGGCGAAATCTAAAAAAAAAGGTCAGGACTAAAAGGCTCCGCCTTAGACCAGAAAATCTCTTTTTCTAAAGGCGAGGGTATTTGAGGAATAAGTGAATCCGTTTAAATATAAAATGTTTGATAATTATATGATAATATCTATTTGAAGACGAATATATAAAACCTTATTTGACTAAATAATTGTAGTCTATTGATTCAGAAACTAAGTTACTCAGGGGATAATTTTTTAACTCCAATTATATCCAAGAATAATAAAACATCAAAATAGTTGCCATTAAGATAATGAATATAATATATCTAGCCCCGCTTCTAAAAATAACAAAGCGAGGCTAGATTTATTTATTTTATAATTTTAAGTTATCTTATTATTTAGAAGACAGCGGTTAGTTTAACCCAAGCGATTCGTCCAGGCTCGTTTATTCGGACGTTAGCGGGATATCCCCAGCCAGAGTTACCAGCCAGATTCAAGTGTTCAGAATAGGTGGAGTCAAATAAGTTATCGACTCCAGCGCTTATATTTAAACGATCAGCGAATTTGTGGCCCGCGTATATGGAAAAGACGCCATAGCCGCGACTTTGGGAGAAATCTCGGCCAACTACGTTGCCTTCGTTAATGGCCACCCGATCTTGCTTGGCGACCACCCGCCATAAAACGCCAGCCCGAGAATTCTGAGTTTGGTAATCCGCGCTAAATTTGGCCTCTAAAGGTGGAATTTGAGGCAGAGGTTTATCCTCGTCGGTATTTTTAGCGTAAGCGTAGGCGAGGCTTCCGCTCAAACGTAGTTTTTTAACAAATAAATAAGAAGCCCCAAGTTCGCCGCCAAATGTCCTCGCGTCCACGTTTTGCGTCCGGGAGTTGATAGTCGTTCCCATCATGCCAACTGTCGTTTCTTGTTTAAAGAGGATATAGTCCTTTATGACTCCAGCGTAACCGGATAACCAAAGATCCAAGTTGTCGGTTTTGTATTGAAACCCTATATCTAGCTGGCCTGTTTTTTCTGGCTTTAAATCAGGGAAAACGCGAAATAGGGTTGGGGTCATGCCGCGGGGAAAGTTTTTGACTTGAGTCAATTCCCAATAGTCAGGAAAACGTTCGGTATAGCCAAGGCCAATGTACGTTTGGAGAGGTATTCCTTCAAAAGACCGCTCATAACGGATAAAGGCGCTAGGTAAAACGTTGTGTCTTTCCCGCTCGTAGGCCGAGTAGTTAGCCGGAAGGACGCGAAAGTCTTTGGCTTTGGCGTAGTCGCCCCGAAGCCCGGCTATGATGACGTTATTAGGGCTAACTTCGGTTTTTAGCTCGCTGAAAAGGCCTATTTTATCGATTTCCAGATCTTTTCGTCTTTTAGGGCTAGCCGTGGAACTCGCGTCATGTCTATCGAATTGAGCGTCTAGGCCGTTAGTTAGCCGTGTCTTTTCGCCTAACGAGATGGTCGCGGCCAACCTCCCGCCATAAACCGTCCGGGTCGGGTTGCTCCACATGGGCATAGGCATAGTTCCCGAAGGTTTTCTTAAGTGATAGTTGTCCATGACATGGTCGGCGTGGTTATAGTAAAAGGCCCCTTCAAGTTTGGTTAAGACAGTCGAAATTTCGCGATTTTCGAATCTTAAGCCAAAGCTTTCTCTTTTAAACCGCGAACCATCCATGCCGCGAGCGGCGTAGCGAGCCTCCCCGTCGCCGCCGCCAGCGCTAAATTCAATGACGGCGTTTTTATGGGGAGTCCAGCCTAAAGCCAGGTCGACGTTCCATTTTTCCCAGGCCGAGGGGACTTTTTGGCCGTCGCCATCTTTATAATCCGACGAGCGGCCATGGTTGGCGTTAAGCCTCGCGTAGACGTTAGCGTCGCCTAAAGTGGCGTCTATATATTCGTCCAACCGCCCATAAGATCCGGCTAAAAAGCCCACTTCGGCTTTGGCGGTAAACTCGTCGTAACTAGGCGGCAATCGGTCAAAGCGGATAGTCGCCCCAGAAGCCCCGCCCCCGTAAAGAACGGTTTGCGGGCCTTTAATAATCGTGATCTGGTCAAAAGACTCTGGGGATATGTACGACGATGGCGAGTCCATGCGATTGGGGCAGGAGCCTAAAATCACGCCGCCATTGGTTAAAAGATTGAGCCGAGAGCCAAACTGGCCGCGAAACGCGGGATCGCCATTAGCTCCCCCCGACCGGACCACGGCAAAGCCTGGCGTTGTTTTTAAGTAGTCCGCCCCATCGCTAGCTGGGAGGGGCAATTGGGCTTCCTTAGGATTTAGGATTATTGCAAGGGGATTGCCTTCGGGCGTCGCGATGACGACAATCCTTTCTAACGACAATTTTTGGTCGCTTATAAATTCTTGATCTTGGGACAATGACGTTCCATTATAAATAACTATTAAAAATATGTTAATAACGAGAAATATAAAAGCGCGATTGATAAACATTCTTCAGTTCTCCATAAACTGATCGCTTTAGTCGTTGTTTAATAAGAATGTTGATTAGCTAAATGTCGCTTTGCTTTTTGTTGACCTGACTAAATATATTGAATTCGCCGATAAAAATTTTTCGCGTAATTCCTTTTGGCGACGGCGCCCATAGCTTTTAGGGCCGCGATTTGTTTTAAGACAAACCTTTCCCTTTAATCCCAATCTACAGCTATAAATAGCTATAAACAGCCAAAAATTGGGATTTACGCGTTTAGGAAATTTTTTACGCGATTTATATTAATCTTTTAGGTCGTTGTCAACTAAATAGCCTTGACGACGGAAATAGCGATTATAAGCGACTATAATAGCGGTCCGTGGAGACGTGAAAAGAGAATATATACTTTAACCAGATGATTAAATGGCGAGGGGAAAACATAATTTTATCCATTTGATTATGAGTGGTCCAAGCCCCAGATCTAAAATTGAAAAACTCTTAAACTAGTTATTTATAATTTTCGATTTAGAAAAAAAGACCGAATATATTAATAAAATTAATACTTACGGCCTTTATTTTATAAATAAGCAAGTTATTTGCAATTTTAATTTAAATCCGGGAGTAACTGAATGAAGACTTTATCAAAAAAAGCCTTCTCGTCGGTCTGGGCTGGGAGTTTGCCCCGGCCAATCCCCTCGTGAATATACGTTTTTAGGTGTTCTTTAGCTTGACTTACGCCTGGCATCCACATGTAGCGGCCCAGTTCGCCCACTAGACTTTGACGATCCCCTGGCCAAAGTTTTTTGTCTAAGCCTAAATCAGCGGCTTGGTCTTTGTTCTCCCCGGTCCAGCGCGCCCCCCGGATGAGAGCCCGGGTGACCGCCACCGCCGTTTTTTGGTCGTCTTTAATAAACTGGCCGCTTAAAACCACAAAAGAGTTAAACAAGTGGTGCTCGGCCGTATGATGGGCGTGGGGATTAGCCGAGGGCGCGGCTCCGGGCGGGGCTTTGGGTAAAAGAGCTCGGGCTGAGAAAATAATGGCGTATTTAGAGTCGCTCTTGGAGTCTTGGTCGGCTGAGTTTAAGGCCGCGTCTTGCGTGGGGCCATGACCATGGGCGGACGGTTGACTTGGCGACGCGGAGTCAGGGCTAGCTTTGTTTTCGGCCTTATGACCGTGACTTAAGTCGGAGCTGGTCGCGGGGCTCTTTGCGCTAGCCTTGGGATCCTGGCCGCCATGACCATGGCCCCCGCCATGGTCATGGCTCGCGACTTGGGCCGGGGCCCAAGGTTCCTTGGGGGCCGGGGCCGCGAGGTTCCAGCGAGCTAGGTCCGTGGCCGCGCCTTTGAGTAAGGTTTTAGTCAATTGGTCTTCGGGCGCTGTGGTCCATTTCACGTCTTGGTCGGGATTAAGGCCCAAAGCCCGTAAGCGTCTGGCCGCGGCCACGGCTGGACCAGACAGAGGGTCAACCGTGACTAAGGTAATCTGGCCAGGGTTTAAAGGTAAACCTATTATCTCTAAAAAACCGCTATACAGACCGGCGGTAAAACCTATGTTTAGGCCATTAGCGGCTAAAACCAGGGCCTCGCCGGTAAACTCGCCGCCGACGATGGTCTTATTTTCGATTAAAGTTTTAAAGTTAGCCGCGTCTTTGATGGCGACTGGGGTCACGTTAAGACCTTCCTCGGCGAAATAACCTTGGCTAATGGCCGCGTAAATGGCGATCCCGCCGTCAGGGGTTAAATAGCCTAGGGCGAGGTCTCGGTTCTGGGCCCACAAAAAAGAAGAGCTCGTCAAAAAAATAGCCATAACTATAAGGCTAAAAAAAGTCGCCGCGGCCAGACCCTTAGTCTTGGTAAAATAGTCTAAAGGGTCAAAAAGAAATTTAGATACAATCAATTTAAGCATGATTAATACTTCCTGGGTATTAAAAAGTTAAATAAAAATCCCATTTTTAGAGAATAGGCGCGATAAAAAATGATGAAAATTTATAAAATATTTAAAAAATTAAACTCATATGACTATTAAATAATGTTATAATATTAATTTTTGAGATAATAGATTTATATAATAATTATATTGCATTATTTATTAATATAATACTTTTTACTTAGTAAAATTATCGTATTAAATAGTAAGCTAGTAGTTTTACAGATCAAACTTATTGTATTGGTTATTAATCTAATAGGTTTACTTAATATGTTAATGATTAATATGTTAAAATAATGATAAAAAATTAAATATTTATAAATTTATCTTTATCTTTATCTTTATCTTAATCATTATTTTTTCGATATAATGACAATATTGATTATTCAATAACCACATTTAAGTAATTTTCTAATGATAAAGACAAAAACTTCCGCCCTAAGATAAATAAAAGCCCATCTAAAATAAGCCCCAAAAAAGCGATGACCACGACTGAGGCGTAGACGCGGTCCAGCTGAAACGCTTCTTGGCTTCTGATGACTAAAAACCCCAAACCACTGGAGGCCCCCATCATCTCGGCGGCGATAAGCATAAAAAGGGAGTAGCCAAGGCTTAAGCGAATCCCAGTAAAGACCGTGGGCGCGGCCGCGGGCCAGACGATTTTGCGGATTAAGGCTAAGCGGCGTAAACCAAAGGCCCGGCCGGATTTAATTAAGCCTGGGTTGACCTGGGCGGCTCCGTTAAAAGAGCTAAATAAAGTTGGCCAGAGGCAAGTCCAGGCCACGATGGCGATTTTGGGAGATTCGCCAAGACCCATGAATAAAATCAAAATATGAAACAACAAAAAAGGGTTGATCTGGGAAAAGACTTCCAAAGGCAACTCTAAAACGTCGTTCAGGCTTTTATAAAAGCCGCCTAAGAGAAGGCCTAAAGGTACCCCGACTATGGTGGCTAGGGCAAAGCCACTTAAAGCCCTGGATAAGCTCGCCGAAATGTGGGGCCCTAAAGTTCCGATCTTAAAGAGGTGGATAATCGACTCGATGACCACCGAAAAAGGCGGAAAAAATAACGCGTCTAAAAACCCCAAGCGAGTTAGGGCCTCCCACAAAAGAAGAAAGGCTAAAACGCAAAAGTATTTTCGGCAAAATTTCATGTCGAGGATGACCTTAATTGTTGGCGGCGAGCCAAAAAAGAGGTTTTTAGCCTGGCTATTTTTTAGCTATGGGCTAATCTACTTATTCCAGATCCGGTAATCCGGGGTCAGGGTGGCGTCGAGCAATAAGTTTTCGGCCTTAAAGACTTGGTAAAAACCAAAAACCATTAAAACCACAAAAACAATCAGCCAAACGTAGCCCGTGGTTTTACTAATGGGTTTGTGGTCGGCTTTGGCGTTTTGGAGCCAAGAAGGGGACAAGGCCTCGCTAAAAGACAAAAAGGCTCTTTTTATAACTAAAAGAAAGCGGTTAATTAAGACCCCCAAAAGGACGACGCAAATCCCGGCCCCGTAAATCCGGACCGTCTGATACGAGGCCCCAGCGTTATGGACTATCCAACCCAAGCCCGCGGTGGCTCCAGTCATCTCCGCGGCGATGAGAATAAAAAACGACATTTCCACCCCGATCCGAACGCCGTTAAAAATAGCCGGAATCGTGGCCGGGAGCGTGACCCGAAAAAATATGGCCCAAGCTCCGCAGTTCATGGAGCGGGCGGTTTTTAAAAGCTGGGGATCGACGTTGCGGCAGGCGGTTTGGGCGCTAAAGTAGATGGGCCAGACCGAAACCCAGGCCAAGACCGCGATTTTGGGAGTTTCGCCCAAACCAAAGAAAATGACGAAGACCGGAAAAAGGCAATAAGGGTTAATTAGGCCAAAAACCCGTAAAAGCGCGTCGACCTTAGCCGCGACGTTGGGTAAGAGCCGGCCTAAAATAAAGGCCAAAGGCACGGCCACGACTAAGCCAATTATTAGCCCAATGATTACCCGGCCTAAGGAGGCCATTATGTGGAGGCCCAAGTGGATATGGTTCCACATCTCGACGACCGAGCTTAAGGAGGTCGAAAGCGAGGGGACAATGGTCTGGTCCACTAAATTGGCCCGGCCGGATAACTCCCAAATAAAGAGGAAAATAAGAAGCAACCCGTATTTTCGGGCCAGAGCCGAAAGACGCTCCAAAAAGGGCTTAACCCAAAATGTCTTTAAGATCGGTTTGGACGGCCCGAGGTTGGGGCTTAGGTTTAAAGTTTGGGCTGATTTCATGGATTGTTAAGCTCAATTATAAGGTGTTATCGTTAAAAAGAATCAATAAATAATAAATAAAACAATATAAATTTGATAAAACAATAAATTTTTATTAGCGTTTAATGGTGATATAAAGATTTTAGTGGAAATAAAGACGAAAAAGAAAAGGGCGAAAGGTAGTCGAAGGAAGTTTGGCTCGCCCATTAGCTAAAAAAAAGACCTAAAATTAAGGAGCGAGCCCTTTGAAAAGGCTTAAAGTCTTTTTTTTAGCCGAAATTTCGCCTTTTGGCGGGGACATAAGCGACAAGGCGATTTTCGCGGATTTAGGGTTGGTCGTTTAATGGGCTTAGAAGAATCAAAAGGCGTTAAAAAAAGCATGGGGCTAAACCTATAAAAAAACTCGATCAAAATAAGCGACTGAGGCCAAAGGGGGCGCCCAAAATAAGCGAAGGCTAAAGGGGGCGCCCAAAAATCGACTAAGGCCAAATTAATGGGTCACCCAAGGCTGGATATTTTGACCTTGGCTGTCGTTAGGCAATTTCCGCATGATCAAGGAGGAGGTTAAGATGACCAGCCCGATCACGAAAAAGGCTTTTTGAAAAATAGCGTCGGACGGTAAATCGACCCGAAAAGCCCCGCCTTGATCCAAAAGAGCGAAAAGGCCCAAAAGAGCCGCTCCCATGGCTACCCCGCTATTGGAGCAGACCTGAATCACGACCGACAAAAGGCTGTTGCCGGGTCCCGCCTTTTGGTGATTCAAATCAATCAAGATTAAGGAGTTTAAGGCGGTAAATTGCATGCTATTAATTGCTCCATAAATCATAAAAACTACTACTAACCGCCAATGTTCAGTGTTAGAGCTTAAAAAAGAAAAGGAGCTAACTATAAGACCTAACGAGATTGTGTTAAACAGTAAAAATCGTCGAAAACCCGCTTTTGGCAAAATAATGGTAATGATTTTTTTGCCAATAATGGAGCCAATCGCCTGGGGCAGCATAAAAAGGCCGGCTCTAACCGGACTAAAGCCTAAGGCTAACTGCAAGAAAATAGGCAGCATAAAGGGCATGGCCCCTGAGCCAACCCGCGAGCAGAGGTTCCCGCAGATGCCGGTTAAAAACCCAGGCTTTTCGAAAATAGACACCTGAAACAAAGCCCCCCGCCTTTTGGCTAGACGCGCCCAATAAAAGAGCATTAAGAAGAGGCCAAAGCCCAAAGTTAAAACGTTTTGGTCCCAAGCGTGACCAGGGGCGCTCTCTAAACCCAAAGACAAGATGGCGACGGACCCGCCAAAAACCACAAAGCCCACAAAATCAAAGGAGTCGAGTTTTTCCTCCCTTAAATCAGGCATATATTTTAAAGCCAACCAAAAACCAAAGACCCCAAAGGGGAGGTTGATCAAAAAGATCCAATGCCAGGTGGCGTATTCAACGAAAAAGCCTCCGGCTAAGGGCCCGCAAACTGGGCCTAAAAGGGAAGGCACGCTAACGAAGCTTAAGACCCGAATTAAATCAGTCCGGTCGTAAGCTTTGACCACGGCTAAGCGCCCGACGGGAACCATTAAAGCCCCGCCTAAACCCTGGAGGACGCGCGAGGCCACGAGACTATCTAAAGTCGGCGACAAAGCGCAGGCTAAAGAGCCTAAACTAAAGATAATTATGGCTAAACTAAATATACGTCTTATGCCAAAGCGGTCCGCCAGCCAGCCCGACAAAGGAATAAAAAGGGCGGTGGTTAATAAATAGGCGATAATCACGGACTGCATCTTTAAGGGGTTAACGTTTAAAGATACGGCCATGGTCGGGATAGCGTTATTTAAAACGCTCCCGTCAATGGCCTGCATAAAAAACGAAACCCCCACAATCCAGGGTAGAAACGACGGGGCCTTGGCTTGGGGCGATTGATCTGGCGGTGACATGTTCCTTAATAAGCGGCCAGTAGATGGCCTAAAGTTAATAAAATATAGGTCAATTTCGCCTCAAAAGCCCTAAAAGGGGAGGTCCCCTCAAAAATCCTTTTTAGCCCGCAAAAAGTTAAATAATTAAAGTGGTTAGCGCCAGTACTTGGAGCCTTCGTCGGTTAGATCCTTAAATAAGACCGTCGATAAGTACCTTTCCCCGGTGTCCGGCAAGATGGCGACGATGGTTTTGGCGGCGTTCTCCGGTCGTAAGGCGATCTTGGTGGCCGCGAAAGCCGCCGCTCCCGAGGAGATGCCCACCAGTAAGCCTTCGGTCCGGGCTAAGACCCGAGCCGTGTCCACGGCCTCGTCGTTTTTGACCTTAAAAATCTCGTCGACGGTCTGAAAGTCAAAAACCTGGGGCACAAACCCCGCCCCAATGCCTTGGATCTGGTGGGGCCCAGGGGCCCCCCCAGACAGCACGGCCGAGTCGGAGGGTTCGACGGCCACGATCTGGACCGTCTCTTTCTTCTCTTTTAAAGCCTGGCCGACCCCGGTAATGGTGCCGCCCGTGCCCACCCCGCCCACGAAGACGTCCACCGCCCCGGCCGTGTCCCGCCAGACCTCCTCGGCGGTGGTGGCCCGATGGATGGCCGGGTTAGCCGGGTTATTGAACTGCTGGAGGATGATGGAGTTGGGAATGGCCGTGGACAGCTCCTCGGCTTTGCGGATGGCCCCTTTCATGCCGTCGGCTCCGGGGGTTAAGACCAATTCCGCGCCCAAGGCTTTGAGTAAGGACCGCCGCTCAAGGCTCATGGTCTCGGGCATGGTTAAAACTATCCGGTAGCCTTTCGCCGCGGCCACAAAGGCTAAACCAATGCCGGTGTTGCCGCTGGTGGGCTCAATAATGACCGAGCCGCTCTTTAAAAGGCCCTTTTCCTCGGCGTCCAAAATCATGGACAAAGCGATCCGGTCTTTCACGCTCCCGGCTGGATTAAAGTACTCCAGCTTAAACAAAAGGTCGGCTTTAACCTTAGCCAGCTTCAGAAAATTCTTGGGCCTTAAAAGCGGGGTGTTGCCGATTAGATCGGTTAAACTATCAACGGCGTTACTCACTGTACTGCGCTCCTTAAGCTTTCCTCGGGTTGAATCTCCTTGATATTGGCCAGCGGATCGCTGTCGTACCAAGCTTGTTTAAAGGGCAAGACCACGTTGGCGCCCACTTTTTTGGCGAGGTTGGTGTTTAACAAAGCCCGGGCCGCTTTTCTGGCCAGCTCAAAGGCCCCGGAGTAGCCCATATGGTTTTGGGACTGACCGTAAAGAGGAATGGTCGGAATGCCTAAACGTACCACCCAGCCGTTAGCCCCGCCGTGCCCCACGTAGAGATCGGGTTTAAGGCGCTTTAGGTAGACGATCTCCTCGGCGGGTTGACCAGCGGCCACGGCGACGGCGGTTTCTGGATCGTCGACGTCGTCCAGCATGGGAATGGCGAAGCGGTCAAAGTTGTGGGGTTTTAAGCCCAAGACCTTCATGCCCAAAGACTGGAAAAACTCGGCCGTGGTAAAGATCCGGGTCTCGCCGCCGCCGACCCAGATGGATTTGCCGGCTAGGGTCTTTTTAAAGGGCTCTAAGGCTTCTAAGAGCTGCGAGGTCTCCAGGGCGATGACCTTTTCCGTCTCTTCCGAAAGATTCAGGGCCGCCCCAATCGCCCGGAGCCATTGGTTGGTGTTCTTAATACCAATGGGTAAGGTGTCGATCACGAAGGGCGTGCCAAATCTCTCTCTTAAGTGGCCAATGAGATAGTCGTCGTGGGTGGCGCAGATGCTGACGTTTAAAGCCGCCTCCCCCATGCGGGCGATCTCGTCGACGTGTCCATAAAGGGGTAAAACGTTGACCTTTAAACCAATGGCGGTCAGGATCCGCGACAACTCCACCTCGTCGCCAAAGCTGGTGGAGCCGACGTTTAAAAGGTTTACGGTCCGCGAGTTTTGCCGCCGGATCCGCTCGAGCCGCTCCGCCTCGTCTTGGGCTCCAACTATGACCGACTCAATGACCTCAGGCGGGTCAACCAGTTTTTTAAGTAACCCGTGGTAAGCCGCGTCATAGCCACTAGCCACGAACCGACTGCGGAAGCCCTCGCAGTGGACGGGCACGAGTTTGGCCGAGACCAAGGGGGTGAGGTCGTCGACTAAGGAGTCAATGTCGTCGCCAATGATCCCCGGCACGCAGCTGTTGCCAATAACTATAACGTCAGGGCGGTACTCTTTTTCCGCGTATAAAATGGCGTTTTTAAGTTTTTCGTCCCCGCCGTTAATGACGTCGGCCTCGTCTAGATTGGTGTGGATCCAGATGACGTCGTTGGCGGGTTTGCCCTTTAAAGCTCGGGCGGTCTTGTTGAAACCGGCGAGACCTATGTTGTTGGAGGCGCAACCCAAAGGGCCGTGGATAATGGTCACCACGTTTTGGAAGGTTCGGACGATGCCTAAGGCCAAGATCAGTTGGCAACCGATGCCTTGGGAAAAGTAGCGGCTGTTAAACTTGGCGCAACCTTGGCCCATGGCGCGTTTAAGGGACCGACAAGTGCCTAAGTAAGCGTTGGTGGGCTCAATCCGGACGTCGCGGGTCGGGGGTTCCATGGCCGAAGTGTAGTTATAAACCAAGCCTTCGGTTAAGTCTTTTTCGGACATAAGAAAATCCTTTCGTTAAGGAGGTGGTTAACGGTTACTGACTAAGACGCTGTAAATGTCCTCGGCCAAGGTCAGCCCGCCCCGGTAGCCGGTATACCCTCTGGTTAAAACCGCCCGATTGGTCACCGGATAGGATATCGGCAAGAGCATGGCCCCGGTTTTTTGGGCCACGCTGCCTTCTAAACTGCTGCCAAAGATAAACAAGGGCGACAGTTGGTTGTAATATTTTTCGTTACGGTTATAAGGCCAGCTTTCCCGGATATGGCGTAAAAGCTGGCCGGTGTTAGCCTCAAAAATCAGTTTGGTCTTCACGTTCGCGGTTAGGGTCTCAAACTTAGCCGCGTATTTAGCCGACTCCTCGGCCTCGGCGGGTTCTTCGTTAATGACCACCAGATGCGGGATCCAGCCTAAGTCCTCGGACACGAAGCGGATCAAAGGAAAGGCGTAATTAATGTCCGTCGAGACCACGGCGTAGCGTTGGTAGTCTAAGTCCCCGTGGATCTCTAAAAACCTTTGGAAGTAACTATAATAAAAGGCTCTTTCCTCGGCGATGACCTCTTCGAGACGGTTTTTGGGGATTTTTAAGGGTTCGGCGATCTGCCTTAAAAAGGCCTCGGTGCCGGTGTCGCCAATGGGTAGATCCACCAAAATGGATGGGATGTCTAGGCGGTCCTCAAAAACCTTGGCCGTCTCGCGACCATGAATAGCCGAGAAAACCAGGTTATGGCCGGCTTGGCCGTAACCTTTGATCTTTTCCACCGTCTCCCCGTCGCCAAAAAAGGTGTTGACCTCAAGGCCCAGCTTATTTAGGAGAAAGGCGAGGTTAGCGAGATTGCCTTTGTAAAAGACGTCTTGGCCTGGGGTAAAGCCCAAAAGGTTGACCTTTTTTTTGTCTTTTTTGGTTGAGGGCGTAATAAAGTTCGTGGCCAAAGAGCTTAAGACGGCCTCGTAACCTTTAAAGCCGTCCCCCAAAAAGCCCGGGGTGCTAGCGTAAAGGACCGGGACCTCGCTATCCTTAAAACGGTTGGTCACGTTGGCCGCGTTGTCGCCGATGATCTCCACTTGGCAGCCGGTGACCACAAAAAACAGATCGCCATCCATGACTTTTAAGGTCGCCTCAATCTGCTCTTCTAAGCGCTCCTCGCCTCCAAAGACGATGTTGTTCTCGGCGATGGAGGTGGTCGGGGTCATGGTTCCGCTGCAGTAACCCGGGCCTTTGTAACCACTGCCGAGGTTGTAAGTGGCCGATAAAGTCTGAGCGCAGCCCCCAGAGGCGTGGACGATGGGGACAGAGCGGGGGAGCGAGGAGATGGTGGCGATGGCCCCGCCCAAGGCGCAGGAAGATTTCGCCCGTTCGATAAAATTGTTTTCCACGATGTGGCACCTTTTTGGCCCGAAAATATCGGCGTTTTGGTTCTTTTCTAAAACGATGAAACCGACTAAAAAACGTCAAGAGAGCCAGTTAACTTAAACTTATGGCCCGCTAACTTAATCATTTGGCCCGCTAATTTAAACTTTTGACCCGCTAACTTAATCTTTGAGCCAACTAATTAATCTTGGAGCTCGAGGTTATAATCTTGGGGGACCTTGATAAAGCGTCAAGGGCCACCCTTGAAATAAAGGCTTAAAAAGCCAGCTAAACCGCTAACTTGACGCTTTAAGAGTCCTAAATAAACCAGGAAGAGTAAACAAACTAAATATCAGTTTGTTTTACGATTTTTGAAAATAAGGATTAAACTCGTTAGTATAGACTTTGTTTAAGTCAACGGCTTTAGATATTTCTTTGTACTCTATAAGGAGGTCCATCCAGACCTCGACGCTTTCGGCCTTGATAATGGCGTTGGGCGCGTAATAGCGTTCCGTGACCTTGTTAACGTCGACGTTGGCCCTTCTGGCCGTGATCTCGCGGTTAAGCTGGGGGTTGTCGTTGGCCCAGTTGGCGGTTTTAGCCATGGCCGCGGCGAACCCGCGAATCACGTCGGGCCGCTCTTTAATAAAATCTAAATGGAAGAAAAAGGGCGTGCCCCCGCCGCGGTTTTCCCAGATATCGTAGTCGGAAAATAAAACCCGAAACTCGCCATTATTAAGGAAATACTCGGGGGTTTTATGCATAAGGGCCACGTCAATGTCCCCTTGCCGGAGGGCCTGCTCAATTAAGGTTTCTTTGATAATGACTTGCTCTATGGCGTTTTTTTGATCTTCGACGCCATGTTTCCTTAAAAAAGCCAAAGGAAAATAACCGCTGCAGCCTGTGGCCGAGGGCGAGCCAATTTTGCGGCCGACCATGTCTTTAGCGGTTTTAATGGGGCTGTCGATTTTGACGATGGCCACCATATGGGGGACTCTTTCGGTGGATTCCGTTTTTTGGGCCACGGCCAGGATTTGGGCCCCAGCGGCGATGGCCGAGATGGTCGTGTTGACGTGGCCGCCAGAGTTGGTGTGGATAATTTTCTTTAAGACCGAAGGAATGGTCTGAGTCGAGGGGACCGCGCCTATATAATTGATTTGAATGCCATTTTCGTCGAAGAAACCGTTTTCCTCGGCGGCCATGAGGATTTCCGGCGAAGTCAGCTCGGCCGAGTTGGGGACGTTTAAGACGTAATATTTGCGACCAGCCTCAAAGACTTCCCCGGGTTTGAGATCCACCGGGGCCTCGCTCGGGGTCGAGGCTTGAATATTATTAGGTCGATTTTGGCCTTGCGAGGTTTGATTGTCGCCGCAAGCGGTAATTAGACCGCTTAAAGCTATTAAAGTTAAGGCAAAGTTAATTATTTTCATTATTCTACTTTATTAGATAGACTTAAAGTCTAACAATATTTTATAAAAAATATTAATAGTTAATTGACTTGATAATATGGGTTAAATTCATTGGTGTAAATTTGATCTATGGTTAGGCCTGGTTTAATTTCCCCAAAAAGCTCTAATAGTTCGATCCAGACTTGGGCCGTCTCGGGTCGGATAAGGCCGTTGGGCGTAAAATACCTTTCATTAACGTAGTTAAAGTCGGTATTGGTCCGGCGGGCCGTGATCTCGCGGGCTCCAACCGGGTTTTGGTTGGCCCAATTTAAGGTCTCGGCCGTGGCCGCGACAAAGGCTCGGACTAAGTCTGGATGTTCCTCGATGAATTTGGTGGCGAAATAAAAGGGCGTGGCTCCGCCGTCCGCTCCCCAGACGTCAAAGTCGGAAAAGACCACCCGAAACTCGCCTTGCCGGTCAATCTCCTCAGGCAGCTTGTGGGTCATGGCCAGATCGATTTCCCCTTGTCTTAAAACCTGCTGGATGTTTTTCTCTGGCAGAACCAAGACTTCAATTTTGTTTTTGGGGTTATCTACGCCAAACTTATTGAGCCAGGCGTAAGGGGTGTACTCGTTGCAACCGCCAATGGTTGGGATGCCGACTTTTTTGCCCACTAGATCGGCCGGGGTTTTAATAAGGCTGTCTTTGGGGACTATGCCTATCATGTGCGGCACTCTTTGGCTGGTCTCGGTTTTGCCAGCCACGGCTTTAATCTTGGCTCCGGCCGAGACGCCGGCGATGGTCCGGTTAATATGGCTCCCAGGGCTCACGTCGATATGGCCCGAGACCACGGCGGCCACGTATTGGGGGGTGGGCACGACTCCGACGAAGTCCATTAAAATGCCGTGTTTTTGGTAGATTTTCAGATCGTCGCCCACCACGAAAATATCCGGCGAAGTCGGCTCAGCCGGCATGGGGACTTTAAACTTGGTGAGTTTAAGGGAGACGGCGGGACCACTCGCGACTTTGGTGGACTGACTCGCGGCGGAGTTACTGGGGGCGGTTGAGGCGGCGCTTTTCGGCCCCTTCTCTTGGCTAACCGAAGACGTAGGCGACCCTTTCGAGCTGGTGGGTTGATTGTCGCCGCAGCCAGAAAGAAACGACAAAAAGGCGGCTAAAACGACCAATAAAAGTCTAAAAACATGGTTATTATAATGGGCTAGGTAGATCACGATTGACTCCAAAACAAAAAAACGAAAAGCCACTAAGGGGACTTTTTAAGCCTATTCGCCGTTAGGCTTTTTAAGTGGTCGGCCGATAATTCGGGTTAAACTCGTTGGTATAAATTTGGTCCAAGGTTATGCCCGGTTTGATTTCCCCAAACTCCACTAGTAAGTCTATCCAGAGCTGAGCGGTGATGGGTTTGATGATCCCATCGGGCACGTAAAAATTGGGCGATATCCTTAAAGGATCGTAATTGGTCCGGATCGCCGTAATGTCTATGGCTTTTTGGGTATTTTCGTTAGCCCACTTTATGGTTTCGGTCATGCCTTCCACGAAGTTTTTGACGACTTTAGGGTTATCTTTAATATATTGAGTCGTAAAATAAGGCGGGGTGGCCCCCCCATCGGGACCCCAGACGTCGTAATCGGAAAAGACCGTGTCAAACTCGCCCACCCTTTCCATTTCCCCCGGGGTTTTGTGGAGCATGGCCAGGTCGATTTCGCCTTGACGTAAGGCTTGCTCAATGACGTTTTTGGACATGACCACGATTTCGACCTTATTTTTGGGATCTTCTATCCCGTTATTTTTTAGCCAAGCGTAAGGGGTGTACTCGTGACAACCGCCAATTAGAGTTAAGCCAATTTTTTTGCCCACAAAGTCTTTGGCCGTCCTTAAAGGCGAGTCTTTGCGGACCACGCCTATCATGTGGGGAAAAACCTCGGTCGTCTCCGTGTGGCCCACCACGGCTTTGACTTTAGCCCCGGCCGAGATGCCGGCGATGGTGCGGTTGATGTGGGCGCCGTGGCTGACGTCCAACTGGCCAGAGACCACCGCCGCCACCAGTTGGGTCGAAGGAATATTGCCCACAAACTTTAATTCGATTCCTCGTTTTTTAAAAAAGCCCATCTCGTCGGCCACCAAAAATAGGCTGGGCGTATTGGGATCGGCCGGAAACGCGGCCTTTAAGACCGTAACTTCTGGGGCGGGGGTCTTAGCGCTGGCCGCGGTATTGGAATCGGCTTTCGGTTTTGGGCTCTCTTGGCTCGAGCAGCTCCCTAAAACTAATAGCGATAGGACTAAACTTATAAATATTAAATAAACTTTATTGTTCATATTTAATTTTTTCTTACGTATACAGACTTTAAACAGTATACGCGTCAATTAAAATTGGCCGGTATAATAGGGATTAAACTCGTTAGTAAAGACTTGAGGGACGGTTATACCGGGTTTTATTTCCCCAAAGCGCGTCAAGAGTTCGATCCACAACTCCGCGGTCACGGGTTTCATGAGGCCATCGGGCGTGTAATAATTGGAAGTGATTTTACTGATATCCTGATTAGTCCTTTTGGCCGTAATAGCCCGGGCCCCGTCTAAGTTCTCGTTCATCCAGTTTAAGGTTTCGGCCACGGCCGCGACGAAGTTTCTGACCACGTCTGGGTGGTCTTTAATAAATTGAGTCCCGAAGTAATTGGGCGTGGCTCCCCCGTCGCCTTCCCAGACGTCGTAGTCGGAGTAAATCACGTCGAACTCGCCGTTATTGGCGATTTCCGCCGGGGTCTTGTGGAGCATGGCCATATCGATATCGCCTTGCCTTAAGGCTTGTTCCAATAAGCTCCTGGCGATGATGACGGTTTGGATTTTGTTTTTTGGATCCTTTATCCCGTGTTTTTCCAGCCAGGCGTAAGGGGTGTACTCGTGGCAGCCCCCAGGGTTGGACAAGCCTATTTTTTGGCCGATAATATCGGCCGCTTGTCTAATAGGGCTATCTTTGCGGACGACCCCCACCATATGAGGATAAATGGGGGTGGTTTCCGTGTTGCCGACCACGGCTAAGATCTTGGCCCCAGCCGAGATGCCGGCGATGGTTCGGTTGATATGCGCCCCGTGACTGACGTCCAGTTGGCCGGACATGATGGCCGCGACCAGTTGGGTCACGGGAATATTGCCGACAATGTCCAGCTTAAGGCCCCTTTTTTGAAAGAAGCCCAAGTCGTCGCCAATCAAAAAGGTGACTGGAGTCGTGGGATCCGGGGAAATCGAGGCTCTTAAAACGACTAAGCCTTCGGCGTTTCTTATAAGACCCTTTTCGCTCGACTTAGTCGCTAGAGCCGCTTTAGCCGCTGAATCGACCGCCGCCTCTTTTTTGGGCTCGGCGCTTTCGCAACCAAAAAAGAGAGCGACTAAGGTTAAAGAGACCGCGAGCCGCGATAAAGCCCGTATTTTAGTTAGCCAAACTAGCCCGCTTAGGCTAGGGGTTACAAATGTCTTTAAGGCTAATGTCGTTTTTTGATTAAGGGTTAACCATTTAATAAAGGCTAACCATTTGGCCAGGGTGAGACATTTGACAAGAGCTAGCCATTTGGTAATGGTCGCCCATAAAAGCTTTTGGTCCTTGCCCATCGCCCGCTTCCGTTCCGCTATTATCGCTTTGTTCAATTGGTCGAATATTGGCGTCATTTATTTTTATTCCTATTTCTTGGCCTAAAAAAAGGGCGAAGAGCTAAAGGCCTTCTTTATAAAATGGATTAAATTTATTGGTATAAATTTGCTCCAAGGTTATGCCAGGCTTGATTTCGCCATATTCGACTAAAAGGTCGATCCAGACTTCCGCGGTTATGGGCTGGATTAGTCCGTCCGGGGCGTAGAATCTTTGATTGATTAAATTAACGTCGTAATTGGTCCTTCTGGCCGTAATTTCTCTGGCCCGATAGGGATTGGCGTTCGACCAATTGATGGTCTCGGCCAGAGCCGCGGTAAAATTTTTAACGACTTGGGGATTGTTTTTAATAAATTCTAAGGAAAAATAATTGGGAGTCGCCCCGCCATCAGTCCCCCAGACGTCGTAATCGGAAAAGATCACGTCAAACTCGCCTTTGCGATTAATTTCTTCCGGCATTTTGTGGAGCATGGCTAAATCAAGATCCCCTTGCCGGACGGCTTGCTCTAAGGCGTTTCGGGATAAAATGATCACTTGGACCTTATGTTTAGGATCCTTAATCCCGTGTTTAGAGAGCCAGGCGTAAGGGGTGTACTCGTGGCAGCCCCCATTTAGGGCGAGGCCTATTTTTTTACCAACAAAATCTTCGGGTTTTCTTAATTTACCGCCTTTTTTGACGACCCCGATCATGTGGGGAAATCTTTCGGTGGTTTCTGAGTTGGCGATGACGGCCAAAATTTTCGCCCCGGCCGAAATCCCGGCGATGGTTCGGTTAAAGTGGGCGCCGCCCACGTCTATGTAGCCAGAGACGACCGAGGCCACCAATTGGGTGGACGGGATAACCCCTGGGTACTCCAACTGAATATTGTGTTTTTTAAAAATACCCAATTCTTCCCCGACCAAAAAGTTGCTTGGGCTCGTGGGTTCTTCGGGATAAGGGACTTTTAAAACAGCGACTTCATTATGAGTTGGGCTCAAGTCGTCGGCCGCGAAAGCCGCTTTAGTCCAGTTTGTTTTTTGATTTTGGCTAAACGACTTTAAATTTAGCCATTGGGTCGCGTAAAGGGCGGCGACTAGACCAGCTATTATTAACGTTATTCTTATGAACGCGGGCCGCGCGTTTTTTTTTATTTCCATATTCGGGCCTTATTTTAAGGGTAGAACGCGTAAGGTTTTAGCCGCTCTAAAAGAGCCTTTTTTACGCCCGGAGCCAAAGAAAAATGTTTGGCTCCGTGACTACAGGCGCATTTTAATTTTAGGCGCATATTTTTTCCCTAAAGTCGTTTAGATCGTTTCTATTAATAAAAAAAGGTTTAACTAATTATCTTAATATTTAATCTACATAAAACTTAATAGTTTAAATGACCTTAATAAATGATTAACAGCCGAAAAATTTCTAGGCCTTAACCCTTAGACGGCCAGCGCTTTCCAAAAAAGCCTTAACCCTTTAGGCGGCCAGCGTTTCCACCAAAGCCTTGACCTTTAGGCGGCCAGCGTTTTCCAAAAAAGTCTTGACCTTTAGGCGGCCAGCATTTCCACAAAAGCCTTGATCCTGGTTAAGACTTGACCAGTTGGGGCCCCAGTTTGAAACGAGCCTTCCAAGTTAACGCAGGGCAACCCCTTTTCGTGGAAAAAGCGTCGCCACATCTCCCGGTCAATGGAGGCGAAAGAGCAGCCAATGTAGCCGTAGAGGATGACTCCACGGGCTTTGAGCCGGGTCACCTCGGCGTCTAAAACGTGCCGGGCGTAAACTCCAGCTCCGGCGATGGAGTTGTCGTAAACCCAGCGGGCGATGGCCTCTAAAGGCGGAATGTCTTCGCGGTAGTCCTTAAAAGGGGCGCTCCGAAGGCCTAATAAAGCCCCGCCCGCCAGATCAATGGCCTCGTAAACGCCAAACTCCTGGCCAGTGCCCCCCGCCCAGACCAAAGGAATGGCTTTTTGGATCTCTTTTTCGTCAATAGGGGTGTTTTCGAGTTCGACGATTAGCTCGTCTATGGCCGCCTCGTAATCGTCTGGTCGGCCAAAGTAATTGTTTAAGCCCACGTTTAAGGTCAAGATAATGGCTAAGGACTTCATGTAAAAAGGATGGAGGATCCTTAGATCCAAGACCTTTTTAACTTTTCTTAAGAGGCGATTTTTGCGGGCGATCTCAAAGCTAAGCTTGGTCTCGTCGACGTCGCGACTTCCGGTCAGCCACTCGGCCACGTCCCTTAACTGCTCGACGGTAAAATCGACTAGCTGCTCCAAACGCTCCCCTTCCACCGAGGGCCCGCGGTAAATTACCTCGTTAACGAATACGTCGTAGCCCCGAAGGCGCATGAGTTCCCAAGACAGGTTAAAGGGCTCGCAGCTAGAGGAGCTGCCTAAGATCCGGTTGATGGTCCCGGTATTGAGCCTTTTGTGCCATTGAGCCACCGTGCATTTGAGCATGGAGCAGGTTTCCACGGGAAATTGATAGACATCCTCGGCTAAAAGCATGTCCTCTTTGGAGCTATAACGACCCATCTCGCTATAGGCCACTGGGGTCACCCCTAAGGCGTAGAGAAGAGGTGGTTGGTAGTTGCCGCCCTGGCACCAGACGGCTGGGCGCCCGGCTTTAAAAGCTCTTTCCGACCCAGGCACGTAATCTTCCGAGAGATCCAAAAGTTTTTTAATGGCCGGGGAGTAATCGTGAACCTGTTTGGAGTAGGTCACGTATTCCGATTGGCTGTTAATATCCAAGGCCTCAAGGTCCACTTTTAATGGTAAAGCCAACTTAAATTACCTCTTACAAGTCTAAAAGCGCGATAAAGTATCGTTCAATGGGTTTTTAACCGAAAATCTTAACGTTAAAATCAGCCGCTTGGTTTAATGGGTGGAGGTCAGCATCTCCACAAAGGCCTTGACCCTGGTCAACAGCTGGCCATGGGGAGCCCCCACCTGAAAAGAGCCTTCCAGGTTTAAGCAGGGCAAGCCTTTTTCGTGGAAATAGCGCCTAAACATCTCCCGGTCGACCGAGGAGTAGGAGCAGCCAATGTAGCCATATAAGATCATGCCCCGGGCCCCTAGGCGGTTGTACTCGGACTCCAAGACCTCGCGGGTGTAGACCCCCGCCCCGGCCCTAGCGTTCCCGTAGACGTAACGGGCCATGGCCTCCAAAGGCGGCAGGTCCTCGTTCACCAGCCGAAATGGCGCGTCCCGAAAACCCAGTAAGGAGCCGCCGGCCTGGTCGATGGCCTCGTAAACGCCAAATTCCTGGCCCGTGCCGCCGCCCCAAATAATGGGGATGACTCGCTTTAAGTCGTCGGGGTTGACTGGCTCGTTTTCCAGCTCCTCGATTAAAAGGTCGATCCCTTCTTCGTACTCTTTTGGCCGGCCAAAATAGTTGGACAGACCTACGTTTAAGAACATGATCGTGGCTAAGGATTTGACGTAAAAGGGATGGGTTACCCTTAGCTCTAAAAGCTTTTTGAGTTTTTTCATGAGGCGATTTTTCCGGCGAAACTCCTCGCGCAGAGCCTCTTCGTCGACTTTTCGCTCCCCGGTCACCCACTCGGCGATGTCCAAAAGCTGCTCGATCATGAATTTAACCAGTTTTTCCAGCCGCTCGCCGGTCACCGTCGGCCCGCGATAAGTCGTCTCGTAAGCGAAAACCTCGTAACCTTGCTTCCGCATGATTTCCCAGGCCAGGTTAAAAGGCTCGCAACCCGTGGAATTGGTTAAGATCCGCTTTATGGTAAAGGCCCCAATCCTTTTGTGTAACTGTCCCACCACGCATTTGACCATGGAGCAAGTTTCGACTGGGAACTGGTAGTGATCCTCGGAAACCTGCATGTCTTCCCGGTCGCTATAGCGGCCCATCTCGGTGTAGCCAATGGGGGTGTAACCAAGGGCGTAGACAAACAAAGGCTCCCAATTGTAGGTGTTGCAAAAAAGAGCCGGTTTCCCCTCTTCGACGTAGGCCCTTTCGATTTTGGGCACGTAATAGTCGAGGAGATCTAATAGTTTAAGGCAAGCCGGCGAATAACTATGGGTCGTTTTGGAGTACAGAATATAATCGTGCTGCGTGACGATACTATCTGGATTGTCGACCAACTCTTCGGCCAGGTTAAGGCTCATAATCGCGTTCTCCATTTTTGGTCGCCGTAAGGTTTGTTAAAAAAAGGCCATTTTTGGTCGTCGTAAGGTTTTTGGTTAAAAAAGTCCACTTTTGGTCGTCATAAGGTTTTTGGTTAAAAAAGGCCACTTTGGGGCGCCTTTAGATGTTAATGGCCATGTCTAATTTCGAGGAGGTCAAGGTCTGCTGAGCTAAGATGGCCCCCCCTAAAGCCCCGGTGTAGATGGCGTCGAATTTAACGTCAATAAACTTTTGGCCTAAGACCTGTTCCACCGCTTTTTTCATGCCCACGTTATGAGCCACGCCCCCGCTAAACATGATTTCCGGGACTAAACCAATGCGGTTAAAGAGGTTTTTGACGCGTCGGGCGTTGGCTAAGTGGATGCCGGCGGCGATATTGGCCGGGGACTCGCTTTTGGCCGACAAGGAAATGACCTCGGACTCGGCGAAAACCACGCATTGGCTACTAATGTCCGCGGGCTCGGTGGCTTGTAAGGAGACCAGGCCCAAGTCCTCGGTGGTTAAACCTAAGAGTTCGGCCACTTTTTCCAAAAAGCGACCCGTGCCGGCCGCGCACTTGTCGTTCATGATGAAGTCGATGACGTGGCCATTTTTCGGATCCACCCGGATGGCTTTGGCGTCTTGGCCACCAATGTCGACGATGGACTGGATGTCGGAGTTTAAGTAGTAGGCCCCCATGGCGTGGCAGGTGATCTCGGTGATGATTTTTTTTCGGGTGTCTTTCAGATCGAAGGCCACCCGGCCGTACCCCGTGCCAATGGCGAAGTCGATTTGATCCAAAAAGACCCCGGAATCGGCGGCCAAAAGAGCCAAGAGTTTTTCCACGGTTTGCTGAGTAAAAACCGCGGTCGGGGTAATGACCGAGTACAGGCGGCCGTCTTTGATTAAGACGGCTTTGCCGGTCCGGGAGCCGATGTCAAAGCCAACTACCACGTCGTCGGTGAGCTCGTTGATTCGCCTAGGGTCTAAAACCTCCTTGGCTAAAACGCTCATAAGAATATCTCCAAGAATAATTAATAAATAAAATTAAACGTTAAACAATTGTTTTTGTTAAAAAAATTTTAGTTTTTGATAAAAGGCTCTTTAGGCGGCTAACATCTCCACAAAAGCCTTGACTCGGGTTAAAACCTGGCCCGTGGGCGAGCCAGTTTGAAACGAGCCTTCCAAATTTATGCAGGGGAGACCCTTTTCGTGGAAAAAGCGCCGCCACATCTCCCGGTCGACCGAGGCGAAGGAGCAGCCAATGTAGCCGTAGAGGATGACCCCTTTGGCTTTGAGCTTTTCGACCTCAAAGTTCAGAACTTCTCGGGCGTAAACCCCAGCCCCGGCGTTGGAGTTGTCGTAAACCCAGCGGGCGATGGCTTCTAAGGGCGGTAGATCCTCGCGGTAAAATCGGAAAGGCACGCTCCGAAGGCCGAGTAAGGCTCCGCCGGCCAGATCAATGGCCTCGTAAACCCCAAACTCTTGACCCGTGCCGCCAGCCCAGACCAAAGGAATGACGGTCTTTAAGTCCTTTTCGTTAACCGGGGCTTTTTCCAGTTCGGCGATCAATTCGTCAATGGCCGCCTCATACTTGGTTGGTTGGCCAAAGTAATTGTTTAAGCCAACGTTTAAGGTTAAGATAATGGCCAAAGACTTCATGTAAAAAGGATGAGTAAGCCGAAGGTCCAAGATTTTCCGCAGTTTCCCCAACAAGCGGTTTTTGCGGGCGATTTCTATTTTTAGCTTTTCCGGATCGACTTCTCGCCGCCCTGTCAGCCACTCGGCCACGTCCAGCATCTGCTCCATGGTGAATTTGACCAGCTGGTCTAAACGCTCCCCCGTCACCGTCGGGCCCCGATAGATGACTTCATTGGTAAAGACGTCGTAGCCATGCTTTCGCATGACTTCCCAAGATAAGTTAAAGGGCTCGCAACTGGAGCAATTGCCCAAGATGCGGTTGATGGTCCCCGAGTTTAGCCTTTTGTGCCACTGGGCGACCGTGCACTTGACCATGGAGCAGGTTTCCACTGGAAATTGGTAAACGTCCTCGGCGATCAGCATGTCCTCTTTGGCGCTATAGCGACCCATCTCGCCATAGGAGACCGGGGTGACTCCCAAGGAGTACAGTAAAACCGGTTGATAGTTGTTGGCGTTGCACCAGACCGCGGGTCGGCCTTCTTTAAAAGCTTTCTCCGCCCCGGGCACGTAATTGTTGGCTAAATCCAAAAGCTGGTTGATAGCCGGGGAATAAGAGTGGACTTTTTTGGAGTAGTCTATGTACTCCTTTTGGGTATTGATATCCTCCGGCTCAATAGGTTGGGCTAAAGCTAAGGTCACTGGTTGCCTCTTTTTTGGGACCGCGATTTGTTAAGCGGTCTTCCGGGATCTGTCGCGCTCGTTTAAGACCTCAATAAAGGCTTCTAAACGAGTTTTGAGCTGACCTTGATCGCTTCTGGAGTAATCTAAGGCCACTTCCAGGACGGGAATGTCTAAGGCCTGGAAATGTTGGAAAAACTCGTGCTTGACTTGACCGTAGCAGGGGCAGAATTTTAAGTAGACGTACAAGATGCCGTCCACCCGAAAATCTTGGGCCAACTGACCAGATATCTTGATTCTTTCTTCCAAGGGCTTCATCCGGGTGCAGGGGGACTGGTCCAGATAGCCATGGGCTAAGGCGGTATAAGGGTCAATGGTCTCGTCCAACTGAAAGCTAACGTTCCGGGCCCCGGTGCAGTGATCCTCGATGACCACCCTGGCCCCTAAGTTGTCTTCCACGATCTCGAGTAATCGTCGGTCGCCGTCGGCCACGATGCCGCCAGCCATCATGAGGCGTAAAGGCGGCTTTTGGTCAAAAGAGGCTACGTTGGATAGGCGATGGTAAAGATCGTCGTAGAGCGGCAGAAGACGTTCCGGCGGCAAATAGAAAAAGGCTTGGACCGCGTCCAGAAAATCGTGGCCCTTTAAAGGCGGATAGTCTTTACGCCTTAAGTCAGAGATTTTCTTTAAGGATTTGCGGACGAGGTTATAAAGCTTTATTTTGTCGGCCACTTCTTCCTCGCTGATGGGGCGGCCGGTTAGCTTTTCCAGATCTTCTTTAAAGTTGACGATCTCGGTCCGGTAGTAGTTCCGCGAGGACTCCTTGTGCCGGATGCGGGGCAGGTTATAGATTTCCGAAGGGCCAAAAAAGTCGCCAATGGCCTCGCCCACCTTTTTAATGCAGTCGCAGGTGTAAAAGGTGTAGATCTTCTCTAAGGATTTGTTTAAGGGGACGCCTTCCTTAAAAGCCCCGAGGATACTTTTGGTGAAATCGCAGAAAACCGACTGGGTGATCTGCTCGCCGCTGGCCACTATTTCGGTGGAGCCCATTTTAAACAAACGAACGTAATTGACCCCGGCCGCGCTCATGAGCTCTAAGGGGGTGTAAGAGCAGATGTAGCCCACGCTATGGCGGCCAGTCGCGCCTAAGACGATACTGTCTTGGTGGCGGTTGACCTCGGTGGTTATCTCGCTTAAGTTAACGTTGCCTTGGTCGGCGCTCCGCGCGACTTTGACCACGCTGTCGGCCTGGAATTGACGGGCGTGGATGGCCGCCCCCAAAGCTCCGGCGTAGACCGCGTCCAGTTTGAATTTGGAGACCGGGTAACCAACTAAGTCCTCAATGGCTTTGGCCATGCCCACGTTATTGGCCACTCCCCCGGAAAAAGCTAAGTTGGGCTCGATCCCGACCCTTGACAGAAGGTTTTTAACCCTTCTGGCCGTGGCTAGGTGGATGCCAGCGGCGATGTCGGGCGGGGTGGCTCCTTTGGCCCTTAAGGAGACGACTTCGGACTCGGCGAAGACCACGCACTGGCTGCTGATCTCGGCGGGGACTTGGGTTTGTAAGGCGATGGGCCCGAGTTCGTTTAAGTCAAGATCTAGAAGCTGAGCCACTTTTTCCAAAAATCGCCCGGTCCCGGCCGCGCACTTGTCGTTCATGACAAAGCTAACCACCCGGCCCGATTCGGGATCGACTTTGATGCTTTTTGAGTCTTGACCGCCAATGTCGATGATGGTCCGGACCTCGGGATCCAGATAATGAACGCCTAAGGCGTGGCAAGATATCTCCGTGACAATTTGGTGGCCCACGTCTGGAAAAGACATGGCTACCCGGCCGTAACCCGTGCCGACGATATATCTTAGGTCTTCGTATTTAAGGCCGCTTACGGCTAAGAGCTCGGCTAAAAGAGAGTCAGCCGTTTTTTGCATGTTTATGTCCGTGGGCGCCTGGAGAGTATAAATCTCGCCGTCTTTTAAAATAACGGCTTTAGCCTGACGGGAACCCACGTCTACCCCAGCCACGGCCGGGCCCGTTAAGCGTTCGGCGAGTTTTGGGTCAATGACCTCGCTAATTTTCATAAAAAAAGTCTCCACAAATATAACCAAAATGGTAACTAAGCTGATCTTTTCCAGACAGTCAATCGTTTTTCAAGGCGTATTAACCCAAAATTAATTAGCATGCCAATGCTAATTAAGGTTATGATGGCCGCGTACATCTTGTCGATTTCGTCTTTGTTTTGGGTGTCGAAAATTAAGTAACCTAACCCGCTAGAGGCCCCTAGCATTTCCGCGGCCACCAAAGCCACCATGGATCGGGTGGCGCTAATCCGTAAACCAGTCAAGATATAGGGGATGGTCGAGGGTAAAATGACCCGAAAAAAGAGGGCCACCGTGGAAATGCTCATGGATTTAGCGGCTTTGACGTAAATGGCGTCCACCGCCCGCACCCCATCGATGACGCTAATTAATAAAGGCCACGAGGCGGTCCAAAAAATAATGATGAATTTAGCCGTTTCCCCAATGCCAAAAATCAAAAGGACCACCGGATAAAGGGCTAAAGAGGAAGTATTTCGAAAAAGCTGGACAATGGGGTTAAAAAATTGGTGAATTTTCTTCGACCAGACCATCATAAAGCCTAAAGGGATGGCCACGACCACGGCCGCGGAAAAACCGCTGACCGATCTTTTTAAGCTAATGGCGATATGGACGCGCAATTCGCCATTAATAATGATCTGCCAGAGTTTAGTTAAGACCACGGACAAAGGCGGAAGGGTCCTTGGGTTAATAATCTCAAGCGAGGGAAAGACCTGCCAGATAAACAGAAAAATAGCGATGGCTATGGTTTTCCGAAAGATGAACTGGCCGGAGAGGAGCTTTTTCTGGGCTGGGATGACTGTCATTTTTTGGCGCCTATTAAGTCCCAAAATAAATGGATTTTTCGTGCCAGGAGGTTAACCGTTTTTCCAAGCGAAACAGGGCTTCGTTAACCGCGAGCCCCATAATGGCCAAAAAAACCACCCCGCCGTACATCTCTGGGATAGCGTAGCGGGCTTCGTAGTAAAAAATCATATAGCCCAGTCCAGCGTTAGAGCCGATCATCTCGGCGGCGATTAAAATCAAAATAGAGTTGGCCGCCCCTAACCGAACGCCGGTGATAATTGAGGGCGTGGCGGCGGGCAAAATTACTTTCCACAATAAGGACCAGTCGCGCATGCCCATGGAGCGGGCGGATTTAATCAAGACTGGGTCGACGTTTTTGACCCCTGAGATGGTGTTTAACAAAACTACCCAGACCGTGCCCCACATGATGATGGAGATCTTGGCTTTTTCGCCAATGCCAAACAAAAGGATAAAAATCGGATACAGGGTTAAAACCGAGGAGTTCCGGCAAGCCTCGACCAAGGGATTAACGTACTCCTCAAAGGTCTTAAACCAACCCATGAAAACGCCTAAAGGGATGGCTAAACATAAACCGCCAAAGAATCCAGTGACGATGCGGACGACGCTCACGTTAAAATGTTTAAAGAATTCGCCGGTTTTAAATAAATTTAGGGTGTTGCCGAGCACTTCGGAAAAAGGGGGCAATAAAAATGGATCGATCCAGCCAAAGCGCGGAAAGGCTTCCCACAAGGCGATAATGATAAAAATAATCGCGAAGCTTAAGAAAAAGCCGCCCACCCCGCGACCAGTTTTTTTTAACAATTTTAGAGCCACGTCGCTTTTGAGCGCGTTTGGGGTTAGGCTCCCCTCAATGACGTTGGCCTTAACGTCGGTCGCCATGGTTTAGCCTCTTCGCCCTTACGGTAACCATTTTCATAACGTCGCCTGGGAGTCAATAACTTCCGCCACGTCCGCCGCTCCCACGACGGGGAAATTTTCTTTGACCGCTTCCTCTGGTTGCAGATACTGCCAGATTTTATGCCGGATCCAACCAAATTCGGCCGAGCCGCGGCTGCCTTGCCGGGGCCGATTGAGCTTAATGTTGACCAGTTCCGTTATCCGGCCTGGGTTAGTCCCCATAACCGCGATCCGATCGGCTAAGTAGACCGCCTCGTCTATGGCGTGGGTGACAAAGACAATGGTTTTGCCCGTTTTTTCCCACAGCTCTAAAAGCTCGTCTTGGAGGGTCTCCCGGGTTTGGGCGTCCAAGGCGGCGAAGGGCTCGTCCATTAACAAAACCTCAGGATCAAAAGCCAAGGCTCGGGCGATGGCCACCCTTTGCTTCATGCCCCCGCTTAGCTCGTGGGGGTAACGATTAGCGAAATTGGTTAGGCCCACTAGCTCCAGGTAGTGGCCACTGATGGCTCGTCTTTCGGTTTTAGGCACCTTTTTTATGGTTAAGCCAAACTCCACGTTGGCCTGGACCGTGAGCCAAGGAAAGAGCGCGTAGGCCTGCATGACGAAACCGCGGTCCATGGCCGGGCCAGTGATAACTCGGCCGTCGATCCGAATCTCGCCCCCAGAATTGGGGATTAAGCCAGCCAAGAGATCGAGCATGGTGGATTTGCCGCAGCCAGAGGGTCCCACCAAGGTCAGGAACTCGCCGGCGTAGACGTCTAAGTTAACGTCCTTTAAAACCACGAAGTCGTCGTAACCGCCGCCGTTCTCCTTTTTGACTCGGTATATTTTTTGAATGTCGCGGACTTCAATCTTGGTCGTCTGTCTAGCCGCGTTTGTTGCGGAATCGGTCGTCGAATCCATTTAGCCACCTTCGAATAATTTTCCCGAATCGTTTTACCTGATCGGGACAAAATATGGCCCAAATGACTTTTTGGTTATATTTTGAGTGGGTTTTTGTTAAATATTGGCGAAAAGGCGTATATTTAAGAATTGGTCCTTAAAACCCTAAAAAATCCAAAATAAATTGGATCTTTTTTAGATTTCGCCGATTTATGACCGGTATTTTCGAGGGGAAATTTAACAACTACAACAGTGGCGAGAGCTATGGCGAGCGAAGAAAGCGCTGGAGAAACGACTGGACCTGGGCCTTATGAGCCAACCCAGAGAATTCAGCTGAAAGATTTTTAAGTTTCGCGAATTCATAAAAAACTCCAAAAGGAAACCTTCGACTTTTGTCGAGGACGGAATTTAGGTTCCCGAAGGCCAGCCGCGCCGGCTTAAAAATATAAAATGTCCGTTAGGACCTTAGTTCTTTTTCTTTTGGGAACGTCGTTGCCCAAGGCGTTTGACTAAGAGCCGCGTGGCCTTTTTAGCGGCGCCCTTTTTGGCTTTTTGAGCTTAAAAGGTTCTCGCTTAAAGCGGCCTTAAAACGTTTTTTTGGGCTTTTAGCCAAATAAGCAAAGCCAGGCGGCCCTTCGCTTGGCCCTTATAAAGCCACCAAATAAACTCTTAAAAGCCATAAAACATTACGCGCGAGTAATTGACCGTTAAGCCTTAGAAATCAAAAAATAAAGATAAAAAAAACTTTTAGTCAAAAGGGGACACGAAAAAATAATCACAAAAAACCATTAAACGCAAAAAGGCCGGATATATTCAAAAATGAACACATCCGGCCTTTAAGTTTATTAATCAGCCAAATAATTAATTTTTATATTTAAGAAAATCGCGTCACCATTAAAAGCCTTAAGCTTTAAGCCCTAAGCTCTTTTCAGCGACAGAGAGAAATTACCAAACCCCTTTGGGTTTGTCAATGTTTTTTTTGTTTTTGGCCAAATAATTTTCTTGACAAAATTGATAGCGACCTTAAGGACGGCCCCGCTGGGAAAGTCGCTCCGCTGAAAAAGTCGCCCCGCTGAAAAAGTCCTTCCGCTGGCAAAGTCGCTCCACTGGTAAAGTCCTCACGCTGGTAGTCCTTCCGCTGGTAAAGTCCTTCCGCTGGCAAAGTCGTTCTACTGGAAAAAGTAGTTAAGGGGCTTTCGCTAGCGTTTAGCTCCCCTAATCTACGAGGGCTCTTGGATCTTAAAGATTTCAAAGGAGTTGCCGCCAACAAAACCAGGCGTTTTGGCCGCCTTATCGACTCCGCCTTGGCTAGTTAAGCCTAAAAACTGGCCATTTCGCGAGACGTCTAAACCCACTGGCCTGGGACAAACCTTTTTCCTTTCCACGACTTTAAAGGAGTCGAGGTCAACCCGGACTAGTTCGCCTTGGCCGTGGAGGACCGCGTACAGACTTTTTTCGTGAGGGGATAAGGCCACGGTTCGAGGTAAGGACCCCACAAATAGGCTGTCGCCTTTGGGACCAGAGACTAGTCGCTTAGGACTGTCTTTAAGGCTGTCTAAGGCCGCGGCTAGGTTAACCCGGTTGACGGTCCCTTCCCGCGAGTCGCTAGAGTAGAGGTTACCCTTGGAATCCACGACTAGATGCCGCGGGGAGGGGGAAAAATCCGTAAAGCCGCCCTCATACTCGCCATTGGGCATTGAAAACACGGCCACCCCGCCCCCGGACATCCGGCCAACTAAAAGGTTCAGGCCATCTGGGGTAAAGACCGTGCCCCTTAAACAATGACCGCAGTTTTTGTCGCGGTTACCACCTATATTGGCTGTATTTAGTTTAGGTTCCACCACCAGTCGTTTTACGTAGGCGAATTTTGCCGCGTCCCCAGAGCTAATGTCCATGAGACCAATCGTATTGTCCCCCCAGTGGGTGACGGCCAAAAGCGCGCCATCTGGGGAGACGGCCACCATCTTGGGTAAGGGGCCAGTTGGCATGACCCGGACGATTTGGTCGATTCGCGTGTCGATAATGGCCATAGCTGAGGGGTCGGAGGCCCGGTGGTCAAAGTCGCGGCGATAATAGGGCGCGAAAAAATAGCGCCCGTCTTTGGAGAAGGTTCCTTCCACGGGTTTACCCGAAAAAACGTTTAAGTTATTTTTGCGGCTATAGTATTGGTAGTCAAAAACCGTGGTTTCGCCATTTTTAAAAAGGTTGGCGTTCGCGGCCGTAAAGATATGGGGAATGACCGCGATTTTTTTGAGATCCGGTAAAGAGTAGACCAAGGTCGCCAGGCCCTCTAAGGCGTTAACGTAAATTTTGGTTCCGTCGGGATAAAAATTGATGGATTTCGGGGAAATAACGTCCTCGTCTTTAATCGCGTTGGCCTGAAGGACTTGCCTTAATCGCGGCGAGTAACGCTGCCCCGCCGGGATCAAGGTTCCGGTCTCGTCCTTGTAAGGGGCCGGAGGACTAGCGGCGGACGAGCTAGACGGGCTTAAGAAAGCTATAAGGACCCAAAGAACGGCCAAGGTTAAGCCAAGGAATTGGCTAAAACCGGCGCGGGGGACTATGGTTAAGCGTCTCAATTTTGTCTCCTTAATTAAGGGTGGGGGGGCGATACCTATACCTATCTTTATTGGCGACAGCGGCTATTAGGGTTCCTAAGTTCTATGGCTCCCCTTTTGTTCGGCTTTTTTGGCTCTTTCTTCCGCCTCTAACGATAGGAGATTAATTTTTCGAAAAGCCACCGCCCAAAAAAACGCCAAAAAGAATATGGGCGGGAGCCTTCCTTTGTCTCTCATTGGCTGAAGTTCTAAGTATGAATTGAATAACGAGCCACGTCAACCACGAACTACAGGCTTTTTCCAGCGAATGGGGATATGAGAAGTTTTGGGGTAGCTTTTTCGGCCGTTGGCTATTTTTTGGCTGAAATAGTTTGACTTTAAAGGCGAAGAGGATCCAGAGATAAGCTCTAGAGCTCCGAAATATAGGCGTTATCTTGGGAGTCTACTGGAAAAACCTCCATATAGGGGCAAAAAACTATGGTATATTGGAATATTTTGTCATGAGTGGCGAGGCTTTTAGATCTTTTTAAGGAGTAATGGACCTTATGGACGGTGGGGGAGAGCCAAAAACGTAATTAGCGCGCGCGATGGAGAGGCGTCGGACAATTCATTTTTATAAAATCTTTCGCAGAAAACCGGTAGACTTTAGTCTAGCGGATGAATGCGTTT
>JAIROO010000004.1 GCA_031257535.1 Deltaproteobacteria bacterium
CCCGATCTCGGCTTTGTCGGCTGGGCTTTTAACTTCTAAACTCTCCAAAGCCATTAAACGGTCTCGATCCAGGGGCGAGAGTCTGTCCCGGGCGATGATAAGCGGTAAAGTGATCCGACCCTCGTCGAGATCTTGGCCAATGGGTTTACCCAGCTTACCCGGCTGACCTTCGAAATCTAAAACGTCGTCGATAATCTGAAAGGCCAGGCCCAAAGACCGACCAAACTCGCCGATGGCCGTGACTATGGAGTTCTCGGCTTTAAGCCACAAAGCGGCCGTTAACCCCACCCCCTCCATTAAAGCCCCGGTCTTCCGGTAAATGATCGACTCATAGTCGCTTAAAGGCAAATCCACCCGTCTTTGATTTTTTAGCTGGGCCAGCTCCCCCAAGGTCAATTCCCTAACCACCCGAATAAAAACCTCAAAACAAGCCAAGTTTTCAGTTAAAAGGCAAACCTCCGCCGACTTGGCGATAAGGTAGTCGGCGGCTAAAAGAGCCTCGGGCAAGCCAAAAGCCAGGTGAGCCGCTGGTCGGCCGCGGCGGGTCTCGGCTACGTCAATGATGTCGTCGTGATATAAAGAGGCCAGGTGCAAAAGCTCGTAAGCCGCGGATATAGTTAAGACCTGGTCGTCTATGGCCCGACCCAAAGCCGAGGCGGTCAGGCAAAAAATCAAGGGCCTTAAACGTTTACCCCCAGAAGCTAAACCATAAAGGCCCACCCGGGCCGGAAAATCGTCGACCTCGCTCAAAAGCTCCTTTAGCTTTTGGTCGACTTGGGCGGTTAAAGGAGCTAATAAGGCCAGATAATCGTCGCTCATCGTCAAACTTTCAGACACAAAACTCTTTTTTAAGACTCTAAAAGCCATTTAGCCGCCAAATCATAAGTTTTAGCTTTAATAATTTTGGCTTTGACCATTTGCCCAGCTTTTGGTTGGGGCCCGTCAAAATAAATTAGCCCATCCACTTCCGGGGCTAGAAAATAAGCCCGCCCAACCATAACTACCGGTCCGTCTTCGGGTAAACCACTAGCCAGAGCCCCTTTATCTTCCGAAAATAAAGGACTGTCTGGGGCTGGGCCTTCGACTAAGACCTCGTACTCTTGGCCAACCCGGGCTAAATTGTGGGCCAAAGAGATTTTTTTCTGTAACCGCATAAGCTTAGCCCTTCGTTTTTTAGCCAAACTTTTGGGGACTTGATTAGGCATGGTCGCGGCCAGAGCGGGTTCTTCCGGGGTAAACTCAAAGACCCCGACATGGTCAAACTTAGCGGCTTCGATAAAATCTTCCAAGATCTTAAAGTCAGCCTCGGTCTCCCCAGGAAAACCCACCATTAAAGTGGTTCTTAAAGCCACATTAGGCCACCAGCTTCTTAAACGCTTAACCAGTTCTAAAGGATCTTTGGCCGGCCGGGCCATGCGCTTTAAAACGTCGACCGAAGCGTGCTGGAAAGGCAGATCCAGATACGGAACCACCAAAGGCGATTGGGCCAGTTTTTTTATGAGCTTGGTGGAAAGGCCTAAAGGATGAGCGTACATGAGCCTAAGCCACTTAAGACCCGTTACCGCCGCAAGGGCCGTGACCAGATCCCCTAAGTCTTGACCCTGGTCGCGATAAGCCGTCAGATCTTGGGCGACTAAGGTTAGCTCTAAGACTCCCGAAGCGACCAAAGACCTCGCCTCGGCCACTAACTCCCCTATGGGTCTGGTGACTAAGGGCCCTCTTAACTTAGGAATTATACAAAAAGAGCAGCGCCGATCGCAGCCCTCGGCCACTTTTAAGTAAGCGCGACCTAAGGGGGTGGTTGCCCGTCGCGTCCAGGTCTCAAAGGGGGCGGGGTCCGGCGTAGTTAAGCTTTCCCTGGTCTTTTTAGTTGGAAAAAGACCAGCGATTAGCCTGGGCAAGTCGCCATACTCGGCTCGGTCGGCTAAAAGGTCGATCTCTTTTAGATCCTCGACCAGAGCTTGGCGGTCTCTAGCGGGTAAGCAGCCCACCACCGCGAGCTTGGCCCCGGGTTTACGGGACTCGGCTAGCTCCAAAATCGTCTCCACGGACTCTAAAATGGCCGATTCTATAAAGGCGCAGGTGTTAACTAATAGTAAATCGGCGGCTTTAGGATCCCCGGTTGGGTCAAATCCTAAACCCTCGACTAACCCCAAAAGCCGCTCGCTATCCACGAGATTTTTGGCGCAACCTAAGGAGACTAAATAGGCTTTTAGACTTTTTTGGCTTCGCCCCACAACCTCTCCAACTCGTCTAAATCCACGTCCTCGGGTTTTAAGTCTCGCCCGGCTAGATCGCGCTCAATATACTCAAACCGCCGCGTAAAACGGTCGCAAGCCGCGGCTAAGCTCTTTTCCGCGGCGAGTTTTAAATGGCGAGCCAGATTAACCATGACCATTAAGACGTCCCCGAGTTCGTGACTTAAACGCTCCCTTTGGTCAGGATTTTTAAAGTCGCCTTTAGCGATCTCCGCGTCGAGTTCGGCCAACTCCAAATCTATAGCCGCGCGAACCTCGGCCACTTCCGACCAATCAAACCCCGCCCGAGCCACTTTAGAGCTTAACCTTTGACAGCGGGTCAAAGCCGGCAGTCCCCGGGGCACGGAAGCCAATAAGCCTTGGTTCTTTTGCCGCTTAATCTGGTGCCACTGGTTTAAGACCGCCTCCGCGTCGTTTACGCCTTTTACCTCGTTAAAGACGTGAGGATGGCGCCTTATCATCTTGTCGACTACCCCATCCACCATCTCCTTTAAGCCAAAACCCCATTTTTGGTGGGTCAGGGTCGCGATAAAGGTTATAAGAAAGACCACGTCCCCGCCTTCCTCCAAAATTTCTAAGGGCTCGTTGGTCCTTAAGGCTTCCCTTAACTCAAAGGACTCTTCTAGCCAGTCCTCGGACAAGGTCTCGGTAGTCTGCTCGCGGTCCCAAGGGCACCCAGAGACGGGATCTAAAAGAGAGGCGATTAAGGCCGTTAAGCGCGAAATAGCCGTCGTCAGGTCAGGGCTTGGTCCTTTGGGTAAATCCACAATTTTATCCGCTTAAAACCTTTATACTCGAGAAGATTAATCTTCATATCCGACTTAGTCTAGCCAGAATAATAAATAATTTAATAATATTAGACTTTTTTATTCAAAAAAATAGACTCTTTTAAAATTAACAAACTATTAATAATTTTATAATAACTATCTAATAGCTATGTAAATGCTAAATAGCTAACTATTAGTAATTTTATAATAGCTATATATAGCCAATTGACCATTTATTTGTTACAATGTGCTGATTAACAAGGGGAACCTCAGCCGAATTTTTGTCTTGGCCTTAAGGTTTTAGGGCTTTTCGCTTTAATTACCGGCGACCCGGTAGCCACCTGGAACGCTAGAAGGGTAGAAAAAAATTTACCCGGCGCGATTTCCAACATGGCTAACCCTTGCGACTCAAGTTTTTTAAAAAAATGGGCGACCAGATCTTTAGTTATAGGACCTTTCTGGCCAAGATCTTCGAGGTCGGCGAGAAGACCTCGCGCGATAACGTCGCCTTGGTTCGCGGCTTTCTGAGCCCAGGTGGCGGCCAGCGTTTTGTTTTTGGGAACCTCTTGACCGTGTAAGTATTGAAAGCTAAGGCCACACCAAGCCGCGATTAACCCTTTCTCCGCGGCTTTCTGAAACAATTGAGTGGCCAGCTCTTGATCTTCGGGAACCTCTAAACCAATAGCGTAAAAACGGCCAAGTATAAACTGAGCCTCGGGGTCGCCTAGGTCCGCGGCTTTCTGATACCATTTTAGGGCTAACCCTATATCTTTGGGGACCCCTTCGCCTTTTTCGTAAAGAGACCCAAGCATAGTTTGAGATACGACAAACCCTTGGCGCGCGGTTTTTTGATACAATTGGAGGGCCAGCTCTTTATTCAATTCTACCTCTACGCCTTCAGCGTAAAGTCGAGCCATCCAATATTGAGCCTCGATCTCTCCTTGTTCAGCGGCTTGATTAAACCATTTAACGGCCATCTTTTTATCTAAGGGGACAATTTTGCCAATTAAGTAACAATTACCGAGGAAACATTGAGCCGGGCCGAGCCCTTGTTCCGCCGCTAGTTTAACCCATCTGAGGATTTTTCTTTCATCCTTGACGACGCCCTCGCCATTAATATATAGATCAGAGAGTTTATATTGAGCCTCGGGGAACCCTTGTTCAGCGGCTAATTTAATCCATTTAGCGGCTAACGTTTTATTTTGAAGGATGCCTTCGCCATTATAGTACTTAAGGCCAAGAAAATATTGAGCTTCGGCTAGCCGCTGGTCGGCGGCTTTTTCAAGCCATTTGACGGCTAACTTCTTATCTAAGGGGACGCCTTGGCCGACCATGAGTAACTGGCCATAGGCTAATTGAGCCTCGGCTAACCCTTGTTCGGCGGCCAATAGATACCATTTGGCGGCTGCCTCGGGATCCGGTGGCGGGTCAGCGCGTTGGCCATAATATTGGGCAAGGTTATACTGAGCCTTGACCAAGCCTTGTTCCGCGGCTTTTAGCCTCCATTTTAAGGCTAGCTCTTTATCTAAAGGGACCCCTTCGCCTTTCTCTAATAGAAGGGCCAGGATAAATCGCGCCTTGGCTGACCCTTCTTCGGCGGCGGCTATAAACCATTTGGCGGCCGCCTCTTTATCAAAGGTTTGGTCCAACTTTACGTCGGAATAAACGCTAAGGACAAGTTGAGCCTCGATCTTACCTTGATCCGCGGCTTTTTGAAGCCAGTTTAAGGCCTTTTTTTTATCTACTGGGACCCCTTCGCCGAGGCCGAAAATAAGGCCAAGTTGAAATTGAGCCGCTGGATCGCCTTTCCCCGCCGCTTTCCGATACTGATTTAAGTTTTCTTTGTCCATATTTAGACCTCAGTTATCTTTTCTTGGCCCCTTGGAAATAGCGACAATTGGTTTAAGCCCCTCATTATCCGGGAGCCCCTTTCGCCTTTTTCAGGCTGAATCAAGGTTAACGTTAGCCGGAATTTTGTTTTGGCCTTAAGGCGTTTTTAAACGATTTTTGGGAGTCTCCCCCCCCTTTATCGTCAGCTCCATCGTCTTTTTCAGGCTGATTAACCAGGTTTACGTCAGCCCTATCGTCTTTTTCAGGCTGATTAACCTGGTTTACGTCAGTCGAAATTTTGTCTTTGGCTAAGGAGCTAAAAAAACGGCGACCCGCTCTTTATCCGCCTAAAACCAAAACTAATGGATTTTTTTATAACCAAAACTTTCAGTCGATGAAGGCCCTAGCGTCGCGACTCTTTTTAACAATTGTTCGGCCAGAGTTTTATTTAAAGGGACTCCCAGGCCAAAATTGTAGAGAGAACTAAGGATAACGTGAGCTAAAGGGTCCCCTTGGTCCACGGCTTTCTGAATCCATTTAGCGGCCAACTCTTGATTTTTGGGAACGCCTAGACCGTGAAAGTATTGATAGCTAAGGCTAGCCTGAGCCTCGGCCAGCCCTTGGTCCGCGGCTTTCTGAAACCATTGAACGGCCATCACCTGATCGTCTAAATCAATAGCGTAATAAACGCCTAGTTTGGGCTGAGCTTTAGCGTAACCTTGGTTCGCGGCTTCTTGAAACAATTGGACGGCCAGCCCTTTATCCAAGTTTACCCCTAGTACCTTGTAACATCGTTTTTTTCGGGAAAAAGGCGTATAATAAGGCAACCACCAAAAGGAGGTTGCCATGGCTACGATATACAAAATCCACCTTACCACCTCTGAGCGCGACGA
>JAIROO010000195.1 GCA_031257535.1 Deltaproteobacteria bacterium
TTTTATGTCTCCCTCGGTCGCCTTATCCTTATCGCCGGTAATTTTTTCGAATTTGATTTCGACTATAAAGACCGCCTTTTGGGGAATCTCAATAAATAAATCGAAGACTCCCTCCGAGACGCTGACCTCGCATTTGACCTTAAAATGGAGGGCCTTTAAAACGGAATAGATGAGGGCGTGATGGTAACCTTCCAAAGCTCTTTGCTCTTGATAAGGAACCCACCGTAAAATAGTTTCCAAATATTTCGCGACGGCCGCCTCGTCAAAAGCCAAAAGGGCCGCCTTGATATTGGCGGCCAACTCAAGGATATGGCTTTCTCGGCGCCCGGTCATAGCCTTCAAAAGGCTCGCGTTTAAGGCCTGGTCGACTTCCAAGTTGGGACATTTTAGACTATAGCTGTCGAATCCTATCTTTTTTTCGATCGTCAGATAACCGGTTTGGAATAGAAGAGGCTCAAGCTCAAGTTGGGCCACGTCTACCGCGTCTAAGCTGGACTCGCTCAACGCGTAGCTTTCGGCCTGGACGTAATCAAAGGGATTTCGCTGGATAAGCTCCAGAAGGAAACTAGGCGTTCCGGTCTTGAACCAGAAGGCTTTCAAGGATTTATTAGCCAGGCATTGGACCAGCGAATGGGAATTGATAACCCGCCTCTTCCCATCCCAGGAATAGCCGTCGTAATAATCCAGGATTAATTGTCTTAAACCGGACTCGGTAAGCGAGCCCGAGACGAATCCTTCCGATTTGGCCCACTCCAGCATATCTGGCAAATAACTAGCGAAATACGAGTCGAACTCCTCTAAGGTAAAGCCGCAGACCCCGTAGTATTCCGGATTTAAGGTCAAATCGGAAAGGTTATTGAAGACGGAGAAGATCGAGGTCTGGACGAATTTGGTTACCCCAGTTACGAACAAGAGACGGAGCTGGTCACTGTCCGAGAGAACTTTTAGGACTGAATAGAAGTCATGGAGAACCCGCCGATTAGCGTCCGCTAAAGAGCGGTCGTGGAGCGTCGAGTGAATGGGCGCGTCGTATTCGTCTATAAGGATCGCCACCCTTTCGTTGGTCTTTAAATAGAGATTAGTGACAAGTTTAGACAGCGCTCTGGCGGGAGACGCGTCCTCTGGAATTTCCTCGCCATTACGCGCGGCCGAGTTTTCCAACTCGCGGGTGATGGTGTCGTTAAGTTGGGTTTCGCCTTGGCTGGGACCAGACATGGTTAGCCTTATGACCGGGTAAGGCTTAAAGTCGTAGCCTGACGAGCCAATCCACAGGCCGTCAAAAAGATCGCGCTTGCCCTGTAAAACCGCCTCCATGGCCCCAATTAGGAGGGATTTACCGAAACGGCGAGGCCTGGATAGGAATGTGCAACCTTTGCGGCGGATAATGTTATAAATATATTCAGTCTTATCCACGTAAAGTAGATTATCTTCCCGTATTATGGTGAAAGTTTGACCTTGATCGGGGAGCATTCTCATTAAGTCTATCCTTGGACAAGCGAGCGAAAAAAGGGGGTTTTTAGATCTCTTTAAAAATTGTAACGAGTTTTGTTTTTTTTCTCAAATTTTTTTCTACTGGCCAGGAAAAAGATAAAAGCTCCATAATCTCGCTAGGGGATTTGAAGGAACAATTTGTCCGGCGTGGCCCCCCAAATGGACGGGCTAAAGAGGGTTCGACCATCGCGCGTGAAGGGATACAGTTTAGACTATCATCGAGGTTAAGGCCAGTCTAAAGCCTAAGGGGAGTCAAGCGTCTAGAACTACCCGTGAACGCTTACAAATTATTGGCTAAAATAGATAAACTACAGTTTTAGTTTTTTAAACCAAAACTCCGGGATGGACTTAATGATCCCCATGATCCATCTCCAGACCCATTTACTATAAATAACGTCCCGTTTTTTTGCCACCGCCCGCCAAATGTCCTTGGCCACTTTTTCCGGCCGCGCCGTTAAGAGTTTGGGGGTGTTGAAGCCTTCGGTCATCTTAGTCAAGATATAACCGGGTTTAACGGTTATAACCTTGACCCCTCGGTTAGCCAGACGATTGCGCAGCCCAGAAAGATAAGTCGTAAAAGCCGCCTTAGCCGCCCCATAAAAATAGTTAGAAGCCCGACCCCGGTCACCCGCGACCGAGCTAATGCCGACGATTACTCCCGAGCCACGGGTCTCAAAACTTTGGGCCACCAGATCCAACAGCGGAACAAAGCCAAAAAAGTTAGACCGGAGGATTTTTTCCGCTAAAGGCCAGTCGGTTTGAGCTTGAACCTGGTCGCCCATGGCTCCTATGGCGCACAGAACGCCATCTGGTTTCACCGTAAATGACTCCCAGAAAGCCTCATGGTTATCCGACAAAATATCAAAAGTATGATAAATTACCTTTTTATTAAGACGAAAGCTTAGATCATTCGCCACTTTTTCCGTTAAATCTTTATCCCGGCCAGCTAGTTCAATAGACCAGCCTTCCGCCCCAAAAACTAAAGCCGCGGCTCTGGCCACGTCGGAGGTCCCGCCCAGTATTAATAAAGTCGGCATGTCTTGTTAGGCCCTCCCAGTCATCTTGAGACGATCGGATTGAATTGAGCGGAATCGGCCAATAGGATCCCAATCTTCTTTAACCCGTAAAAACTCCGTTAAAGACGCGCCATAGCCCTGGCTCAAGGTCTCTGGGGTCATGCGACTGTCTTTGGCGAGGTAAGATCTGGCCCCAAAGTCCAAAGCCATAACGTCCAATTCCGCCAAAAGTTTTAAGTTACGCTCTGTTTTCGGAAAATCCAAAGCCAAAGTGTAACCATAAGTTGGAAAAGAAATGTTCCCAGCTGGTCTTGGCGGTCTTTGGCCAAACAACTTTAAAACCGCCAAAAACGAGCCCGCGCCCGCGTCGGCGATTTTTTTGACGATGAGCGGTAACCCGGCCCGCGAGTTAGCCCAAGGCAAGGCTATCTGCCACTGGCAAAAACCCGCCCTTCCGTAAATACGATTCCAATTTGAAACCGCGTCCAAAGGAAAGAAAAACTTCTCATAATTTACTATTGAAGTTTTCTTATCAGAACTTTTGATGTTATAGTAAATACTATTAAATATTTTAACACTATATTTGTTTAAAGTAAAGGACGGGAAGTTAAAAGGCGTAGGCCAACGCCGAGGTTTTGGCCGCGACAACTTTGGGTCGTCGTTAACAGACCAATCGCCGGCCATTAAGATGGAGCGGCCTAAGTTAGAGCCAGATTTGAGGCAATCAATCCAAGCCACGGAAAACTGATATTCGTCTTTATCGTTTTCAAATATATCCATTATTTCTTCTAAATTAGAAGTTTTATATAATGTTTGGCGGATATTTGAGCTGGGGACGCGGACCAGTTTAACTCCCCCGGCCACAATAAAACCCGTTAAACCATGCCCACCAATAGTCGCCCAAAAAAGGTCTGGGTTTTCGGTTTTGGAGCAGCGAACTAGGCCGGATTTAGAAGTCCAAACCTCTAACCACTCCACGTGGTCGCCAAAAGAGCCGGCCACGTGATGATTTTTCCCATGAACGTCCGCGGCCACGGCTCCGCCTAAGGAAATCAAGGAGGTGCCGGGCACGACTGGCAAAAACCAGCCCCTAGGAGCCATAAGGTTTAAAATTTCCTCTAAGCTGACCCCAGAGTCGGCGGCTAAAATACCCGTAGACTCGTCAAAGGAGCGAAAATAATTAAGCCTAACGCTCGCCAAAGTTAAAGTTTGGTTTAAGGAACTATCGCCGTAAGAGCGACCTCGACCGCGACCAATGACGGAAAAAGACGAGCCTAAAAGATCGTAAAAATCTCTTTCGCGGAAAGGTTCCCGTAAAACCGCCTCAACTTTCGGATAATTACCCCAACCCGACAGCCACATAGAGTGCCTTCTTATTTAAATAAAATGTAAAATAGTGAATAAAATGATGAAATCGCTTAAAAAATATGTCCTCAAAAAGTCAATAATAATTAAGCTATAAAAGCTTAACATAAGTTTTTAAAAAAAACGAACTCTTTTCGCGGTTAGTTGGCCGACCATAAAAAGCGAGCGGGCCACCTTAGCCCCAAGATCTATCGACTTAAACCAATCCCTCTTTACGCAAACTTTTGACGTAAACTTTCGGCCCTAGTCTTTTTAGGCGCCCACCTTTAAGGGGACTTAACAACGAGAGGTAAGGCCCTAAAATTTAGCCTCTTGACCCCCCAACCCCTATGGTCGCCAATATAAAAATCACTACGCCTAGCCCCAGACAGACCCAACTAACTTTGTCTTTCAGGGTGAAGAAAACCGGGTCATAAGGCATTTTCCCTTCTTTAGCTAGTTTTAACAAGCGGCCCAACCAATAGAAGAGAACAGGACAAAAGAGCAAAAGAAGTTCCGGGCTCTGGTAATATTTAAAAGCCATCGCGTCGC
>JAIROO010000115.1 GCA_031257535.1 Deltaproteobacteria bacterium
GCATGGCCAGGGCGTTAATGACCGTGGCCAGCATGCCCATGTGGTCGCCGGTGACTCGGTTTAACCCGCGTTCGGCTAAAGCTTGGCCGCGGAAGATGTTGCCCCCGCCAATGACTAGACCCAAGCGCACCCCGTCGCGGGCGACCTCGGCGATCTGACTAGAGTACTCGTCTAAGGAGTCTGGATCCAGGCCAAACTCCATGGACCCCTTTAAAGCTTCCCCGGATATTTTTAAAAGCGCGGTTTTATAACGATACTCCATATGATCTCCCACGAAATGGGTCCTAACGCCCTTTAAAGATCGTCAAAAAAAACGCGTTAAATAATAATTTGGCGAAAAAAGGGGGGTTATTAACCCCCCCTTTTTTCGCCAAAAAACTATTCGTCGACGTTTTCGCCCGCGAGTTCTTCGCCCAATTGGAAACGAGCGAAGCGGACGACTTCAACTGGTCCCACCTCGGCCTTGGCCGCTTTTAAGAACTGAGTCACGGTTTGGCTCGGCTCTTTGACGTAAGCTTGCTCCAGTAAGACCGCCTCTGAGTAAAATTTTTTGATTTGACCTTCCACGATCTTGGGGATCAAGAAGTTTTTGTCTAAGGGTTTGGCGGATTTTTGGACCTTAGCCTCGGCCTCGGCTTCGGCTTTAACCGCGTAAATGGCTTTTTCCCGCTCTAAGACGGCCGGGGGGACGTCCGCTACGTTCACGCTAATGGGATTGGCGGCGGCGATTTGCATGGCCAGGTTGTGGGCCAGCTCCACGGCTTTGGGCCCGGGTTTTTCGACCTTTAAATCAATTAAGACCCCTAAGCGACCTTGCATATGGATATAAGCGTGGACTAGCCCTTGGGTTTGCTCGTAGACCACAAACCGGCGTAATTTCATGTTTTCGCCAGTGGTCCCCACGGCTCCTTGGATCAGATCGCCGATTACTTGCCCACATTTTGGACATTTGCGGGTCAGAAGGTCGGCGACGTCGGTCGGGGGGTCGTCCGCGTTGGCTAAATACTCGGCGATATTGGCGGTCAGCTCCCTAAAGGAGTCCATCTTGGCCACAAAGTCGGTCTCGACGTTGAGTTCGACTAAGGCCCCTTTGGAGCCACTAGGGTTTTCCGCGGCTAGGACTAAACCTTCTTTAGTGGCTCGACCAGCTCTTTTTTGGGCCGTGGCCAAACCTTTTTGGCGGAGCCAGTCGACGGCCTTTTCAATGTCGCCGTCGCTTTCGGCTAAGGCTTTTTTACAGTCCATCATGCCAGCGTTGGTTTTGTCGCGGAGGGTTTTCACCATTTGCGAAGTAATAGCCATTGTCTTTCTCTCCCTGGCGGGGCTTTTCGATCTCTAAAAGCTATAATGTAGTTAAAAAAGGCTTATTGGGGTCAAAAAGCGTCAAAAAGGCCGCGCTAAAGGCGGCCTGGCCAACCAAAAAATTTAAAAAAGTTTTGGCGGGCGTAGAAAATTTGGGGGGCGTAACTATTATTAATAGAAAGGCCCGTATTTTAGCGGCTCGTTAAATTTAAGGCTCTTAAGTAGTTTTTCGCTCCCTAACCTTTAAATCGCCTTTAAAACGGTTTTTTTCGGCCCCTTAAAAGTTTTTAACTTTTAAGGGGCGAAAAAAAAGTGAGTTACAAAAGGCTCTTTTTGGTTAGATAAAAAGCCAAAAGCGACTTAAAAGGGGGCCAGAGCCTTTTAGATGGCCTCGCCCTCGTCGGTGGTCGGGGCGGGGGGGCTGATCGGCGCGGGCGAGGTCGGCTCTTCGGCGAAAATCGGGGCCAAAGTCTCGGCGGCCACCATGTCCAGCGATCCGGGCTCGTCCTTGTCCGGCGCGATTAACCCACCTTGGGCTCGCTCTTCCCAGCGGGCCCGACCCTCTAAGCAAGCGTCGGCCATTTTCGCGGCCATGAGCTTGATGGCCCGGATGGCGTCGTCGTTGCCTGGGATGATGTAGTCGACTTCGTCGGGGTCGCAGTTGGTGTCGACCACGGCCACCACGGGGATGCCTAAGCGTCGGGCTTCGGCCGTGGCGATCTTCTCGCGGCGAGGGTCAATCACGAAGATGGCCCCGGGGAGACGGTCCATCTCCTTGATGCCGCCGAGGTTCTTGCGGAGTTTGACCATCTGGTTTTCCAACTGGATGATCTCTTTTTTGTAGTAGAGATTGATGGTGTTGTCGGCCTTCATCTGCTCGAGCTTTTTGAGCCGCTCGATGCTTTTTTTGATGGTCACGAAGTTGGTGAGGGTGCCACCTAACCACCGGGAGTTGATGTAAAACATGCCAGCCCGGTTGGCTTCTTCCTGGATGGCGTCCGAGGCCTGCTTTTTCGTGCCCACGAACAGGACGCTGCGGCCCTGGGAAACGGTGTCGGCCACGAACTGGTAAGCCGTCTTGAACAGTTGGACCGTTTTTTGCAGGTCAATGATGTAAATGTTGTTGCGGGCCCCAAAGATGTAAGGCTTCATCTTCGGGTTCCAACGCCTGGTTTGGTGCCCAAAGTGGACTCCAGCTTCCAGGAGTTGTTTCATGCTGACTAAAGACATGGTCGTCTCTCCTTAAGGTTAATGCCTCCGCCCAGACGAAAAATCACCTTAAAGGTCTGGGCGCGCGTAGTAATCGCCATAGACTGGGCCATAAACTGGCCACTCGTCTCCCGCCTAATCGTTTATAACGGCCAAAGGGGGGCTAAGGCGATCCCTTTATAATAAGACCATTTTCTGATTTTAGCAAGCCGAAAATGAAGAACTTGAAATGGGGGATGGGAATTATATTAAAGAGCAAGAAGCCTATTAATCAATATCAAAAAAATAGTTAAATAAACAATAAATTTAGTTTAAAAACATCATTTGATATAAAATAATATTATTTAATAATTATAATTGATTTATATAAATACTACATCAGAAATTTTAATATTTTAGCTGTTCTATATAAGTTAATTTATAAATTTTATCGGTCAACCTTGTTAATAAATCTTCGCAAAGAACGAAAGATCGCTCCCCAAAAAAATTTTTATGAAATATTATCTGTTATCTAACATATTGAAAATATTACATTTTTTAAAGACAATCTTCAAAAACTGGATTTTTAGGGAGCGATCAACGAAAGCTCTTTCGAAAATTCCTAACGGCAATTTTTTTGACCGCCGGATATTTTGGGTTTAATCTCCTCGTCATTTTCCTTAAATGGTAAAGGTTTCATAACGAAATCCCCACGGCAAAATCATTAAAATTTTATGATGTATAATAAACGTCTAATTAAATTTTTTAGGACAATGTTAATGGTCTCCCACTTGATACCAAGAAACTATACATAGTTATCAGGGGGCACTTAGAGAATCGAAAATCTCCATTTTTAGTTTTGACGCGACTTTTAAGGAAGATCATTGACGCGTTCGCCTTAAGCGTGGCTCCTAATTTTTGGTCTAGGAGCCTGTCGGATTATAGGATTTAGGGATTCCTCTCCCTTCTTCCGGCCTCAAATTTTTTGAAACCCAGGAAAAGGCACTTAAACAATTTTAATTATTTTTTCATAATTCACCATTATCGCTTAAAATAGGCTATTTTATGGCCGTTTTTAAGGTAGTTTATAGAACAGTTCAATTCCTTAGCTTTAAATTAGATAAATTTTTTGCCCAATCCATTAGTCAACATTTGTTTCACTATACACTCATAATTGGATTGAGTTTATGTATCTTTTTGTAATTGT
>JAIROO010000136.1 GCA_031257535.1 Deltaproteobacteria bacterium
GTTGAGAAAGCATCTCAATCGCGTCAACGGCGGATATTGAGGGGTTCAATGTTTTTTTCAGGCCTTCTAAAAATCGATCAAACTCAACTTTGTGGGGTCCTTCTTGGCTCACCACCTTCGTGATGCGTTCCTTAAAGCCACTGGCGATCTTGGCCACGTCGGCGGCCCAGAGCAGCATATCCCGCTTAGAGCCCACTCTTTTGACTAAATTCGCGTAAATAGAGCGATAAAAATTATCGTTATGGTTATCTAATTCGTCAAAAATACTACCGGTAGTGGGAATATTTAAATTAGTTTGCTTACTCTCTTTCGCTATTCCGCCAATTAAAACCGAACCGCCATCGGTTGGTATCTTTTTGTTGAACTGAATTTTATTAATGAGCGCGTTAAAGCGATCGTCGTGAGCTTTTAAGGCGTTTAAGACCTGCCAAACGGTTTTAAAACGCTCGCTGTCGTTTAAAGCTTCTTCGGCCTCAACGTGGGAGGGGACGATCACGGGAATTATAATGTAGCCAAACTTTTTGCCTTCGGCTTTCCTCATGACCCGGCCAACCGACTGGACCACCTCGATTTGGGAGTTTTTGGCCGAAAGGAACATAACGGCGTCTAAACTAGGGACATCGACGCCCTCAGACAAACAGCGGACGTTGGTTAAGACGCGGCATTCGTGGTCGTTGTCGTTTGCGGCCCTTAGCCAAGACATCTTCTTATCTCTCAGCGAAGAAGCCATGCCCCCGTCAATGTGATCCGAGGCTAGATCTAGGAGATTGGTCGAATAAGCCGCGCCCGCTCGAGCCAGGTATTTTTCCTTGATTGGGTTAACGATCTCGGTGATAGCCATAGCTTTAGCGATGGTTTGACAAAAAGCCACCGCTCGCCGCATGGGCTCTGGATCGACCTCGCGGAGAAACTGGCTTTCGATGGTCATGTTTTTGGACAGGGCGTTTAAGCAGCCGATTAGTTTGGTGACATCGTCGGCGTTTATTTCTTTTTTCCCCTCCTCCGCGATCTCGGCTAGGATTTCTTGGGAGATATCCTGACGAGGAACGGTTAAGACTAAAACCTTATAATCGGAGAGCAGATTTCTGTCCACGGACTCGCCAAAGCCTAAGCGATAAACCTCAGGGCCAAAAAGGGTCTCGTCGTCCATGGAGCAAAGGGAGACGGAAAAATCCTCGGCCTTTCTCTTAGCCGACTCAGCGTAGATACGGGGGGTCGCGGTCATGTAAAGCCGCTTTTTGGCTTTAATGAAATCGTTTTGGTGGACTTTAACGAAGTAGCTTTTATCGTTTTGGTCAAAAATAGCCCCAGTTGACCGATGGGCTTCGTCACAAACGATTAAATCCACGGTAAGATCGGCTAATTTGAGGGCTTCGGCGACTTTATCAATTGATTGATAGGTAGAAAAGATGACTCGTCGTTGGAAAGGCGTCTTTTCTTTCGCGTTTTTGAGCCTTTCGACGATTTTATCAGGTTTAGTGGTCGCGGGTAAGGCCAGATCCACGACCGAGCTTATCGTCAAATCCTCGCTATTTTTTCTTTTGATTTTAGAAGTCGTTGTCACCCGCGAGACGTCCGCGTCAGAACAAACCACGATCGAGGACAAAGTCTCGGTCGCGTCGGCGGACCATTCTTTTAGGGTTTGGGCGATTAAAGCCAAAGAGGGGGCCAGAAAGAGAATCAAGCCTTGATTAGACGTTTCTCGCTCGGCGATCTTAAGGCTAGTAAAAGTCTTGCCAGTCCCGCAAGCCATGATGAGCTGGCCCCGGTCTTGGGTTTGAAAATGGTCGTGAAACTTTTCCAAAGCGGTTTTTTGATGATCTAAAATGGTCTTTTTCTTGGCCCTAGCGTAAGAACCTAAGAAACCTTGGTCAAGTTTAGCCCAATCAACCTCGGCCGTTTCCAATTGGCTTAAAGATATGCGATGAAAGCCGATATCTTGATTTAGGATCTCGATTTCGGCGACATCCGTCCAATTGTTGGTGGTGGAGATCCACAGCCGATTGGCGAAACCGATCCACTCGCCGGAGCTGTCTTGGAATTTTTTACCAGTTACCCCTAAAAAACTATCGACCATGTTTTTAGAAATGGCGGCGGTGGGAGCGTAACACTTACACTGGACGGCCCAGTATTGACCGTCTATAGTTTCAGCCACCAGATCAATCCCAATATCTTGGGAGCTAATCTGGTCTTTTAAAGGCCACTCTCGCCAAAGATATACCTGGCCCAAGACCCCGTCGTAGACCGGATAGGTCCTCAAAAAATTGGCCATCAACTTTTCGAAACGATAGCCTTTTTCTCTTTCTGAAAGAGACTCAGTTCGATATTTATCTAATATTTCGTGAATATTCATAACAGATAAATCAAATTTTTCCCGTAAAAATACAACGTGACCGACCATTTCGTCACAATTAAAATAGACCGTTAACCGCGAAAAAGGTTTCCGTCCGTAAGAGCCCACGCCTTTTGAACAAATTTTATATTTATCATATCGTCGCCAAAAACGCGCTAATTTTTTGGCTTAATGAATTGTTATGGCGTCTTAAACAGTTATGGGTAGATCCCGGAACTGAGCCAAGGAATCGAGAAACTTTTTATTTTTACGAGAACTGAATTATTGGAGTTTCAGAAAATCCGCTTGTAGTTTAGCTTTCAGTCGTGAAACCTCAGCGAATCAAGCGGCTAGGCGCAAAAATTAAAAAAAGGGTTTTTACCGAGCGCGTCAAAAAAACGCGGGCTTCAGGATAAAAAACGCGGGCTTTATGATAAAAATGGGGCCCAAAAAGCCCAGGATCTTTTTGGGCCCCCCTCCCAGCCAGGGTCGCGAAGGACCCCTTTGTGGCTGAAATTATCTAGTTTCTTTTTTCATCAAGATTGTCCAGCGGAGTTTATAGGCGGCCGGAATAATAAACATGGAGAGGGTAAAAGCCGTGATCATGCCGCCAAACAAAGGGGCGGAGATTCTTTTCATGACTTCCGAGCCCGCGCCCTCGCTCCAAAAAATCGGAATCAAAGAAGCCACCACCGTGCCCACGGTCATGGCTTTGGGCCGGACCCTTAAGGTGGCCCCAGCTTCAATGGCCTCGTCTATGGCTTCTTTGGTGATGGTCTTGGGGTTGGCTAAGGCTGGACGGTCTTGGGCCGCTTGTCTTAGGTAAATAATCATAATCACCCCAAACTCGGCCGCGAGCCCGGCTAAAGCGATAAAACCCACGCCAGAGGCCACGGACACGGCGTAACCGTTTAAGTACATGAGCCAGATCCCGCCGACTAAAGAAAACGGCAGACTGAGCATAATCATGCTGGCGTCGATAAAATTCTTAAACTCCCAAAATAAAAGGATAAAAATTATGATTAAAGTGGCTGGAACCATCAGCTTTAACCGCGCGTTGGCCCGCTCGTAAAGCTCATACTGCCCTGAAAAAGCCACGCTCACCCCTTCGGGTAAACTGACTTGGGCCCGGATAGCCGTTTTTAAGTCCGTCACCACCGAGGCTAGATCCCGACCTCGAGCGTCTAGGTAGATCCAGACAGTGGGCCGCCCGTTTTCGGTTTTCAGCATGGACGGGCCGGTGGCGACTTTGACCTCGGCCACTTGGCCTAAAGTCACTAGCTGACCGTTAGGGGTAACCAGGGGGAGGCTAATTAAAGAGTCCAACGAGTCGCGATACCTTTGGGGGTACCTTAAGTTAATGGGGTAGCGAGCCAGACCCTCGACCGTCTCCCCCACCATGGACCCACCCACGGCCAAGGACACGTACTGTTGAACGTCGGTCACGGCTAAACCATAACGGGCGGCTTTTTCGCGGTTAACGTTTATCTCTAAGTAGCGACCGCCAGTGGGTCTTTCGGCTAAGACGCTAGTCACTCCCTTAACGCTTTTGGCTAACTCTTGGATAACCTGGGCCGTTTGATCGATTAAGGCCAGATCCTGGCCACTGACCTTTAAGCCAATCGGGCTCTTGACCCCGGTCGAGATCATGTCGATGCGGTTCCGGATGGGCGGCACCCACAGGTTAGCCAGCCCCGGCAGCCTCACCACCGCGTCCAGCTCGGCCACGATATCGTCCATGGTCTTACCCTTACGCCACTGGCTTTCCGGTTTTAAGCGGATGGTTGTCTCCAGCATCTCTAAGGGCGCGGGATCGGTGGCCGTCTCCGCTCGCCCGGCTTTGCCAAAGACCGTGTCGACCTCAGGCACGGTTTTAATCAGCTTGTCCGTGGTCCGTAACAAAGCCCCAGCCGCGGCCACCGACAAGCCGGGCAGGGTTGAGGGCATGTAAAGCAGATCCCCCTCGTCGATCTTGGGCAAAAACTCCCCGCCGATATTTTTTAAGGGATAAAGGGCGGTTAAAGCTAAGGCCAAAGCTAGGAGTAAAGTTAAGCCCGGCCGCTTTAAGACCACGCCTAAAAGGGGTTTATACAAGGCCACTAAAAAACGGTTGGCCGGGTTTTTGTTCTCGTCGGGGATCTGGCCCCTTATTAGTAAACCAATCAAGACCGGGATCAAGGTCACCGACAGAAAGGCTCCCCCGGCCATGGCGTAGGTTTTAGTGAAAGCCAAGGGACTAAAGAGCCGACCCTCTTGCCCTTGGAGAGAAAAAACCGGAATAAAAGACAAAGTGATAATCATGAGACTGACGAAGATGGCCGGCCCCACCTCAATGGAGGATTGCGTGACCAGACTCCAGCGCTCGGCGGGGGTTAGAGTCTCGGTGGGCCGTTCTTTACGTCTTTTTTCCAGTTTTTTGTGGGCGTTTTCCACCATGACGATGGCCGCGTCGACCATGGTCCCAATGGCGATGGCTAAACCCCCCAAGGACATGATGTTGGCGCTCACCCCTTGGTAGTACATAACGATAAAAGAGATTAAAAGACCTAAGGGTAAGGTAAAAATAGCCACCAAAGAGGAGCGAGCGTGGGCTAAGAAGAGGGCGCAGACCAAGGCCACCACGATAAACTCCTCAATTAACTTACTCGACAAGTAGTTAATGGCTCGGTCAATCAGCTGGCTGCGGTCGTAAACCGTGACTATTTCCACCCCAGCGGGCAGAGAGGGTTTTAATTCCTCCAGTTTGGCTTTGACGTTTTTAATAACTTCCCGGGCGTTTTGGCCAAAACGGGCTAAAACCACCCCACCCGCCACCTCGCCCTCGCCGTTTAACTCGGCGATCCCGCGGCGCATCTCCGGGCCTAAGCGGATCTCGGCCACGTCCCCTAAAAAGACTGGAATGCCGCCTGGGGCGGTTTTTAAGTAGATTCGTCGAAAATCCTCTAAGCTCGACAAGTAACCCGTGGCCCGGACCATGTACTCGGCCTCGGCTTGCTCCACCACCGAGCCGCCGATCTCCTGATTGGCTTTGTCAATAGCCATGGCCACGTCGTTTAAGCTTAAGCCATAAGGCCACAGCCGGGCCGGGTCGACCACGATCTGATACTGTTTAACCGCTCCCCCCACCGAGGCCACCTCAGCCACGTTGGGCACGGCCGAGAGCTCAAAGCGGAGCAACCAGTCTTGAATGGACCTTAACTCGGCCAGATCCCTTTGCCCGGTCCGGTCGATTAAAGCGTACTCAAAGATCCAGCCCACCCCGGTCGCGTCCGGGCCTAAGGCCGGGACGACCCCTTGGGGCAGCTCGTCTTGGACTTGGCTTAAGTTTTCTAAGACCCGAGCTCGAGCCCAGTAGAGATCGACGTCGTCTTCGAAAATAACGTAAACAAACGAGTCCCCATAGGCGGAAAACCCGCGCACCGCCTTGGCGCGAGGGGCGGTTAGCATGGCCCGGGTCAAAGGGTAAGTCACCTGGTCTTCCACGAGTTTGGGGGCTTGGCCAGGATAAGACGAGCGGATAATGACCTGGACGTCGGAGAGATCCGGCAAAGCGTCGATGGGAGAATGGCCTAAAACGTAGACCCCCCAGATAGCCAAAAGTAATGCCCCCATTAAAACCACGGCCCGGTTGGCGATGGAGGCCCGGATTAAGCTAGCTATCATGTTTATGGCCTAAAAGCCCTTCCGCCTTTTGGGGGGGCGGACTTAAGCGGTTTTTTTGGGGCTCGGGCTTAACCCCGGCCGCCGGGGCGGCCGGGGTTAAGCGGTCAATGGCCCCGGCTAGATTAGCCTCGGAGTCGATCAGAAACAGGCCCGTGACCACCACGGCCTCGCCCGGCTCTAAACCAGCCGTGATTAAAGTCTCTTCGCGAGCCGAGCCGCCGACTTCGACTTTTTTGGGTAAAAAGGTCCCGTCCGGGGCTAAGACGATGACCCTTTTTTCCTCGCCTAAGTCGATTAAGCTTTGCGTGGGAATTAGAAGGCCTTGGGGTCCTTGGGCCCTTAAGCGGGCGGTGGCGGTGAGGCCTGGTTTTAGTAAGCCGTCGGGGTTAGCCACGGTCAGCCTTAAGGAGACGGTCCGGGTCTCTTTGTTGGCTTGCGGTAGAAGAGTGGATTTTAAAGTCTCAAAGGCGCGGTCGGGCCAGGCCGCGGCCGTGATCCTGGCCCGACCTTGGGCTAAGGCTAGGTCGCGCTCGGGGATCTCGACCGTCACCCAGATGGGGTCATAGCCTTGGATCTCGGCTAAGGTCATGTTCTTGTCCACGTTCATGCCGGGATAGAGGTCCAAGGCCGTGATCACCCCGTCGACCGGGCTTTTAACCAAAAGGTCGGTCTGGGTCTGGCCCGTCCGGTCGATCTCGGCCAGCATCTCTTCGGGGAGGCCATTTAAGCGTAGTTTTTCCCTGACTCCGGCGACGATCTTGGCCGGGGCTTTTTGACTTTTTAATAAAAGGTACTCGCTCTGGTCCGAAGCCCAGCCGGGGACGGTGACCACGGCTAGAGTCTCGCCGGCCGCGATGGGGTCGCCTACGGAAAAGTTAAAGGTTTGAGTTACGAAGCCTTCGGCTCTGGCTTGTAACCTGGCCCTTTGGTAGCCGTTAAACTCGACGTTGGCGGGTAGCTCTCGGACGTAAGTCAAACGCCCAGTGGCCACGGTGGCCGTTTTTAAGCCTAAGTTTTGGGTCTGGGTGGGATCGATTCTGACCCCCGCCCCAGTCGACTCGTCTTTGTAGCGAGGGATTAAGTCCATGTCCATAAAAGGCGAGCGACCAGGCTGGTCAAAGTGGGTTCCGGGGTACATGGGGTCGTACCAGTAAAGAACCTCGCGCTCTTTAGCCTCCCCCCCCGGCAAAGGGCCTAAGGCCCAAATGGCCAAAAAGACCAAAAGAGCCGAAACTACGATAGCGATCTTGGGATAAAGTCTCATGGCTCTGACCTCTTTTGGTTAGCTTAGGTAATTAAGCGGCTTTAGGGCTGGGGGGTTTAGCTCGCGGTTAAACGTTTGGGCTTTATTTTTAGAGCTTTTAAACTTTTTCGGAAAAATATTTAGCGAAGTTTTAAAAATCTCTAACTCGCCGTCTAACTCGCCTTGGGAATTATTAAGTTTGGCTAGACGGGCCTTTAACGCGTCGTTAAAAATATTAACTTTAGTTAAACGGGCCTTTAACGCGTCCTTGGAAGTCTGAAGTTTGGTTAGACGGGCCTTTAACTCGTCGCCAGAACTATTAACTTTAGTTAGATAACTCTTTAACTGGTCACTATAACTATTAACTTTAGTTAGATAATTCTTTAACTTATCGCCAGAGTTATTAATTTTAGTTATAGGACTCATTAACTGGTCGGCATAGCTATTAACTTTAGTTAGAGAACTTTTTAACTGGTCACTAGAGCTATTAATTTTAGTTAGATAATTCTTTAACTTATCGGCAGAGCTATTAACTTCAGTTAAATAACTCTTTAACTGGTCGCTAGAGCCGTTAATTTTAGTTAGAGGGCTCTTTAACTTGTCGCTAGAACCGTTAATTTTAGTTAGAGGGCTCTTTAACTGGTCGCTATAGATATTAACTTTAGTTAGAGGGCTCTTTAACTGGTCGCTAGAGATATTAACTTTAGTTAGAGGGCTCTTTAACTGGTCGCTAGAGATATTAACTTTAGTTAGAGGGCTCTTTAACTCGCCCCTATAATTATTAATCTTGGTTGGAGAGTCATCTAGCTCTTTAAACGGTATTTCAAGTTTCGTCTTCTTTTTTAAAGTCACTTCCAAGTCGACGACGACGAAGTTTTGGCCGACGCTCCGAAAATCAAAGCTTATCCGGTCGCCCACCGCCACCTCGCTTAAGAGGTCGGGCGAGTCCACTAAAAAGCTCATGGTCATGCTGGGCCAGTTCAGGGCGGCGATGGGCTCGTGGTCTATTTCCAGGGCGTTTTGGTCTTTGTGGATAGCGGTCACCTGGCCGACCCCGGTATAAAGGCTTCCTTTTGGCGCTCTGGGGTCATTGGCCTGGTTTTCTGGCGACGAGGACTTAGGGGGAGAGTTAGTTAAGGGCCCGGCTCCGTGGTCGTGACCATGGTGGCTATGGTCGCTTTGGGCGACTAAGGCGCTGGGGATGAGGACGACGACCGCGATTAGGCCTAGGAGGCCTAAAAGGGTCAGTTTTATATTTAAGACAGGGCGGATCATTATTGGGCTCCAGCGAGGTTGGCGGCGATTAGGCTCGCGCCTAAATCGCCGCCTAAAGCTAAATATAGGCGAACGTCGTTTAAGATCTGGGCCCTTAAAGCCCCTAAGATAGCCATCTCGGCTTCATAGGCTTCTCTTTGGGCCTCTAAAACCTCTAGATAACTAATGGCTCCGTTTTGGTAACGATTTTGGGCTAGCTCTAAAACGCGGTTTTGGACGATTAAGTAGTTCCGCTGAGCTTTGAGCTCGGCGGCCAGTTTAGGCCGGACGGCCAAAGTCTCGGCCACCTCTTGAAAGGCCACTAATAGGGTTTTTTCGTATTGGGCCACGGCTTGGGAGCGTCGGGCTTCGCTTAAGTCTAGGTTGGCCCGGTTTCGACCCCCGGCGAAGAGAGGTAAGGTTAAGCTAGGGGCGAAACTCCAGCCGGCGTTAGTCCCGCCGACTAGCTCGTCTAACTGGCCGCTCATATAACCGTAGCGGCCAGTTAAAGTTAGGCTCGGGAAAAAAGCCGCCCGAGCCGCCCCCACGTCGGCGTGACTCGCGACTAAGGCCCGCTCGGCCGCTAAGACGTCCGGCCGCCTTAACAAAACCAAAGAAGAGACGTTTTCCGGCAGAACTGGGCGTGGCCAGGCGGCTAGAGCTAGGGCTTTGGGGAGACTCTTGACTCCTAAGTCCCCGGTTAAAAGGTCTAAGGCTTTTTCGGAGCGAGCCAAAGAAGTCGCCGCCGCGGCCTCGGCGGCTTCGGCTCTGGCCACCTGAGCTCTGGCTCTTTCCAGATCTAATAAGGCCGACTGCCCAGAGATTAGTCGCTCTTCGATAAAGGCTCGATAAGCGCGCCAGTTAGCTAAGGTCCGGCTGGTTAAGGCCAGCTCCTCTTGGCCTAAGCGAGTCTCTAAGTAAGCCTCGGCTAGCTGGCCAACTAAAGTTAAACGGGCGGCTCTCGCGGCCTCGTCGGCTTCTAAGTACCTTTGAAACGCGGCTTGGCTCATATTTTTTAAGCGCCCAAAAAAGTCCGTCTCAAAGGCCAGACCCAGGCCTAAGTCGTAGTCGCGGGTCGTGGGGAGATCAGGGCCGCCTTGGACGTTTTTTACGGCTTCTAAACTTAACTCCGGCAGTCGCTCGCCCCGGGCAACCCCAAAGGAGGCTCTGGCGGCTAAGACGTTTAAGGCCGCGACCCGGAGATCTCGGTTCTCGGTTAAAGCCAGTTTTAAGAGGGACTTTAACCGCGGCTCTGGAAAGAAGTTTTCAAGCGAGGGCAGATCCAATTCGGCTAAAGGGGGCGAGCCACTAGCCGGAGCCAACGTCGGCGGGGTCGGTAGAGCCGGGCGGACGTAGTCGGGGGCTAGGGAGCAACCCGAGAGCCAAAAGGCCAGCCCTAAGGCTAATATATAGCGAGCTAAGGGCATGGAAACACCGTTATGTTTATGTTAAATAATATTTTAGATTATTGACTAATATTAAAACACTCTCTAATAAAAATAATTTAACTAAATATTACCATTTAAAAAAATCTAGAAATATATTTACTATAAAATAGTTATTAAAAACTAATTAATATGAAATTAGTTTCTATAAAAATAAATATTAGAAAGCTAATTACTAAAAAGCTAGTTAGTTAAATTTGGTAGCTATAGTTAATATTTATTAGAAAGCTAATTACTAGAAAGCTAGTTGTGAAATTTGGTAGCTATAGTTAATATTTATTAGAAAACTAATTATTAGAAAGCTAGTTAGTAAAATTTGGTAGTTATAGTTCTATTTAATAGAAAGCTAATTACTAAAAAAACTAATTACTAGAAACTAGTTATAAAACACTGTTAATATCATATAATAACTAGCTAAATAGTTACTAAAAGACATTAATAATATATAATAAATAGTTAACTAAATACTAAAAAAATATTAAAGACAGATAATGACTAGAAATTACAATATATAATATCTAGCTAATAAATCTGAATAAATATTTTTAGTCTAAACAAGGCTTAATTAAGAGCGAAAAAAAGAAAAGGCGCGAGGTTTAAAGGCGAGGGGGTCGAAAGAGACTTTTCAGGATTGGAGCTGGGACGACCAGAAAAGAAGAAGGCCGGGTAAAAACCACGGTAGGTAAAGGCGGCTCTGAGTTGGCTAAGGTCAGTAAAGCTGGAATCTTTAAGCTTGGGCACTGGGCCAAACCGCAAGCTCCATGGCTAGAGTCGTCGAAAGGCTCGGGGTCCGCGGTCGCGACTGGCCAATTGACCAAGGTGGCGTCGTTAGGGGTTAAGGCTTTAAGGGCCGGGCTTTCGGGCGCGGAGTTAAAGCTTATTAAGTCTAGCTTAAGCGTTAAGTTAAGCGGCGCGCAAGGCTTGGTCGCGAGCGTATAGTTCGAGAATTTTAAGTTAGGCTTAGATTGGGTCTTAGTCTCGACAAGGCTCAAAGTCTTTTGATTAGAGGAGTGGGCGTGACGGTGGCGAGGGCTCTGACTAGAAGGCTCAACCAGGAGCGAAGGGGCGGGCTGGCTTTCGGGGTCTAAACCCTCTGAAGCGGACTGGGACTTAAGCTGGCTGATCTTATGAAGACCCTGGCTCTCTAAAGCGGGCTCTAAAGGCCTAAGGTCGACTGGTCGGTCGCCGGGCTGGGTAAAGTCTTCGCTTTGGCTCGTAACGCTCCTAAGGCCACTACTAATATAATAGTTGGGGTTAGGGGAGAAGCTTGGGCCATGACCCTGGTCGGCGGGTTTAGGGTCCGCGTTTAACGGAGTCTTTTCGGGCCCAGAAAAATGGTGGTTACGGTGAGCTAAGTCGCCTTTTTCGGCTGGCTTAGTCGAAAGGGTCGAATTAACGTTTAACCAAGGGAAGCAGCACTCCCATCCGACCTGGGCGTACAAAAGCGACTGGGGCCAGATTAAAGTCACGACTAAAGTGGTTAATAATAGAATTCGACTCATAATAAAAAATTATAAGCCTTTAAAAGGCATTGTCAAGCGAAACAGCGATTCTAATTTTGGATTTTAAGCCCTCACAAGGGCAGGTGGACCAAGATTAAAAAAAACAATGATACTTGAGTAAAGAGAGACAAATTAGTCAATTGGAGTCATGATTGATGTA
>JAIROO010000158.1 GCA_031257535.1 Deltaproteobacteria bacterium
TTAATGACGTTGGAAGTGGTCTCCTCGTAAATGACCCGCACCTTGGTAAACCTAAGCCGCCGAAACTTGTGGATAAGGTCCGGTAGATCCAGCATGATGAGGAAGCTAAAGAGCATGGCGATAAAAAACCAGGACAAATATTTCCAAGCCACTTCCAAGGTCGTCCGGCCAAACTTTAGGCCTAAGGCGCCTAAGGACTCAGGGGTAATGGCTTCCTTGAACCGGTCAAACCCAGTCTTTAAGTAAGGGTAAGACTCGGACCACCCATCAATCAAGACGTTTATCCGAGCCACAATATCCGGGAGCGAGTCCATAAAGTGCTTGGCCTCAGCTAAGATCTGCGGAAAAGCGAACCGGATAAAACAGATAACCAAAACAAAAAACAAAAGATATATGAGAAAAACCAGAAATTTTCGACGATGTTTGGTGAGGCGGTGCAGGATTCGAGAGAGACTGTGGGCGATAAAACACATGATAAAGGTGATAAAAATCAGCCCAAACATGGCTCGCATTAGATAAAGTAAGGCGAAGAACACCGTCCAAATGAGAATAACCCGATTGACTCGGGCGAATTCACTTACGCTAAAAGCCATGTTTATATTTAACCATTAAAATATTTATTAAAATAATTATTAAAAGTTTTGATAAAATCAAAAAATATATTTATGACACAAAATATGTCAGTTGGATCAATTTAATAAAAACCCTTAGCGCTTTCTAAAAAACCCTAAAAAAGGACAAAAAAACGCTATAAAAAAAGACATAAATGCCTTAAAAAGACAAAAAACCTAAAAAGGCTAAAAAAGTCAATAAACTCTAAAAAAAGGCCTAAAAAGACCTAAAAACCCAACGATAAAGACCTAAAGACCCCAACGATAAAGACCTAAAGACCCTAAAGAGAAAGACCTAAAGACCTTAACAAAAAATACCAAAAAGCCCTAAAATGATCAAAAAACCTAAAAAGACATCAGAACCCTAAGACAACTTCTTTAAATAACCCTATTTATGACCACCCCGACCGAGGCTTGGTCGGCGATCTGGGCTATTTGGCCTAAAGCGTTGTAATTTTGCGGCAAATAGTCGGACGCGTGGTAATGGCTCTGGGCTTCGGCTAAAGCGCTGTAGTTTTGCTTAGTCAGATCCGGGATGTGGCCGTTTAAGTGGCGGCCAACGGAGACTGGGGCGATCTGGGGAGACAAGTAAGTGGTCCTTTGCATGGGGCCTACTGAGTTGTGGGCCATGGCTTGGGCCTCGCTTCTAGTCAGAAGCTGGGAGACGTTGGTCCGCTCCGAGTGGAGAGCCGTCCGATAAGTGGCCGCGGCCGCGATGGACGAGAGGTTGCCGCGATTAACTGGCCCTATCATGGTCGCCTCCTTTTGGATCTGACTTTTTTAAGTTTTTTACTTACTAGGGGCTGGCCCATCGCCGACGTGAAACTCGACCCTCCGGTTTTTTGCCCGGTTTTCTTCGGTATCATTGGGGGCGATGGGTTGAGTTAGGCCATAGGAGACGGTTTTCAGTTTAGCGGCCGGCGCGCCAAATTTAATCAAGAGTTCTTTGACCGCCTCGGCTCTTTTTAAGCCTAATTCTTGGTTATACTTCTCAGACCCTTTATTGTCGGTATGGCCAGCGATAACCACCTCCGCCAAATGGGGGTTTTGGACTAAGATCTCGGCGGCGGCTTTTAACCTTGGTTGAAAAGCGTATTTAACCTCAGCCTTGTCGTAGTCAAAAAACTGAGCGAAGGCCGCGATCCAGCAACCCCGCTCGTCAACCGGAGCCCCTTTGGGGGTCCGGGAGCACTTGTCGCGGTCGTCGCACACCCCATCCGAGTCACTGTCGCGACAAGGCGGGACGTCTCTAGGCCCAAAGATCTCCGACGCCATCTTCTCAAACTGGGCCTCGTTATCCAGTATATTACAAATATCGTAAGCTTGACCACCCCCGGCTTTAGCCACGTCTTGGGCTAGTTTAGCCGCGTCTTTTTGGTTAGAGACGTAAAAAGCGTAAATTTTCGTGTCCTGGCCATACTTACGCCGAATGGAGGCGGCTTTATTGGCTGGTTCGCCAGGATCGGCCGTCTCCTCAAAGTCCGAGACCATGAGAATAGCCCGGGGGTTGTCCATAACCGAAAGTTCCGCTTCCGAGGCCGCCAAAGCCGAGCCAAACGGCGAGATGGAGTCAGCGGCGTATAAGCGACCAATAGCCGTCTCCAAAGCTCCGCGGTTATACTCGGTCGGGCCATAATATAAGGTGGTGTAGTCTTTGCGGGTCCAGGCCCTTTTGTAACCAAAAACTCTTAAAGCCGCTATATATGGATGGCTAGGAATCCGCTGGTTTATTCGTCGCGTTAAAATAGTGGCCGCCTCCTCCTTAACTAACCGACCAGAGCAGGAAGACAGATCTCGCATGCTGGAGGACAGGTCGAACAAAATAACAAACCCCTTGATCTTCATTGGACCAGTGGGTTTAGCCGGAATTATAGTCGCCCCCCCGCGGGAGGTAGCCCCAAACGCCGACGAGTTAGTCGCTACCTCCCCCGGGAGAACCGGGGTCGTGGCTGGAAAATCCGAGTTAACGGTTGGAGCCTCTGGCTTGGCTGACGGTGGACTCTTGGGGGGCGCGCTGGGGATAGAACCAGCGTTAGAGGCTGGACTTTGACTCGGCTGAGCCGGGGTTTTAGTCGTCTGAGGCGCCGGCGGTTGGCTACCTGGGCTAGCTCCAGAACTTGAAGGCGAGACGGACGCGCCTAAAGAGCCACTCCCACCCTTGGGAGCCCCCCAGTCGTTATCGTCTTGACCTGGGGGTGGCCAGTCCCGAGGGTCGGTATTGCCGACGACCGGCTTTCGCTCGTTGGGCAGAGGCCAGTACTCAGGACTCTGAGTCGGGGTTGGGGTCGCCCCACTAGCTTGACTGTCTTTAGACAAAACCGGAACCTCGCCCCAGCCGTCGTCTAGGGACTGAGTCGCGGCCGGCGGGCCTTGGGAAGGAGTCGCGGGGGCGGATCCTAAAGGAGTCGGCGCCGAGCCAGTGGTCGCGGTCGAGCCAGAGGTCCCGGCTGAGCCAGAGGTCGCGGCTCCGCTAGAAGTCGCGGGGGGCGGGCTAACAGTGGCCGCGCCAGCCGGGCTCGCGCTTTCTTTGCGGACAAAGTAATTTTTAACGAGCTTTTGGCTCTTTAAGGCTTCGGCCGCGGCTTTAGCCTCAGCCGCGGAGTCAAAGGGACCCACATAGACCCGATACCTAATTCCAAGACCCTCCGCCTCCTCTTCTCTTTGAAAAGAAGGCACGCCCAGACTCATTAACCGGTCGGCCTCGCTCCTGGCGGTGGCCGCCGAGGATAAAGACATAATCTGGACCACGTACTTGTCCTGGGCGTAGGCCTCCCTTAAGTTAAAACTTAAAAAAACCAAAAACCCAGGGGTCATGAGAAGACTCAAAAAAGCCGCTTTAGCCCAAAAAACGAAAAATAAGCTCGTAACGAGCGATATACCGCTAAATATCCCAGCCAAAACGCCCCCAAAAACGCCAATCGATCTTAAATAAGGAAAACTAAAAAAAGCTAAAATCTTTAAAAAGATCGTTAAAAAGATCGTAAATCCTAAAAAAAGACAAAAAAACTTAACTCTCTAAAAATATAAGCTTTCTAAGACTAAAAACCTAAAAAAAGGCTTAATCAGACATTAAAACTCGATGCCAAAAGAAGTTTAGCCAAAACGAGGGCAAAAATTTTTTTGGCTGGCCAAGAAAGAGAATTGAGCCGCAAAAAAAAGAACAGGCCTCAAAAAAGCCAACCCCCCAAGAGCCAAACCTTAAAATAAGGCCAAAAGAGTAATTTGACCTGGCTTTATCGACAAAAAAACTCCGCCTCAAGTCATTGCCTCACCATTATAATATAAACATTAGCCGTTTGTCCAAAAATTAAGCGAATGTCTTGGCCTAATTGCGGTTATTTTTTTGAGGCCAGTCTAAAGTAATTTTGGGATAAAACACTTTCAAAGCGGCAAAAAATCCAAAAAAGGGTAAATTAATGGTGCTAACCATAAAACCGCCGCCAGCTTTAACCAGGCTCGCCCTTGATTTAGGGGTAGGCCGTTAAAGTGAGACGAAGGATAAAAAAAACTAAAATTAAGATTTAAGGAGGTAAAATTAGAACAGAGAGAGCTAAAAAGTCTAGATATTTTTTTAAATGGAGGATCGGCTCAGGCTTAGACCAGGAATAGCTATCGAAAAAGGAAATCCTGACCAATTAGGAGAACTAGGCGGTCGAGCCAAAGTCAAGGTCGAGCTATAATTAAAAGGAAATTTTAAAACATTATAATAGTTTGTTTAAGATAAATTATTAATTATATTTGGCAATTGTTCATTTATATTATCTGAATTATATACTTCTTTTTTTTTATTTTTAAAATTGATTAGCTTGCCAAAATAATCATATTTAATGACATCAAACATTTCTTCAGCATGTTGTTTAAGAGTTTCATCAGTCCATTTTGTATTATCATTAAGCATTGAACACATTATTAAAAGTTTTAAGCTAAAATTTGAATTTGAAGAATTTTCAGTAATTATATTAACTTTATTATCTGGACTTAAATTAAGAAGGGAAGTATTAAATGAGCTATTTAATAAACAAACATTGCCAAAAGTGTCAATATAATCATTACTAATTAGTTTTGTTTCTTCTTTTTCGTTCTGAGGAGCAAAATGTTCATAACTATCTCTTGATTTAGTAAAATAAAAGTTATCAAGATTAATAATAAATTTATGATGGCTATTTGGATTGCATTTTATATAATAATATAATAAATAATCTAAATAGTTAAATGTATAATGAGTCCGATACAGATCAATATTATCTTTTATTCTATCAAATTGTAAATCGTCTAGTTTAGGTTTTAAGTTAGATACAAAATCAACATCAATCAAATCTTCTTGTTCGTTCGAATCTTTTTGTTTTTCAAAAACCTTAAGTTGAGATAAAAAAAGATATCGAGCTAACTTTTGAAGAAAACAATAATATTCTAAAAGAGATATATTTGAGTTTGAATTTTTATTAAATACAGAAATAATCCATTTAAGAATATATAATAACCACTTTTGATAATGAACAAATTGATCAGATGCGTAAAAAAAACGTAAAATAAACTCTATATTTTGTAAAATAATAGAATTATCTCTAGGTGTTAAATTATATTTAGATGGAGGATTTTTTTCGTTTTTAAATTTTTTAAAGTTAAATAATTTAATATCTTTATCGTCATCAGATATTATATTATTTTTTGTTATATACCTTTTAATAACAAATCTGTCAAGAATCAGTCGACATTTAAAAAGAAATAAAACAAAATTGAATTGAAAAAAATTATATTCATTTTCATAGTGTTTTAAATCAAATTCATAAATATCAACTAGTAACTCAAAATTATTATACAATTTGTTATCGTTTTTAGTAAAATTTTTAGTAAATTTAGTAACAAAAACAGAATCAAGTTCACGATAATTTATATTAAAGTATAAATAAATAATATGATTCAAAAAATTAGGAAAAGATATAATAGAAGTGACTAAAATGTTTTCTTCATTTTCGTTATAATTTGTCAAACATTTAACGTTTTCGTGAAAATTAAATGAGTTGTTATTTATATTAATTATTAGATTGGCATCAATAGAACCAATATTAATAATTTTCCCATTGATATAATCATTCCTATTGCCATTAACACCAGATGAATCAGATAAAATACCATCCATTTCGGAACAAGCAGTCCATAAACGATTAATTTGATGCCATAAAGTTCTATCATATATTCCAGATTTTAGCGAAATAATTTTAAATTTTATAAATTCATGCTGTTCTAACTGTTTAGTTCTTGTATTCTGAATTTGATAATAAAATGGTATTTTAGTGTTTTTAGGCAAACAATATTGAACTATTTTTATATTACGTTTTATAAAACTATAAAAAATTTCTTTATCACAACAAGATTTTAGTTCATTTATTAATATATTTTTTAAATATAAATACTTTTTTATAAAAATATCATCAATAATATTTTTTTCGTTGAGTACTGACTTAATGAAATTATTATATTCATCTCGAACTTCATAAGAAAAATTTTCAGTACCTAATAATGATATTTCATTGTTATAGATTGCTAATACTTCATTATTATTTTTATTAAGTTCTTTTTTAATTAAATTTAATAATGCACAGAATAAGATATATGTAGTCATCAATCTTTGTTGTCCATCAATAATTCGGAAGTAGTAATCAGAGTTATTGACATAGTACTCAGAATTAGTGTTAGAGTGAACAGAGATATTGTCAGACGGAGCAGAATTGTTGTCAGACGGAGCAGAGCTGTTATCAGACGGAGCAGAGTTGAAAACTTTCTCCACTGTCAAGATACCCAAATAATAAAGACTATTTGGATTGTCTTTCCAGGCCTTATAGGCATTGATGAAATCTTCAAGGAGAAGAGAAATTTCCTTTTCACCCCAGTCATAGCTTCTTTGAAAAATAGGAATTTTATATTGCTTTTCTTTAAAAAAAATATCTTCTAAAGTTAGCAGTTGAACTGATTCAGACAAAATATTAGTATTTTTAAACATACTGTATATCTACTATTTTAACAACAAAGTGAAAATATTATATAATTCGTTATATTTATTATTATTATTATTTATTTTTACTAAAATATCATTTATATTTATTTCTGATTTTAATTTTCTATACAAATCTTTTATGGTATGGGATGAAATAATAATTTCAAATAAATTAATATTTTCATTTCTATATTTTTTTCCACGATCGTGGGTCGTTAAATGATTAATAATAGATGTCCATTGAAGGGTCGAATATATAAACCGAAAATAAAATAAATAAATATATATATATTTAACAATAGATATATAAAATTGTTTAAATTTTGGATCAATATCTCCAAATCTGTCATTTATTAATATTATTGCGTTGGTAAATATAATATTTATAAAATAACAATTTAAATCATTATATTTTAAATCTGACATTTGTTTAAATATATCTTTTAAATCACCTTCTGGTTTAATAATTTCATGGATTTTTGACCAAATATTTTTATTATCTTCAAAGTTGATTTCATTAACATACTTTAAAATCATTTGAAAAAATCTATAACCATTAATAATTGGTTGATCAATCTGAAAAGGAAATGGACTATCTAAATTATGAAATTTATTATTAAGAGTAATATCTAAAATTTTATAAATCGTTGTATAATTAAAATTTTCTTGTTTGAATATTTCTTGTATATTACTATCTATATCGTTATTTTTGTAATCATTCTCAATACATTTAAATTCTTCCAAAAGCCTATCGCGATTTTTCTCGTCTTTGCACATATTTGGATCAAAAAATCTGCCCGGATCTTTGCCTCTAGCTAAATTACGGATCCCAAATAAAACACGTAACGTATTATCAAGTTTCTTACTTAGCGACGGCTTTGTCCATTCATTTTCAAATTTAAATATCCTTTCGTCGGTTTGGGCATACATTAAGTGGTAAGCTTTGAGGAGATCGTGAGGATACAATTCCTTTCCTCGAGAGTTACTCGAATCAAAAAATTGGAAAGCTTCAGAAATATTATCAACAATAATTAAATTAAATTCACAGTGCTCTTTTATAAAATCTGAATAAATATTTACATTTTCAGTATTTAACCAAGATCTAATAACTTTAAAATTAACTTTAAAGTTATCTTTAACTCTAATTAATTCTAAATTGTTGTCAGAATATAAATCTATAATTTTAATCTCTTTTATTAAATCTTCAACCTCTAAACCAGTACTTTTATCAGAATCAGAACATTTTTTAATCATTGAAAGAGTAAATAATCTTTGTTGTCCATCTATTATAGCATACTTTTCACCTTCCTTATCTTCTTCAACATGTTTCCACAGTATTATTGTTCCTAATCTATATTTAAAATTTTCAAAATATATTTCATTTTTAACACTAGTGTACACCTCATAAAGATCATTTAAAAACTGTTCAACTCTATTTCCTTCCCAAGTATATAACCTTTGAAATGGAGGTACTTCAAGTTCTTGAACATTTTCTAAAAGTTTTTCAACTGATAATATTCCAACAATAGGATACTCTAACTCGTCAGTAAAGGTATTTTGGGTTCCGTTGTTTTGCGATACATTATCAGTAGGCATAGTAAGCTTATAAAATTAGCAAAACGGTCCTTTTTGTTTTTCTAAGACCGCGAGTCCAATCCCAAAAATCTTGGCCCAGTTTTAAGCGTAAGGCCAGCCATTACCCATTTGATATTTATCTTAACCCCTTTAAATGGAAAGTCAACTATTTTTTTCGAGGATATTTTGGTTTGACGAAGAACTAGCCGAGCTTTTGACTAAAACCGACCGGAATTTTTTGGCTAGAGGCCCAAAGCTTTCGACTAACAGTGGAAGTTTGTGGCTAGCTGAGACATTTCTAGCCCCAACTAGCCATAAACTAACCTTAACTAACCTCGGCCAACTGACTGACCTATCGACCAGCCCGCTAGCCTTAATCAAAAAGCCTTGAGCCTTAAATCCAGCCTCAGCCTATAAGCCCTAAAGCCTTTACCATAAAAACCCTACTAAGGCCTCAGCTAGCCTTCACCAGCTTTAACCCGCCGCCTTCCAGGGGATATTGGTACCGCAGAAGTCCCGTCCCCGCCGGAATCAAGCGTCCCATGATGACGTTTTCCTTCAGCCCGGCCAGGCTATCGACCTTACCCGCCACGGCCGCCTCAGTTAAGACCTTAGTCGTCTCTTGGAAGCTAGCCGCGCTGATGAAGCTCTCCGTGGACAGAGAGGCTTTGGTTATGCCCTGGAGGAGAGGATCGGC
>JAIROO010000178.1 GCA_031257535.1 Deltaproteobacteria bacterium
GCCTGAGAAGGTCAAAAAGCTGGCTAGGCCAAAAGTTTCGCGGTTTACTCATTCGTAAAGGAGCCGCGAAGGCAATTACAGCCATGGCCCACAAACTGGCCAGAATCGTTTACGCTCTAATGACCAAAGGCGAGGATTATGTAGTCCAAGGAGCGAAAGAACTAGAAGAAAAAGCTCGCGGGGCCCGTCTTCGTTCTTTGGAAACCAAAGCTAATAGCCTAAGGCTTCCAACTTGTCGAAAAACCCGTCAACGAGTCATCAGATTCGCAAACGGCGCCTAATTCAACTGACGCTTATAATAATTCGCGCGAATTTATTGTTACTCCTAATTCGGTCGATATGCCTGCTCAAAAGGCAGAATAAAATCTTACTACATCTACTTCGACTGATTTATCTACTAATATGCCAACAAATTCACCTATTTTGACAACTAATTTGCTTAATATTTTAGTCAACGAGCCTTCAGATTCGCCTACTGTTTTCAACACAGAGGATAAAAATATTCCTCAAAGCAAGCATAAAAGCAATACTAAAAACACTAAGCAAAAGCAAAAAGGTCAGTCAAAAACAAAAAAAGGAGGTTTAATAGTTTCTCCTAACGAGATATTAACTGAATTATTATTAAAGAGCTCCATTTAATTGGATCGCCGAAAGGCGATATTATTTAACTAAAATTATGCGATCTTTCGTATAATTAAAAAAAACGGTTTAAAGCCGGAAAATGGCCTGGATAGTAGGGTTTATGCCTAAAATTAAGTTTGCTGTTTCCTATAAGGTCGATTTAAATTGGATAGGATCTAGGCCTTTCGCCAAAAAGAATGGTTTATATTTTTCGTTTAGTTTAGCGTAAAAACTTCTTGCGCGTTGGAAAAGTTAGTGATATTCTAGAGAAATCAAAAATACGGACTGGCTCCAAATCGCTCAAGTCTTAAATCTGGAGGGGTTTAGGGGGAGTTTTTTTTCTTTTCAGGTATTTTCGATTAAATAATATTATAGTTGTTTTTAAAACTTTATAATATTTATTCATTTGTTGAATATTTTTTATCATTGATAAAAAAATTTAAATAACAATTTTTTTTATTTTTTAGATGTCACATTGGCTTATGGACGAAAAGCAATTAGAATATTTTTCGATTTTATCCGCGAATCGCGAAGAAGTAGCTAAAAATCTTGGTAGTTTCGCGCTGCGCGGTATTCAAAAAAGCGTAGTTGAGAAATACTCCGATCAAGCTCACTTTATTTACGAACTCCTCCAAAACGCCGATGACGCGAGAGCGACCTCGGTCGTGTTTCAATTATTCCCAGACAAACTGGTTTTTACCCATAATGGCGAGCGACGTTTTAGCGTCTCTGACCCGGCCACCGAAGCCGAGGACCAACTAAAAGGCCTTTTGGGCGACATTAACGCGATCACCGCTATTGGCGGGTCGAATAAAGACGCCGAGGAAGACATTGGTAAATTCGGCTTAGGCTTTAAAGCGGTCTTTCAATATACGAGTTCGCCTCATATATATGATCCTAATTTTTGTTTTAAAATTGAACGATTTATCGTCCCAATTCTTCTTGGTTGCGATCATCCTGGAAAAGATAATGAAACCATCTTTGAGTTTCCATTTAACCACCCTGAACGTACTCCGGATATAGCTTATTCCGATATTAAGAAGAAACTTCGCTCATTAGATTACCCTTTACTGTTCCTTTATAATATCAAATATATTTCATTTGAGATTGATGATGAAACAGGAATGTATGGTAAAGAATGTTACGATACATTTGAGTTTGATGATGTTAAAGTTGAATATATCACACTAACTCAGAACGATATAATCGATCGTAATACTTTTAAAGATGATACTTTATGGCTTTTTACCCGTAAAGACAGCTTAATAGGAACTTACGCCGTTGGCTACTTTGTCGATGCCGTAACTGGCCGTTTGATATCTAAGATCCATCCAGCTTTTTGTTATTTTCCAACTAAACTGTATACTAATTTAGGCTTCATTATCCACGCGCAATTTTTGCTCACTGATAACCGTGAGGGGATCTTAGCTGGCGCGCTGATTAACAAAAAATTAATCTCCGCGTTGGCGATGTTAGCCGCCAACGCGCTTGTTTACCTTAAAAATATTGGGCAATCAAAAAATATACAGATTATTGATGATAACATTTTTGATGTTATACCTTATGATCCAAATATTTTCACAGATATTAATAATATCAACATAATTTCATTTAAACCTTTTTTTGATAACATTAAAAATGTTTTTCTAAATGAAGAAATAATTCCATGTAAAGATGGATTTGTTTCTAAAAAAGATGCTTATTGGTCAACCTTTCAGGAAATAACTGAAATATTTACTGAACAACAACTTAGTTTCTTAACTAAAAATAAAAATGCTAGATGGGTATTTTCTTCAATTGGTCGAGACGCGATGCAGCGCAAAAATAAAGAGCTCTTGACTTATATTGATTCTATTACCAATAGCTGGTTAAGCGAAGAAAATATTCTCAGAGGCGAATCTGGTATTACCGCTGAATTTATCGAAGCTCAAAATATTGGCTGGTTACATCGATTTTATAGGTGGATTAGAGAGACTAAAGGTCGGATGGAGCTGGTCAAGACCAAACCCATTTTTCTCGATCAAAACTTCAAAGCCGTGCCGGCCTTTGACAAAAAAGGGCACTTAATACTGTTTTTGCCTAATGATAATAGTGATTATTATACAACTATCAATCATTTGTTAGCTCAAAACGAAGAAACTTTATCTTTTATAAAACAATTAGGCGTTCAAGAACCATCTTTACAAGATGAAATATATAACAATATCCTGCCATTATATCAAAATGTATCTAATATAGATATGGAATTGCGTGATAAGCATTTCAAAAAATTGTTTAGTTATTATGCAAATTGTTCTCAAAAAGATATAAATATATATTGTGAATTGCTTAAAGATTATAATTTTCTAGCTTATAACTGCAATAACAGTTTGGATATTCTTTATGGCAAAGCTAGTGATATTTATTTTCCAAACAAAGATTTGAAAATTTGGTTTGAATCAAAACCTGATACTAAATATCTTTGTTTAGATAATTATTTACAGTTAATTGATGAAGAATATTCTGAAAATTTATATAATTTTTTTGTTTCTCTTGGTGTTAATTCATCAATAAAAATATGTACTCGTTTTTTAACTAACGATGAAGCTTTTTTTACTTGGAATGATTGGCCAAAATCAACTAAAGAACCTATATGGACTGAATATTATATTGATGGACTTACAGAAATATTAAGTACTATCGTAATGGATAATAATTTAGAATTATCAGCATTGGTTTGGAGTAACTTACTTCAAATGACTGTCAATAACAATTTATCTGATATTTTAGCAATTGATTATCAATATTTCTTTCGTAAGTATCATAAAGAAAGATATGATTCAACTGATTTAACGCGTCTCCGTACTTACCACTGGCTCGCAAACCGCGAGAACAAATTTGTTTCACCAAAAGAATTACATATTAATGATTTAAATGAAATTTATGATGTTTCAAGCGATAATGCTCTGATTCTTTATAATATTTTAAATATAAATTATGGTTCATCTTTAAATAATGATGATAATTTAGAAGATGATAGCAAGAATTTTTTTCAAAAATTCGCAAAAGAGCTTGGAATTCCTATTGATGACTTCCAAGAATTTTTACTTTCAAATAAAAAGTCATTATTAAATAAATATAATAAAGATAAAACTGGTATTTTAGATCCAGATGATAATTCAAATCAGCCTACTGACAATTCTGAAGTTAGTTTAGTTACTTTAGAATCCACTAACATTATTAAAGATATAGCTAAACGATTAAAATCATCGTTCAACAAAGATTTTAATTCTGAAATAGACGACATTAATAATGATTTTCCTGTTGTAGACGACGAAGACGAGGATGAATATACAAAAATATCTTTTAATGTTGAGCAAGAAATAGAAAAAATTAAGCTTGACTCTACTAAAGCAATTCAAAAAGCTTCTTATCTGGCTGATTTAAATAATATTGCTATTAAGCATAAAAAATATTCTTTCGCCTGGTTTAAATCTCTATTAGAGTTAGAATGTTTAAATAGCGCAGCTAATAATAATAAAGATATTACAATTTCTTTCTCTAAAGTTGAATTGGCAGATAATACTTCAAATACTTTAATCCTCAAACAGCCAAGTCGCTACTTATCTCAATCCTTGGAAGATCTTTCGGATATTACCCTAGAATTACATTTCGCTAATAAGCCAATTATCAGTCTTATCGTGGAGGCGGTTAGCGTAAAATCACAAGCTCTTCGCGCGAAACTCCGCTCCCTCTCTTTAGACGAGCGAGATTTAGAACTGGTGACGGAAGCCCATCTGGAAACTAAAAGTCCAGTCTTTCTACTTGAGGAACAGCGGAAAGAATTGACGAAACTTGGCCAAGACAACAATTATTCAGACGATTATGATCTGAAAGCCAACCTGCCAGAAAACATTGAGTTTATTTTCGGTCCGGCCGGCGCTGGTAAAACAACTTACCTCGCGATTAATAGAATTCTTCCTTTGATAAATGAGGAAGAAAATTTAAAGATTTTAGTTTTAACGCCGACTAATAAAGCGGCTGACGTTCTTGTCCGCGTGTTAATTGATAAAATGGGCGAAGACGAAAGCTATAAAAATTGGTTAGTTCGTTTTGGTTCAACAAATGATCCCGTCATTGAACAAAGTGGTATTTTTCGTGATAGAGAATTTAATATTCATTCTTTAGATAAAAATATCACTGTTACTACTATTGCTCGTTTCCCATATGATTATTTTATGTCAAATACTGGCGTTCGAAATCATTTAAGGTATTTAGACTGGGATTATATAATTTTTGATGAAGCTTCCATGATTAAACTAGTTAATCTAGTTTATCTGCTTTATTATAAAAATCCTAAAAAATTTATCATAACCGGTGATCCATTCCAAATAGAGCCGATAGTTGAGATAGACACTTGGCAAAATGAGAATATTTATACGATGGTTGGGCTTAATTCTTTCTCTGAGCCCAAGACTGAGCCTAAACAGTACCCCGTAAAATTATTGACCACTCAATACCGTAGCGTCCCCGAAATTGGCCAAGTGTTTAGTCAGCTGGCTTACGATGGGGTTTTAAAACATTTTCGGTCTCCCAATAGTCAGCGTTATCTCCCTTTTATAAACGAATTTAAACTAAGTCCTGTCAGTTTTATAAAATTTCCTGTTAGTAATTACGAGAGTATTTATCGTCCGAAACGTCTGCAACAATCTGTTTATCAAATATATTCAGCTTTACTCGCTTTTGAGTTTATTAAAAAAATAGCTTCAAGCTTTGAGTCTCTAAATTTAGATAAACCCTATAGACTTGGTCTGATAACTCCCTATCGAGCCCAATCCGATTTAATTGATCGGCTAACGTCCGCGGCCTCATTTCCTAATAGCGTCGCGGTCCAAGTCGGCACTATCCACGCGTTCCAAGGCGATGAATGTGATTTATTAATAGCTCTTTTTAATCCACCGCCTTATATTTCTGAATCTAAACAAATGTTTATTAATAAATTAAACATTATAAATGTTTCTATTAGCCGCGCGCGTGATTATGCTATTATTCTCATGCCTGATGACATTACTCAAAATATTGATAAACTTTCTTATATTAAATTTATCGAAAGATTTTACAATAAATATTATTTTTGTTCTGAATGGCAATCGTTTGAAATTGAAGAGTTTCTATTCGGTAGTAAAACTTATTTGAAAGATAACTCGTTTTTTACTAGTCGCCAGCAAGTGAACGTCTATGGCCAGCAAGAAATGCTATACGAAATTAGAAGCGAAAACAACGCCCTCGACGTTCAATTACATCCGAAGTTGAAAAATAAATTTTCTATTTCTTATTAGTATTTTTTTTAAAATATCTGATTTATTACTAAAACAATATATAAACTCTTGAGTTGATTGTTTAAAATGCCTAAGAAATCTTTAGACATGTTTATTTTCTCTAAATTATTATATTACTCATCAATTTCTTTGCTATGACCGCAATTTTTTCGAATTTTAACTTTTATAGAGGAGTCTGTCGATGGTTTGTGTCCCATCTTAGTCCCTTAACTTTTTTCCCGGTTTTAGTGGTTAGTTCGTTTTGGTTCCTCAAATGATTCTATTATTGAGCAAAGTGGTGTTTTTCGTGATAGAGAGTTTAATATTAATTCTTTAGAAAATAATATCACTATTACTACTATTGCTCGTTTCCCATATGATTATTTTATTCCAAATAATGGTGTTAGACATCATTTAAGGTTTTTAGATTGGGATTACATAGTTTTTGATGAAGCTTCTATGATTAAATTAGTTAACCTAGTTTATATTATTTATTATGCAAATCCAAAAAAATTTATCATCGCCGGCGATCCATTCCAAATTGAGCCAATTGTAGAGATAGACACTTGGAAAAATGAGAATATTTATACAATGGTTGGGCTTAATTCGTTTTCTGAGCCGAGGACTGAGCCTATCCAGTATCCCGTAAAATTATTGACAACTCAATACCGTAGCGTTCCAGAAATTGGCCAGGTGTTTAGTCACCTAAGATATGATGGGATTTTAAAACATTTTCGGTCTGCCAATAGTCAGCGGTCTCTCCCTATTTTAAATGAAATTGAGCTAAGTCCTGTCAATTTCATAAAATTTCCAGTCAGCAATTATGAGAGTATTTATCGCCCTAAACGTCTACAACAAAAGTCTGTTTATCATATATATTCTGCTTTACTCGCTTTTGAGTTTATTAAAAAGATAGCTTCAAGCTTTAAGTCTGTAATTTATGATAACACATATAAACTTGGTCTAATAACTCCCTATCGGGCCCAATCAGATTTAATTGATAGGCTAACGTCTGCGGAGACATTTCCTAAAAGCGTCGAGATCCAAGTCGGCACTGTCCATGGATTCCAAGGAGATGAATGTAATTTATTAATAGTTCTTTTTAATCCGCCGCCTTATATTTCTGATTCTAAACTTATGTTTCTTAACAAATTAAATATTATTAATGTTTCTATTAGCCGTGCGCGTGATTATGTTATTATTCTTATGCCTGATGACAATACTCAAAATATAAATAATCTTTCTTATATTAAATTTATCGAACGATTTTGTAAAAAAAATAATTTTTGTTCTGAATGGCAATCATTTGAAATTGAAGATTTTCTATTTAATAGCAAAACATATCTCGAAGATAACGTTTTTTCTACTAGTCACCAGCAAGTGAACGTCTATGGCGAGCCAGAAATGCTATACGAAATTAGAAGCGAAAATAACGCCCTCGACGTTCAATTACATCCGAAGTTGAAAAAATAAATTTTCTGTTTGTTTTAGTTTTTTTCTAAAACTAGTAAATTTATGACATATAAATAGAAAAACTTTTAGTTCCTTCTTTTTCTGACGCCTAAGTCTCTTTAGGCTTATTTTGTCTAGCCTCAATCCTTAAATTTTCCCTAAAAATCGCTCTTTTTGCCATAATCGCTTTTTTTATTTTTTTCGGCCTTTTACGCGCGCGGTCAAAGGTTTTTGGCGTGAAAGGCTTATGATTAAAGGTTAATTTGATGGAAGTTCCTATTTTAAAAATTCCCTTTGACCAAGGCGACGCTGAGGCTATTAGCCAGGATCTAACCCAACTTTTGTTGTCCGGCCGCTTAGCTATGGGGGAAAAGTGCCAGCTTTTTGAGCGCTCTTTCGCTGACTTTATAGGAGCCCGATTCGCGGTGGGCTGTCAGAACGGCACCGCGGCCTTGGAAATGCTGGCTCGAGCTTTGGATTTGACTGGGGCGACGGTCCTGGTCCCGGCTTTGACCTTTATGGCTACCGCCTTAGCTCCCATCGCCCTGGGGGCGAAAATCGCCGTGGTGGACGTGGATCCAGACTCTTTTCAGCTGGACCCTTTAGATCTGGCAGCCAAAATTACCCCGCGAACAAAAGCGATAATTTTGGTCCACTTAGGCGGCTTTATCTCGCCTCGCTTTCGAGATATTGTCTCTTTAGCCCAAAAACAGGGCCTTTATTTACTAGAAGACGCCGCTCACGCCCACGGGGCCGAGATCGAAGGTTTAAAAGCTGGAACCCTAGGTTTAGGGGCGGCTTTTTCCTTTTACCCAACTAAAGTCTTAACCACGGCCGAGGGCGGCTTGGTCACGACCAACGACGAAGCCTTAGCCGAAAAACTCCTCGTTTTAAGACAACACGGCCAGAAAAACCCCGGCTCCAATATCCACGAAAGTTTTGGCCTTAATTTTCGACCCTCGGAGATCCACGCTCTTTTGGGGTTGAGAATGATGAAAAAAGCGGCCCTTATCTTAGACCAAAGACGAAAAGCCGCCGCTATTTACGACCGGCTCTTAGAAAATAGCCCCTTAAAAGTCGTTCGGCCAGCGGCTCAAGAAAAGCCGGCCTACTATAAATATATGATTCTGCTCCCCGAAAAGGTGGCCCGGGGTCCTTTAAAAGAGCGTCTAAAAAAAGAATATGGGGTAAGTTTAGCCGGGGAGGTTTACGCCACGGCCTTAAGCCAACAACCTTATTTACTGAACAATCCCTCTGTCTTAGCCACCCCCTTAACGCCCGCCCCAGTCGCTGAAATGGTGGCTAAAAGACAAATCTGCCTCCCTATCTGGCCAGGTTTGACCCAAGAGGCCCAAGAATATGTGGTCGACTGTTTGTTGAAAGTTTTGTGATTAGAACGAGGCCATTTGTTTTTTGCGGCGTTAAAGGCGACAATAAGGGTGAGTCGGACCTTTAAAAGCTTATTCTTGAGCGGGGGTCCTATTCGAATAGTTTAAGGGCCCCGCCTGGTTTTTAGGGCCAGGGGTTAAGATCTTCGGTCGCTTTGGGGGCTTCAAAACTTTTATCCCGGTTGTTTTTTGTGGCCTTAATTTTTATTTCGGTCGTTTTTTGTCCTATAATTTTTATTATAGTCGTATTTGGTCCTATAATTTTTATTTTAGTCGTATTTGGTCCTATAATTTTTATTTTAGTCGTTTTAGGCCCCTTAACTTTTAGCCCGGTTGTTTTAGGTCCCTTAACTTTTAGCCCGGTTGTTTTTGTCGTGGCCCTTTTTTTGGCCAGGAGCGTCTTTTTCAAAAACGAGGTCAAGCGACCTTAAGTCGTCCTTCATCGCGCGGGGGACGATGGCCTTTTTTTCGCGCGAAAAGTTTTAAGTGGGAGAGCCATAATGGATGTTGTCGCTATCTTCGGGAGCCCTCGAGACCCCGCGAATTCTACCCTTTTAGCCGAGGAAGTTATTAAAGCCGTAAAATCTAAAGAAGGCGGAGAGGTCAAAAGGTTCGTCTTAAACAATTTAAAAATCAGAGGTTGCCAAGGTTGCAACAGTTGTAAGGGTAAAACCGATTATTGCGTGGTCAAAGACGATTTGTCCGCGGTTCTCTCGGCTTCGGCCGCGGCGGACTTAATTGTTTTGGCGACCCCGGTCTATATGGGCGACGTCACGGCTCAGACCAAGATTTTTCTGGATCGAACGTTTTCTTGGTTAAAGCCGGATTTTCACGATTTAGAGGTGGCTGGTCGAGTCGGTCCCGGCCGGAAAGCTTTCTTGGTTTTTACGCAAGGCAATCCAGACGCTTCGGCTTATCGGGATCGTTTTGAGGCTTACGTCCAGTTTTTTCGTTGGCTAGGCTTTAAAGCCGAAGGGTCGCTCGCGACCGATCTGAACGATCCGGCGGCCGCCCTTAAGCGTCCGGAACTCCTCGCTGAATTTAAGGACGCGGCTTTACGCCTGGTCGAGGCCAAATAAATGACGCCTTGGTAAAAACCCCCTTTTAAGTTTTAAGGTCTTGTTTATACACAATGTATAGTGGTAGCTATACATTTATAATAGCATTTATAGTAGAGCTA
>JAIROO010000297.1 GCA_031257535.1 Deltaproteobacteria bacterium
TAAATCTGAAAATCAAATATGTCAAGGGTTTTATAAATATTTTTTTATTTTTTTTATGGGTAGAAAAATTGTGCGGATTTCGGGGATAAAGCTAGTAAAATCAATATGTTAGCTAAAAAACCCTTTGGAACTTAAGTTTAAAACCAGAAGGGTTTCGCTAAACCACTCCGCCAAAAGCCAAAAAAGGGGGCAATTTTTTAGTCCATTATAGCGCCACTTTAGGGGCCAAAAAACCGCTTTTTTGGCCCCTTAGATAAAAACCCTTAGCCATTTGGCTAGCGTGTTTAGGGCCGCGAACCCCAAAAAGTCCCTTAAAATCCCTTTGGTTAGGGCGTTTTCTTTTCGCCTTTTGGTCGAAAAAAACTTTTGGCCTTTTGGCCGAAAAAAACTTTTGGCGAAAACCAATAAAACCGTCAAACTATTGAGGCCGCGAGTGGTCTTACGCCTCATCCTTTTTGCTCGCCACCACCTTTTTGGGCCTTTTTCGGCCAAAAAAAAATCGGGCCAAAAAAGACCCGATTTTTCTCTTAAATAGCGTAACCTGGCCGCCGCGAATAAGCTTTTAGACTTAAGTTGACATTTCTAAAAGGACGTTTCGCCTAAAGTTTTTTAAATTTCTCATAAAAGCCGCTAACGCCAAAACCGCGACCCCGACTCCAATGGTCGCCCCAACCTCATACGGCAAGGTAAAGCCTTCGGGGGCCACGCAGATATAGGTCGCCACCGTCGCCGTCATAAAGGTGGCCGGTAGAGTTAAAAGCCAGTGAAAAGTTCCGCGCCGGACCACGTAAGCGGCCCCAGCCCAGAGCATGACCGTGGCCAAGGTTTGGTTAGACCAGCTAAAATAACGCCAAATCGTGGTAAAATTAACGTTACATAAGACGATACCGACGACAAACAAAGGCACGGCGATGAGTAGACGCGAGCGGGCGCGAGCTTGTTTAAGCCCGCTAAAATCAGCCAGCAACAACCGGGCCGCCCGAAAAGCCGTGTCCCCCGAGGTGATAGGTAAAATCACCACGCCTAAAATGACTAAAACGCCGCCCACCGGGCCTAAAAGAGTCAAGGAGATATCTTTTACCACCGCGGCCGCCGAGCCCCCGCCTTTGATGACCGCGTTTAAAGCCTCGGGACTGTCGTAAAAGGTCATGCCCGCCGTGGCCCAAACCAAACCAATAATCCCCTCAGCCACCATGGCCCCGTAGAAAACCAACCGCCCTCTTTTTTCGTTGGCGAGGCACCTGGCCATCATGGGCGACTGGGTGGCGTGGAAACCCGACAGAGCCCCACAAGCTATGGTAATAAACATCAAAGGCCAAATAGGCAGGCCCTCGGGATGAAAGTTAGCGAAAACCTCGCCCGAAGTGGCGGTCCAGTTAAAGAAATCGTAGCCCTTATAAACGAGCCCGCCAGCCACGCCAAAGGCCATGATTATAAGCACGGCCGCGAAAAGCGGGTAAAGCTTGGCGATAATCACGTCAATAGGCAAAATAGTGGCGAAAAAATAGTAAGCGAATATAATAATCAGCCAAAAACGTAAATTGGCCCAAGACGGAGTCAAAGAAGCCAAGATGCTAGCCGGGGCGGTCACGAAAACCACGCCCACTAAAACTAAAAGGAGCAGAGAAAAAAAGCTCATGAAATGACGGAAAAACTGACCCAAGGTGTGGCCAACCACCTCCGGCACCGAGGTCCCGTTATAGCGAAGGCTAATCATGCCAGAAAAATAGTCGTGGACCCCGCCCGCGAAAATCGTGCCGAAAACGATCCACAATAAAGCCGAAGGACCATAAAGGGCCCCCATAATCGGGCCAAAAACCGGGCCGACTCCGGCGATATTCAAAAGCTGGATCATAAAGATTTTCCAGGTAGGCAAAGTCACGTAATCGACCCCGTCGCCTAAGGTCACGGCGGGAGTCGGCCTATATATATTGGGGCCGAAAAGTTTTTCGACGATCCGGCCATAGACCGCGAATCCGAGTATTAAAACGGCCACGGCCAAGAAAAAATAACCGACCGGGGACATATGGAACTCCTTCGGATGAGATTTTTTAGGTAAATAGCGATAAAAAACTAAAAAAGTTATTAGATAGCCACTTTGTTAGGGTTTTTAGGGAGAAGAGATGGTCTTCTTAAAGAATTTGACGCGGCGCTTTTGGCGAAGCGGCGGTTTTAGGCTCGCCGGATTTTTGGGAAAAAAATTGAAGTAGCTAAAAAAAAGCATAAAGAAGCTTATTTTTAGCGATTTAAGGTAGCTAACTTTTATAAAATTAGACGTGACCCTATAAATACCAAAGCTAAGACGGATTATTTGGGGCCAAAAGGCTTCTGGACCGTCAAACCCCCAAAAAACCCCAAGCCCTTTATTGTCGGCGCGGCGCGGCCTTAACCGCCTTCTTATTATACAACTAGAAACTTTTTTTGACGACGAGTCAAAAGTTAGGGGCCCCCAAACATTTACCTGACGAAAACCTAAAATTTGACTTAAGGTTATCGACTCCATTAATAGCTTTAAGGAGCTAAAGCCGCGAAACTTTTAGCCGCTAAACCAAGAAAGCCTTAACCTTATCATCGCGCTCCTGACTTAGGGCTAAGGGCGCCAGCTTTTTTTAAAGACCGTTAATTGTCCTAACGCTTTTAAGCCCATTTATACCAAGCCCAGAAAATATTTTGAATTTTGGCTGTCCCGCCAAGAAGGTTTTCGAGATGGGAATAACATTGATGGTCTCGTAAAAACCCCTGTTTTGAAATTTTAGGCGCGTTGC
>JAIROO010000347.1 GCA_031257535.1 Deltaproteobacteria bacterium
CTTAAGGTCATTTATTAAGTGTATGACTGGAACACTTCCAACCCTCCTCAAGGATAAACAATAAAATTTTGATTGTCAAGCCCTAATAACTACATAGTAGTAAATTTATTTCATAAAAAACTTTTGATAAATAGATAAAGTTTTTTTTACCTCAAAATGATAAAATGTTTGGTGTCCCAATATTGAGAATTCGTCTATGGCTCAGGCATCCAAAATAGGAAAATGTTTTCGGCAGGCAGTATAGTTAATAAAGGGCTTAACCTCATCTGGCTCCAAACTATGACGCTTTGGTAAAAAACCCTTTTAATTTTTAATGTCTTGTTTATAGACAATGTATAGTGGTAGCTATATCTTTATATTAGCATTTATAGTAGAGCTACGCGCCTAAAATTTCAAAACAGTGGTTCTTACGAGACCTTCGACTATGGTCGCCGCTTAAAAATTATAATCGCCATTTAGCTTGAGCTAGGACGAAAGACCAAGACCTATTTGTCGCCAAGCGACAAAAACATAACGGCGTTTAGTTTTAGCGAAACAGGGTCGCTAAGCCGCCACGATCGCCTAACGTTCGCGTGAATGGGGCTATCAGAGATTGGACCAAAAAACGGGTAATAACCTGTTCTCGCGTTAGACCTGTTCCCGCGCTGGATTGGGCCACTTAACCTCATTCAATCGCGCGGAAGGCCTTGTTTTAAGCTAGACGCCACCAAAGAAAGCCCAACTTGCGCGTTAGCGTTAAAACTAAAAGGAAGGCCAAAATTTGAATTACTAAAACCTTTCCAACTTGATTTTGGCGGCAAACGTTTTAAAATACGCCTGACGAAATCCAGGCCGATAAGCGAAAAGGGGCCTTAAGGGCCACTGGCGTTTAATGGTTAAGGCTATGGCTATGGCTATAAGGAGCGCTTTTGGCCCTTATAGGTCCGCGAGTTTGATCGCTTTTTGGCCTTAAGTTAAGTTCCTATTTAGTTTTTAGACTCAAAAAAAACGTTTTTCAGCACGTTAAATTATTTTTAAATTTGGATATGAATTGTAAAAGGATTTATTTCCTTTCTATATTTTGTAGCTTAATATAGTAAATATTTTTGGCTTAAGGTTAATTTGCGCTTTAAGCCTTTTTTTAGGCCTATTTATAATTTTAATAAAGCGTCATCATTAATTTTTTATACACTAAAATAATATCGCCAAAAAAACATTAACCTTTTGAGAAGAGTTTAAGATAAAAAATAGATCTAGCCTAACGCTTAAACTTAAAGCGTCAATATGACTGGATCGGCCTTTTTTTAGGCCCCAAAGGCTACCTTTTTCAAGCGGCGTTAACGAGTCAAACGTGGAAATTATTCTTTTTGAGCCGGAAATTCCTCCCAACACGGGCAACGTGGCCCGGTTAACGGCGGGTTTGGGTTTAAGGCTAAACCTAGTGGAGCCTTTGGGCTTTAGCTTAGACGACAAAAACCTAAAAAGGGCGGGGCTCGATTATTGGCCTTTGGTGGACTTAAAAGTTTTTCCCAATTGGTCGGCCTTTGACCAAGCCTGGACCGGCGGTCGTTTGATCGCCGCGTCGGCGAGGCGGGGCGACCATTTCTCTAGCTACGTCCCTGAGATTAACGATGGGCTAATTTTTGGCCCCGAGACCCGAGGCCTCCCAGCCTGGCTTTTGGCCCAAGCCGCGGCGGTCTATCGCGTGCCCTTAAAGCCCGGGGTCCGCAGCTTAAATCTGGCCACTTGCGTGGGTTTTTTCTTAGGTCTCGCTTTTAGTCGCCTTTAAGGCTCCTTAGCCCTTGATTTTAGGCTTTTTCCTGAAAAAACGGGGCGGCGCCTCTTTAGAATGATTTTGGGTTAGGCTTTTCTAGGCTAACCTTGTTTTTTCCGCGAAAACTAAAGCGCTTTTTGGCGGCCTAAAAAGGCCATGAGGCTCTTAAAAGTCCCCTTTAAGCTAGCGCGGAGCCAAAGACCCTCAAAGAGGGGTCATAGCCCATAATCGTCCTTTTGTCCGGTCAAAATTGATCTATGGTCCGCTAAAAACGTCCGCTCGAGCCGCCAAATTGGTCTTTTTACTCTCTTTTTTAGCCCTAGGGAAAATTTTTTTTAATAGTTTATTTAGACAGAGTAATTATATTTTTCTAAAAAAGACAGTAAATAAATATGGCAAAATATAGTATTTTAGCTAGATTGTTGAATATTTGCGTCAAACATAAGTTTTATATCAGAAATAATTTTCTTAAAACAATCAATTATAACCTGAATAACATGTTGTCTTTTTAACCGGTTTAAAATGTAATTGAACCGTAAAAATGACTTTACCGAGATTTTAGATAATATTAATTATAAAATTTTAATATTAATTCTAAAAACGCTTGATTGCCCAGCCGTCCAAAAGCGGCCTTAGAGAAGGTAAAATTAATTGGACATACTCCTAAAACGGGGTTAATATGCTTAAAAATAGATTTGTCCCACGCTTTGCCTGAGACGAAAAATATTTTTAATTACCGATTACTTTACGACCCGAGTTATGATTTTGTTTTTAACGTAAAAATAATATTCAATAAGCCTTTAAAATTATTAATTAATAATTTCCCCTGAACATAATTCCCACCAGCGATTTTTTAGTCGTTATTTTTTTTTAACTTCTTTCCGGCGAGTGATTTATGAAGCAAAACGCCTTGAAGCAAACTCGGATTAATAAAATGTATAGTCGGTCGGAGCTGGCCCGTAAAGCTGGGGTCTCGCCTATGACCATAGTGCGCCTGGAAAAAGGCGAGGATTGCCGTTTAGACACTAAGCGCAAAATTCTTTTGGCTTTGGGTTTGAACATTGAGGACAAGGAAAAGATCTTTGGCTAAAAGAATTACTCTTTTAGTTGTAATTGATCTTTAAAATTCTTATTTTTTTAAAATTTCCTTGCTTTTTAGCTTGGAAATAGGTATTTTTCGCGCCAAAATCCCCGTTTAAGGGGAGGCCCTAAAAGCTTTTTGGCTAAAAAAACCCCCAAAAAATTCTAAAACCCGCCTTTAAAAAGAGGGGCTTTGAGGGATTTTTTGGGGGTTTATTATTTAAGAGGGGGAGTTTTTTTTGGAGCCCTTAAAGGGCCTAATTTTTTAAGCCCCCATTTAAGCCCAAAAATTACCCTATTTAAGGTCTAGTTAAGATCTAGAGTTTTTTAATCGCTCGCTTTTTAATGCTTTTCGCTATAAGTTAAGCTTATTTTGTAACCTATTTTTTTTAAAAAATTTAGGAAAAACCGCGATTTTATTAACGAAAAAGGCCCTTTCATTTTTACCTTTCGCCCATAGTGGCTAAAGGCGATATGGCCCCTGGTTAAGGCTAAAATTTTTAGGCGACTTTTTTCTTTTCCCAAAGCAATAAGAGGGGCGAAGCCACGAAGACCGAGGAAAAGGTCCCCACGGTCATGCCAATAAAAAGAGCCAAGGCGAAATCCTGATTAACTGGCCCCCCTAAGAAAAACAAACTCAAAACGGCCATTAAAGTGGTGCCCGAGGTGAGGATGGTCCGCGACAAGGTCTCGTTGACGCTCCGGTTGATAATGGTGGCCAAATCTCCCTTGGCTTTGGGGCGCCTAAGATTTTCCCGGATCCGGTCGAAAACGATAATGGAGTCGTTTAAGGAATAACCAATAATGGTCAAAATGGCGGCCACGAAGGAGAGGGTGATCTCTTTGTCGAAAAAGGAAAAAACCCCGACCGTAATGACCACGTCGTGGATTAAGGCCAAGATGCTCCCCAAGGCGTAGGAAAATTTTAAGACGTAACAAGTAATGAGGGTCACGATTAAGGCCACGATAATTAAAACCCCCACCCCGACCCCAAAGAGGGAGACCAGATACACGACCCCGATTAAAATGGCCATAAATAAGGCCGAAGTACCCCATTTTTGCTCAAATCGTCCAGAAATATAGATGATAATCATTAGAATGGAGTAATAAATGGCGTAGAGGGCTTTTTGCCGCAGATCGTCGCCGACTTTGGGGCCGACCATCTCCTCGCGGCGTAACTCCACGTTGTCGACCCCCAAAGCCGCCGTCAAGACCTCTAAGGTTTTCTTGGATAGGTTAACCCCTTCGCCTTGGGGCTGGATATTGATTAAGTATTCCCGTTGGTTTTCGCCAAAATTTTGGAGGCTTGAGACCACCAACCCCCCGGCCCCTAAGATATCCCGTAAGTTCTCGGCTTTAACGTTCGGGTCGGTTAACAAGATCTGGAGGTTTAAGCCGCCCTTAAAATCCACTCCCAGGTTTAAGCCTTGGCGCCAAACGACGCTCACGATGGAGGCCAAGATTAAAAGGCCCGAGATCACGAAAGCGTAATAGCGCCGACCCACGAAGTTGATGTTGACGCCTGGTTTAATTATTTCCAAAGACATGGCCGTTCCTTAACGAAATTTTAGCGTTAAATACTGATTCTGGCGACCTTTATTCGCTTTAAAACCAGGTCGAAAATACAGCGGGAAGCGAAGATGGCCGTAAACATGCTGGACAAAATGCCGACGATTAAGGTGACCGCGAAGCCGCGGATGGGCCCGGAGCCGAACTGGTATAAGACCAAAGCGGCGACGATCGTGGTCAAGTTAGAGTCGAAGATGGTCCAAAAAGCCCGGTTAAAGCCGCCGGTTATGGCCGCCCCTGGGCTTTTGCCGTAGCGGATTTCCTCGCGGATCCGCTCAAATATCAAGACGTTGGCGTCCACGGCCATGGCCATGGTTAGAACTAGGCCAAAGATGCCCGGTAAGGTTAAGGTGGCCCCAAACCCAGCTAAGGTCCCTAAAACAATGGGCAGGTTCATCAGTAAGGCAAGATCGGCGATAAGGCCCGACCAGCGGTAATAAATAAGGATAAAGGCTAAGATGGCCACTAGGCCCACCAGGCCGGCCGTTAAGCCTTGGCGGATGGAGTCCTGACCCAAAGAGGGGCCAACGCTCCTTTCCTCTAAGACGCGGACCGGGGCGGGTAAGGCTCCGGCGCGTAAAGCCACGGCCAAGATCTGCCCCTCTTCCGGGGTAAAGTTGCCGGTAATGACCGCCTCGCCCCCGGGGATGCGCGAGTTAATGCGGGGGGCGCTGTAGACCTGGTCGTCTAAGACAATGGCTAAAAAGCGGTTAATATACTGGCCCGTGATCTCCTCAAACTCTCTGGCCCCTCGGCTGTCAAAGGTCATGGTGACCTGGACCTCGCCCAGATCGTCTCGGCGAACCCTTGCGTCGATGAGGGAGTTGCCGGTGAGTAAAGTTTGCTTTCTTAAGAGATGGGGGATCCGGGACTCTTCTTGGGTGACGGGGTCGAGTCTTTTTTCGTAAAGGATCATGGTCCCGGGCGGCGGGCCAGACTTTAAGGCTTCTTCTGGGGTTAAGGGCCCGTCGTCGACGAGCTTAAACTCCAAGACCGCGGTTTTGCCGATGAGCTCCACCGCCTCTTGGGGATTGGCCAGGCCTGGCAGCTGGATAACGACTCGATCCTCGCCTTGGGGCCTAATGTCGGGTTCGGCCACGCCAAACATGTCCACCCGGTTGCGGATGGTCTCGAGAGCCTGCCGGGAGGTTAAGGTCTTTATATAGTCCCGCTCGTCGGCGCTCATGGCGAGATAAAGGTTTAACCCTTGGGTTCGAACTAAGGTTAAGTTCTGGAAATCCTTGGCGATAATACTCTGGGCTTGGGTCAGCTTGTCGGCGTCGGCGAGCGCTAAGCTAAACTCTAAAGAGTCGCCCACGTTGACTTGGGTCCCCGTTAAACCCCGCTCAATCAGATCGCGCCGGAGTTCCTCGGCCTTCATATGAAGATTGGCGACCAAGGCGGCGTTTAAGTCGATCTCCATGACGAGGTAGATGCCGCCCATTAGATCTAAACCTAAGTTAATGGCTTTATTGGGCAAATATTTTTCCCAAAAAGCCGGGGGCCGGTTTTGCTCCCCACTAAAGCGCAAAAAGGTCGGTAAAAAGTAGGCCAGCCCAATCAGAAGGACCGCGGCCAGAACCAGGCCTCGGGCGGTTAAATTTCTCTCCATGGCTCTCTCAATAAAAAAGCGCTCCCCAATTATCGCCTTGGCCAAAAAAAGTTTTTTTGGCCCTTAGAAAAAGGGCGAAAAAAGGGCGGCGAATATTAAGCGTCTTTAGTCAAGTTGGCTGGGGGATCGACCGGAGCGGAACCAGACCTTTGAATGGCGGCCACCGCGGAACGGGCGATTTTAACCCGAACTTCCGGGGCGATCCTTAAGGTCACTTCTTTGGGATCCACGGCCGTGACCACGCCCAGTAAGCCCCCCACCGTCTGGATCCGGTCGCCCTTTTGAATGGAGTCCAGCATCTTTTGGCGTTCGACCTGCTGCTTTTTCTGGGGACGCAAGAGGAAAAAATACAAAATTAAAACAAAGCCGGCCATCATTATGAAGGTCATGGCGCCCCCGCCGCCCTGGGGTTGAGCCCCGTCGGCGGCTTGAGGCGGGGCCCCCATAGCGTAAGCTTGACTAACTAAAGAAGATATATAACTCAGCATTTTTCTCTCCGCCTGATTATGTGGAAAAAATATTTATGGTTAAGTCTTGGCGCCTTGGTAAAAACCCCCTTTAAATTTTTGAGGGCTTGTTTATACACAATATATAGTGGCAGCAATAACTTTATATTAGCCTTTATAGTAGAGCCACGCGCCGAAAATTTCAAAACAGGGGTTTTTACGAGACCATCAGTCTTTAGCGACAGGCGATATTAGGACCTATTGCGCGTCAAATTTTTAACTATAGCTAAAAACAGGGCGTCTGGCAAGATCGGATAAACCAGCTAAAATACGTTAAAAAGTCAATAAAATCGAATAATTACTTTAAAGTTTAAGTTATAGGTTAACCATAAAAGCCAAAAACTGACCGCGAGACTTTTGACTTTAAATCGAAACCCGCCTAATCGGGCGAGTCCTGAGCCTTTTGGGCGGCGTAAAAGTCTAGGACGTACTGGGCCAAGGTCTCGGTCTTTATGGCCGAGCGAACCCCGGCTAACAGGTCATGGTAGTAAGTTAAATTATGGATAGTGGCCAAACGCGAAAACAAAGGCTCGCGGTTTTTTAACAAATGGCGTAAATAAGCCCGGGAAAAAGTCTGGCAAGTTAGGCACTGGCAAGCCGGGTCCGGGGGATTAGGGTCTTCTTTGTGGCGGGAGTTTAAAAGGTTTAACCGACCAAAGCGGGTAAAGAGCTGGCCATTTCTGGCGTTTCTGGTGGGCAAAACGCAGTCGAAAAGGTCCGCCCCCCGTAAGACCCCTTGAATTAAATCATTGGGAGTCCCTAACCCCATTAAATATAAAGGTTTGTCTTTTGGCAAAATCTCTCGGGCCGTCTCAATGGCTTGTAACCGCTCGGCCTCGGGCTCGCCTAAGGCCAAACCGCCTAAGGAGTGCCCGGGAAAGTCCATGGCCGCGATGGCGGCGGCGGCTTGGGCCCTTAAATCTGGGTAAAAGCCGCCTTGAACGATCCCAAATAAGGCTTGGCCGCTATTAGGATCCCAGGCGGCCCGGCTTTTAGCGGCCCAGTCTAAAGTTAAGGCTAGAGATTTGGCGACTGGCGCGTAGTCGGCTGGATAGGGGGGGCACTCGTCTAAGCACATCATGATATCCGAGCCAATGACGGTTTGGGCCGCCACCACGCTTTGGGGGCTAAAAAAGGTCACGCTCCCGTCGTAAGGCGAGTGAAAGGTCACCCCTTCTGGCTCAATCTTCCGTAAAGCGGCTAAGGAAAAGACCTGGTAACCGCCGCTATCGGTTAAGATGGGCCCGGACCAGCCCATAAACTTATGGAGGCCCCCAAAGAGACGTAAAGTTTCAAGGCCTGGGCGCTGAGTTAGGTGGTAAGCGTTAGCTAAGACGATCTGGGAGCCGCATTTAAGTAGATCCGTTGGGTCCACGGCTTTCACCGAGCCGCGCGTCCCGACGGGCATAAAGGCCGGGGTCAGGATAGTCCCATGTTGAGTCGTTATCTCGCCGGTTCGGGCGGCGGACTGAGGGTCGTTTTTTAAGACGCGAAAAAAAGGCGATTTATCGATTAACACTTTTTTATAAAATCTTTCGCAGAAAACCGGTAGACTTTAGTTAGCGGATGAACGCGTTTTCAATATGGTTAACCTTGGTTTCGAATGTATTCCTGAATAGTCGCTAAACTCGCTTGTCCAATCGAGGAAGCAAAATAACCGTCAGACCAAAATGTTCGTT
>JAIROO010000022.1 GCA_031257535.1 Deltaproteobacteria bacterium
TCGTCCATGGTTAAATGGGACAACCCCGTAATCTTTAAGTTTTTCACCGCGAAATATTCGGATTTAGACAAAGACAAAAACCCGCCCACCATCAGGACGGACAGGACCACCAAAACTAAAAAGGCCAAAACCCCGGTTAAGACCAGCTTAAAGCCGCGAGCCAAAACGGCCCCGACCGAGGGCCCCTTGGTCTTATAACCGAGCGCGTCGCTGTTTTTAGGAGTTTTTTTAACAAAAAGCCCCACAAACCTATTTTTTGTCCTTAAGTCCCTTTGGTTACGCCGTTTTACTGGCAACGGAAAGCTAGTATTAGTGTTTTGAGCTTTTTTCGGTTTTACCTGACCTCGCCCCGACAAAAGGCGCCTAACGCTACTTGATCTCACCTTATCGCCTCCTAACCGCCGTTTTCCTCGGCTAACCGAAAAGGAGTGACGATTTCCGTCTCCAATTCCAGGCCAAAACGGCTAAAAACGCCTTGTCTAATTTCCGCGATCAGAGCTACGACGTCCGCGGCTCTGGCCCCGCCCACGTTAACGATAAAATTGGCGTGCTCAAGGCTAACCATGGCCCCACCGATTTTGCGCCCCTTAAAGCCACACAGATCGATCATTTGCCCAGCCGAAAGAGGCGGGGTCTCGTCGATGGGCTCTTTTTGGTAAATAAGGTCCCCTAAGCCCGAGGCGAGTTTTTGGGGATTTTTAAAAACGCAACCCGCCGACATGCCTTTGGGTTGAGACAGCCTTAGGTCCAAGCTTTTTTCAATGTTTGAAGAAATTCGCCGCGGCTCTTCCGGCTTTAAGCTTAACTCGACCTCAATAATTATCCCGCCTTCTAAATCCAAATCTAAATGGCGGTACTCGTAACGAATTACCTCGCGCCCATAATCGCGAATAGTCCCATCTACCGCCATAACCCGGATCCGTTTGACCACTTCGCCAATGGCCCCTAAACGCCCGCCGGCGTTCAGCTTGACCGCCCCGCCAATGGTTCCCGGCAGACCCACCAAAGGCTCTAAGCCGCTTAAATCGTTAGCTTTGGCTAGTTTAGCCACCATTTTCGCGCTGACCGCCGCCCCTGCCAGGATCGACCGACCAATGGCTCTAACGCTCGCGAACCCCACGCCCAATTTCAAAACCACCCCGGGAAAGCCGCGATCGTCAAATAAAACGTTGCTGCCCCCGCCTAAAACAAAAACCGGCCACTTAAACTGTTGGCTTAAGGCCAAAACGTCCCTTAACTCAGATTCTTCGTCGACCGTGACCAAAGCTAAGGCTGGCCCGCCAATCCCAAAGGTGGTCAGACCGGCTAAAGGGGCGTTGAAACTGATGGGCGTTTGCGTTCTAAGATTGTTTAACGCCGACAAGTCTAGAGACATTATTTTTTAGCCCTCGCTTTAGTTTGACCGAGAAACAAATATTTTTTACAAAAATTTTAATTCATGACTCCCTTGGGCGCCGCGGCGAGTCATGAGAGTTTTTGGCTAGCCCTTTTTTTGGTCGCGTCTTGGAGGGCCAATAATAGATCATCCCCAGCCTGGTTGACGTTGCCCGCCCCTAAGGTTAAGATCACGTCGTTGGATTTAACCAGAGGGGTCACTTTTTCCGCCAAATCCAAAACCCGCCCCACGTAAGTAACTCCCCGATGCCCGCGGATCCTGATGGCCTCAGCCAAAGACTGGCTATCGACGCCCTCGATAGCCGCCTCCCCGGCCGCGTAAATATCGGCCACGAACAAAAGATCGGCCTGGTTAAAGGAGCGGGCGAACTCCTCAAATAGATCTTGAGTCCGGGTATAGCGGTGCGGCTGAAACAAAACCAATTTTCGCCGGTCGGGAAAACACTCGGCCAAAGCGCCTAAAGTAGCTCGAATCTCCGTGGGATGATGGCCGTAATCGTCTAAAATCAAGACCCCGGCGACTTCTCCTCTTTTCTCAAACCGCCGACCAACGCCTTTTAAGGAACTTACTCCTTGGGCGATGGCCTCAAATGGCAAGCCTAATTCCAAGCCCACGGTTGAGGCGGCCAAAGCGTTTAACACGTTATGTTTGCCCGGCAGACCCACTTTAATTCGACCTAAATCTTGACCTTTATAATATAAAGAAAAGCTGTGACCCCAAGCCTCGGACGTAACGTCCTTGGCCGTGACGTCGGCCGTGGCCGACAATCCATAGGTGAGGTAGCGTTTTTTAATCCTCGGGATCAAAGACTGGACCCTAGGGTCGTCTAAACAAATTATCGTGGCCCCGTAAAAAGGGACCCGATTCATGAAAGTTAAAAAAGTATCCTCTAAATGGGCCAGATCCCGATAATAATTCATGTGCTCTTGATCAATATTGGTGACCACGTTAATTATGGGCGACAAGAGTAAGAACGAGCCATCGGACTCGTCGGCTTCGGCCACTAAAAACTCGCCTTGGCCTAACCTCGCGCTGGAGCCTAGGTTGACGATTTTTCCGCCCACCACTAAGGTTGGATCTAAACCACCAGTCGTTAAAACCATGCTCAGAAAAGAGCACACGCTGGTTTTTCCGTGCGAGCCAGCCACGGCGATGGAGCTTTTAACGCGCATCAGCTCGGCCAGCATCTCCGCCCTAGGGATGACCGGAACCCCTTGGCGTCTCGCTTCGGCGATCTCGGGGTTACCCTCCCCCACGGCCGAGGAGACCACCACCACCTCGGCCCCGGCCACGTTATCGGCGGCGTGGTTATAGGCGATGGGGACCCCTAATTCGGCCAGCCGCTTAGTTTGGTGTCCCACTTGGATATCCGAGCCCGTGACAAAGTGACCCATGTTAAAAAGAACTTCGGCCAGGCCACTCATGCCAATGCCGCCGATCCCCACAAAATGAACTCGGCGCTTTTTGTGATCCATATCGCTTTTTATCCCCGTTTTAGTTAATCAACGCCACTTAAGGCCAAAAGCCGCTCGGCCATGCGCGTGGCCGCCTTTAAATTGACTAATCGCCGCCCCCGACCCGACATGGCGTTTAATTTTTCTGGATTGTTAATCAGTCGAAAGACTTTCCCGAAGAGCTCGGGCAGATCTTTTTCGGACAAAAGGAACGCCGCCCCGGCCTCCACTAAGGCCCGCGCG
>JAIROO010000099.1 GCA_031257535.1 Deltaproteobacteria bacterium
CCATCTTCATGATCACCAAGGTCGGGCAAGTAGCTGGGTCCTACGTCAGCGAAGGCAAGATTCAAAGAGGAGCCAGGGCTCGCTTGTTGCGCGACGGCAAGATCGTCTACGAGGGCCGGATTGGCTCCTTAAAGCGCGAAAAGACCGATGCCCGAGAAGTAACCAGTGGTCATGAGTGCGGAATTTGCTTGGACAATTTCTCCGATGTCTTGGTGGGCGACCGCATTGAGGCCTACCAGATCGAGGAGACCGCGGCCACGGTGGCTCTGATTAACGAGGCCGTGGAAAAAGCCGAGGCCGCCAGGCTCGAGGCCGCCCGGTAAAGGCTCGACTGGTGCTAGTTGGCGTGGTGGAGGTGACCTTAAGCTTAGCTGGTAACCGGAGCCTTAAGGATAAACGGAAAGTGGTCTCCAGCTTACTCGCGAGGGTCAAAGCCCGCTTTAACGTGTCCGCGGCCGAGGTCGACGCTCAGAATAACCACGAGCTGGCGGTTTTAGGTTTTACCCTGTGTGGCTCGCAAGGCCAGATTTTAAACGGCGTTATAAGCCATCTTTTAAATTTTATCGAAGACGAGGCCGAAGCCGAGGTGGTTGACTCTAACCAAGATTGCGTGGCCTGGACCGAGGCCGGGGACTGGGGATGACGACTCGCCGCCAAGAAAAAATTAACCGCCGCTTAATGGCTCTCTGCGCCGAGACCTTCCTTCTCCGCAGTCAAGATCCACGCTTAAACGCCATTAACGTGACTCGGGCCCAGATCAGCGGGGATCTGAAAAAAGCCCTGATCTTTTACAGCGTCTTAGGGGGAGCGGAGAAAGAGGCCCAAGCCAAAAAAGCCTTAACCCAGGCCAAAGGTTATATTCGAGCCCAAGTGGGCGAGGGTTTAGGCTTAAAGGCCGTGCCTGAGCTTAGTTTTACGTTTGACCGAAATCCTGAGTACGCCCAGCGCTTAAGTCGGCTCTTAACCGATCTAAACTCGAAAAATCCTGACCTTTTGGGGACGGCGACCGAGCTAAACTCGAAAAACTCTGACCTTTTGGGGACGGAGACCGAGCTAAACTCGAAAAATCTTGACCTTTTGACGACCGAGACCGAGCTAAACTCGAAAAACCTTGACCTTTTGGCTAGGGAGACCGAACTAAACTCGAAAAACTCTGACCTTTTGACGACCGAGACCGAGCTAAACTCGGAAAACCCTGACCTTTTGGGGCCAGAGACCGAGCTAAACTCGAAAAACTTTGACCTTTTGGCTAAGGTTAAAGCGACCGAAACCCCGCCCCTAGAGTCTTCGCCGCCAAAGAAGTCCGCGCGGCTAAAGTCTTTACGCCCCAAGTCTTCGGCGCCAGCCAAGTCGTCGAGCCCCAAGTCTTCGGCGGCGGCCAAGTCGTCGCGCTCCAAGTCCGCGACCGCCGCGCCCTCAACCCGCTCTTCCTTAAAGAAATCCGACTCTAAGTCCGAAGGCCTTTCGTGACTAGAGCCCCCGCGAGCGGGATCTGGCCGGATCCGAGCTTGACCGAGACTTTAAAGGCCTCGCGTCAGGTCCTTATTATGGGTCACTCTAATCCCGACGGCGACAGCTTAGGTTCGGCCGTGGCCTTAACCTTAGCCTTAAGAAGTTTAAACGTCGCCGTCTTTTTAGGTTACAATGGCCGTTTGTATCAGCATCTGACTTTTTTGCTGGAAGGTTTAACCGATTACGGGCCCATTAAACCAGAGCCGTCCGAGTTTAGGCCCTTTGACCTTTTTGTCTTAGTCGACTGTCTCCACCCTAACCGGATCTGGGACGGTTTTAACAACTTAAGCGCGTTGCCGCCGCGGCTAGTCATTGACCACCACCCAGGCGATCCGTTAAAGTGCGGGGCCAAAGGCGTTTTTCACGATGCGTCAGTCTCCTCCACCGGCGAACTGGCCTTTAAAGTTATAGAGGCCTTAAACGCGCCTTTAACTAGAACCATCGCCGAGGCTCTCTTGGCCGCCATCATGTCGGACACGGGCTTTTTTTCGCAAAATAACGCCACCCCCGAGTGCTTTCGGCAGGCCAGCGTCTTGGTCGCGGCCGGGGCTAGGAGCGACTACGTGGTGGGTCGCTTAAAGCGTAACTGGACTCAAAGTCGAGTCCGGCTTTTGCGAGCGGCTTTAGGCACTTTGGAGATCGCGCCCAGCTGTCATTTGGCCAGCATGATCGTCACCGAGGCCATGTTAAGCGAGACTGAGGCCACCTTAGACGACATGGAGGGGTTTGTTGAGTATCCCAGGTCCATGGCTGGGGTCGAGGTGGCGGCTCTTTTTCGGGTGGACGGGCACGGTCGAACCCGAGTTAGCTTAAGAAGCGGCTTAAACTATAACGTCAGAGAGCTCGCCGAGGCCTTAGGCGGGGGCGGGCACAGTCAAGCCGCGGCCTATACTGACCCTTCTGGCGATCCGGTCGAGGCTCGGGCTAGATTTTTAGCCGTGGCCCCCCGTTTTTTAAAACCCTCGTCTTAATAAAAAAGGTCATTTTAATTTGGTTTTAGAGTTAAACGGCCTTTTGCTTTTAGACAAACCCCCTCTGGTCTCAAGTTTTGATCTGGTCCGCCTGGTCCGGAAAATTACGGGCCAAAAAGCCGTGGGCCACATTGGGACCTTAGACCCCTTAGCCACGGGTTTAATGGGTCTTCTCTTAGGGCCGGCCACTAAACTAGCTCCCTATTTAGCGGGGCTCGACAAAGACTACACGGCCCGGGTGGTCTTGGGCTGGTCCACGACCACGGACGACATAACCGGCGAAACGCTTAACCGCTTTGAAGGTCCCTGGCCAGACTCTTTAGCCATAAGCCGCGCCTTACAAAGTTTTTTAGGCCTCCAAGAGCAAACGCCGCCAGCTTTCTCGGCGAAAAAAATCAGCGGGCGTTCGGCTTATAAACTGGCGCGGGCCGGGCTTCCAGTGAGTCTTAAGCCCCAAAAGGTCAGAGCCTATAAGCTGGCCTTAAAGTCCTTTGAGCCGCCGGAAATAGTTTTTACGGCCACGGTCTCTTCGGGTTATTATATTAGGTCTTTGGCTAGGGATTTAGGTCAAAGCTTGTCTTTAGGCGGGGGGGCGTTAAAAGAGTTAAGACGGGAGCGGATTGGCCCGTTTGTCTTAACCCAAGGTTTAGAACCGCCCCAAGATCGCCTTGAGGTGGCCAGACGCTTAATTAGTCCGCGGGATATTTTAAAGGCTTACCCCGAAGTCGTCGTGACCGCGAGCCAAGCTCAAAAAGTGGCCAGCGGCGGTGGCCTTAGCCTTGACTCTTTAAACGTCAGTCAAGGGGGGATAAGACTAAAGCCCAGGCTGGATCCCGCCTTAGGCCCGGACTTAGACCTGGCCCTTAAAGACGCGAACGGGGTTTTAGCTAAGACCGTGGCCGGGACGGTGACGGAGCCTTTAGCCAAACAAGATCTATTTCGGTTTGAATTGGCTTACCTAAGTTTAGTTAACCAAGACTTGGTTAACCCAGATTTAGCTAATCAAGACCTGGCTAACCTAGATTTAGCTAACCTAGATTTAGTTAACCTAGATTTAGTTAACCTAGCATTGGCTAACCAAGACTTAGTTAGCCCAGACTTAGCTAACCCAGACTTGGTTAACCCAGATTTAGCTAACCTAGATTTAGCTAACCCAGACTTAACTAACCTAGATTTAGCTAATCCAGACTTAACTAACCTAGATTTAGCCAACCCAGAGCTAGGTGGCCAAATAGTTAAGATTATCGATCCCCAAGGTCAGTTAGTGGCTTTGGGGAGCTTAGAAACGCCACGAGCGGCCGACGCCGCCCGTGGCCAATCGCCCAAAGGGCCTTACTTGCGGCCTTTTCGGGTTTTTCGGCCCCTTAAAAGTTAAAAAAGGGGCCACGTTCGCCAATCGCGGCAAGGAGAAAACATGTCCATCACCTCGGAGAAGACGGCTGAGCTTTTAGTCGCCTATCGTCAGCACGAGAGCGACACCGGTAGCCCAGAGGTCCAAGTGGCCCTTTTGTCGGAGCGCATCGCCAATCTGACCGAGCATTTTAAGCTCCACCACAAAGATCACGCTTCCCGACGCGGCTTACTAAAATTGGTCGGCCAAAGGCGGCGACTTTTAAATTATTTAAGAAAAAATGACGTTAACCGTTATCGCGCCTTAATTGGCCGCTTAGGCTTAAGGAAGTAGCGTTTTTAGCCCTTTGTTAGGTATTTGGGGCTTTTATTGGGTTTATGGGCTCGCGTCGTTGGCTAGTTGACAAGTTTTTTTTTATTAGCGATAAAACGTTTTTCGAAACTTATTGGTTTATGGCGCGAGCTAGTCGGTCGCGGGCGATCGATTATTTAGACGTAGGATTGGGCAGGAGAAATTTTGATGAAAGTTGAAACTAAATTTGGCGATTCCAAAGTCACCATTGAGACCGGCCGGTTGGCTAAGCAGGCCGCCGGCTCGGTCGTGGTTACGATGGGAGAAACCGTGATTCTGGCCACGGCCCAGGCTTCCCAGGAAACTCGGGAAGGCATAGATTTTCTGCCGTTAACGGTGGATTACCAAGAAAGATTTTATTCCGTAGGCCGGATTCCCGGCAATTTTTTTCGGCGGGAAATTGGGCGGCCCTCGGAAAAGGAGACTTTAACCTCCCGGTTTATTGACCGGCCCTGTCGCCCTTTAATTAACAAGAACTGGACCTATGAGACCCAGGTCATCGCCCAAGCCTTGTCGGTGGACGAAAAGTACGATCCTGACTTGTTGGCCATGCTCGGGGCTTCAGCGGCTTTGACCTTATCCGATATTCCTTTTGATGGACCCATCGCGGGGACGAGAGTAGCCAGAGTCGATGGGGTCTTAGTGGTGGCCCCGACCCAGGCTCAACTGGAGCAGGCCGACTTAGTCTTAATCGTAGCCGCCTCCGAAGACGCGGTGGTCATGGTTGAAGGCGGGGCTAAGGAAGCCAAAGAGGCCGACATATTAGAGGCTATCTTCTTAGGCCAAAAAGCCGTGGCCCCCTTGATTGAGCTGCAGAAAAAGCTGGCCCAAGAACTCGGTCTCCCGAAAAGGCCGGTCCTCGAGATTGTCCGGGACGAGGCTTTAATCGCGAAGGTTAAAGAAGACTATCGGCCGGCCATGCTAGAGGCCTTAACCACCAAAGAAAAACAGCCCCGGCAGCGGAAGATCCACGAAGTGGCCGTTTCAGCTAAAACCGAATTGAGCGAGGCTTATCCCGAAGGCGCCGCGGATATCGCCTTCGCCGTCCACGAATTGGAAGGCGATATTTTACGGGGCCTTATCTTAGACCAAGGTCAGCGGATCGACGGCCGGAGTTTAACCGAGGTGCGGCCAATTCACTGCGAAGTGAGTTATCTGCCCCGGGCGCACGGGTCGGCCATCTTTACTCGAGGCGAGACCCAGAGCTTAGGCGTGGTCACCTTAGGCACTAGCTACGACGACCAAAGGTTAGACACGGTTATTGGCGACACCACGAAAGCCTTTATGCTGCACTATAATTTTCCGCCGTACTGCACGGGCGAAGTCAAGCGCTTAGGGGCTCCGGGCCGGCGAGAGATTGGTCATGGGGCTTTGGCGGAGCGGGCTTTACGGGCCGTGATTCCGGCCCACGACGCCTTTCCCTATACTATTAGGGTGGTCTCGGAGATCTTAGAGTCCAATGGCTCCTCGTCCATGGCTACGGTTTGCTCTGGGACTTTAGCCCTGATGGACGCTGGCGTCCCCATCAAAGCCCCAGTGGCTGGGGTGGCCATGGGTTTAGTGGTGGCGGACGATAAGGTGGTGATCTTAACCGACATCTTAGGCGACGAAGACCACTTAGGCGACATGGACTTTAAAGTGGCCGGCACCAAAGAAGGGGTCACGGCCGTTCAGATGGACATTAAAATTAGCGGGGTGACTCGCGAGATTATGGGCCAAGCCTTAGCTCAAGCCAAAGACGCTCGGCTCCACGTCTTGGCGGCCATGGTCAAGACTTTAAAGACCCCGAGGCTAGAAGTCTCCCAGTACGCCCCCAAGACCATGGTTATAGAGATTAACCAGGACAAGATAAAGGACGTCATTGGTCCAGGGGGTAAAATAATCAAAGCCATTCAGGCTGAGACCGATACCCGGTTGGAAGTCGAAGATAGCGGTAAAGTCACTATCTACGCCCCGTCCCAGGAAAAAGCCTTAGCCGCGGTGGCCGCGGTTAGACTGCACACCCAAGCCCCGGAAGTGGATAAGGTCTACACGGGCCGAGTGGTCAAAGTCGTGGACTTTGGAGCCTTCGTGGAGATTCTGCCGGGCACCGACGGGCTGGTCCACATCTCGCAGCTAGCCAACGAAAGGATCCAAAGGGTCTCCGACGTGGTTAGAGAAGGCGACGTGATTGACGTTAAGGTCTTAGGCATCGACAAATCCGGGAAGATTCGTTTGTCCCGGCGGGCGCTCTTAGAAGAGGGCTACCGTCGCTAAAAGTTAAACTCTAAAAATGGCTCAATTGAGTCTAGATTTAAGCCGACGTAGCTCAATAGGTAGAGCTTCTGATTTGTAATCAGGGGGTTGCTGGTTCAAGTCCGGCCGTCGGCTCCATTAACTTAATTATAGATAATTGTCGTTAACTATCAAACGACAAAAAAATCTTCCTAAATATACCCAAACCCCGCGTCAATCCAAGACCTGCGGGGTTTTTTATTTGATTTTACGCTCTCCTAAAAACTACCTTGTTAATAAAATTTACCTTGACAGAGAAAAGTTTTAACGGTAAATTTCAAGAGTTTTTACCGCGAAAAAAATTTTTTTTCCGTTTTGGAGATTTATGCCTAAACTAACCATCCCCTTAACTGATTTCAAAATAAAATCTTTTAAGCCAAAAGGGGCCCCCTATAAAGAATACGACGGCGGCGGCCTATATCTTTATATCTCGTCAATCGGCACAAAGACCAGCAATTCTAATTTTGGAATTTAAGCCCCTACAAGGGCTGGGGGACCATGATTAAAAAAACGATGATACTTGGGTAAAGAGAGGCAAACTAGTTAATTGGAATCATGATTGAATGGCT
>JAIROO010000138.1 GCA_031257535.1 Deltaproteobacteria bacterium
TTGGCTAAAAAGCGAACTTATTTTTGAGGCCAAAAAACGTCTGGTCGTCCGCGAAACCCAATCCAACTTTAAGAAAAAATTTTCAATGATTTCATAGGCTTATGGGCCATTGGCGAAAAAACCTTGACAGATGGGCCAATAACGAGTAAATAAACGCCATTATTTTCAGCTGGGAGCGGCCCAGATAATTTTGGCTAAGTTTTTTGGATTAGAAACAGTTTGTCTAATTTTGCCCCAAAGACCACTTTTCCTTCATAAAAACTGTTCGTTAACCAAAATACAGACCATAAGAGTGTTTTTAAGGCCCCTAGCCTGGTCCAGCGGTGTCGGGTTTTATAGTCGATGTCGACTTGATTTTTTCTTAAGATCGGGTTAATCTAGTTTATTCATAAAAAAAAGCTGGCGTTTTGGGAGGCGGATCGCGGGTCTTTAGGGGTTGATCCAACTCCATCGCTATCTCTTTGGTTTTTCAATTCCAATTAATATTACTCCTGTTTTCAAATCATATTTCCGCTATTCACCATTATATAAGTTGGTTGGGGCCAGCCCGAACGTTGGCGAGCCCGTTAACCTTTAGCGTCGCGCCCAAAAATTGACCCTTAATAGGGGTCTTTTTGGACCAGGTTTTTTTGCCTACCCTCTCGCCTAGAAAGTATTTTCGCGGCTTTTAGCCGCGCCGAGGGCGGACGACTTTTTCAGGATCCTCGTATGACAGAAAAAATGGATTTATCCGAGCTCAAGCAGATGAAAATTTCCGATTTGACCGCTCTGGCCAAGGAGTTCAAGATCGAAAACGCCACTGGTCTGCGGAAACAAGAGCTCATCTTTTCGCTTCTCCAGGCCCAGACCGAGCACAACGGCATGATTTTCGGGGGCGGAGTTTTAGAAACTCTGCCGGACGGGTTCGGCTTTTTGCGAGCCCCAGAGTCTAACTACCTCCCTGGCCCGGACGATATTTACGTCTCCCCTAGCCAGATCCGGCGCTTTAACCTTCGGACCGGCGACACGGTTTCTGGCCAGATTCGGCCACCGAAAGAGAGCGAAAGATACTACGCCCTTTTAAAGGTGGAGCACTGTAATTTCGAGGACCCCGAGGAGGTCTCTAGGGACAAGATCCTCTTCGACAACCTCACCCCCCTTTATCCCGACGAGAGGATTCGCTTAGAGACGGACACGAAAAATTTCTCCATGCGAATTATGGACATGATGACCCCCATTGGCAAAGGCCAACGCGGTCTCATCGTCTCCCCGCCTCGGACTGGTAAAACCATTCTCCTCCAAAACATCGCCAACAGCATTACCCGCAATCACCCGGACGTGGCTCTGATCATGCTTTTGATCGACGAGCGCCCGGAAGAGGTCACGGACATGCAAAGGTCGGTCTCGGGGGAGGTCATTAGCTCGACCTTTGACGAGCCAGCCACTCGCCACGTCCAGGTGGCGGACATGGTTATTGAGAAAGCCAAGCGACTGGTGGAACACAAAAGGGACGTGGTCATCCTCTTAGACTCCATTACAAGGCTGTCTAGGGCTTATAACACCGTGGTCCCGCCTTCTGGGAAAATTCTCTCAGGCGGGGTTGACTCCAACGCTCTGCACCGGCCGAAGAGATTTTTTGGGGCCGCCCGAAATGTAGAGGAGGGCGGGTCTTTAACTATTATCGCGACCGCTCTAATCGACACTGGCAGCCGCATGGACGAGGTTATCTTTGAGGAGTTTAAGGGCACCGGCAACATGGAGATCCATTTAGACCGGAAGCTAAGCGACAAGAGGATTTTTCCGGCCATGGACATTAACCGCAGCGGCACCCGTAAAGAGGACCTTTTGCTGACCGATAAAGAACTCAACCGGGTCTGGATCTTAAGAAAGCTTTTAAGCCCCTTAAACCCGGTGGACAGCATGGAGTTTCTCCTCGACAAGATGCGAGGCAGCAAGTCCAACAAGGAATTTTTGGACTCCATGAGTTCGTAAAATTCTCTAAAAAAGGTAAAATAAGGAAAAATTTCGGCTTTGACCACAAGGTTAACGCCTTTAAGCCAACAACCTACCCCCGACCTTTTTAGGCGGACTTTTGGCGGACGATTAAAGGAGCGCGTCGGATAACCATGGCCCCGCGCGAAGGCAAAACTCCTGACTCTCGCCTGGATCCCCAGGTGGCCCACCGACTGAAAGAGCTGAGCTTATTAGTCAGTTTGCCCCAGATTACGGTCCGCTTGATTCAGCTCATTTCTCAACCCAACTCGTCCTTACAGGAGTTACGCGGCGTGGTCGAGCGGGATCCGGCTTTAACGGCCAAAGTCATTAGCCTGGCCAACTCCACTTATTACTCCTTAAGAAATCCCACTAAAACCGTGGAGCGGGCTATTACCATTATTGGTTTCCAAGAGTTAGGTTTACTGGCTTTGGGTTTAGGCTTAACCGAGACTTTTAACGTGTCTTTAGCTCCCAAAGGGTTTGACGTGGAGTCTTTATGGATCCATAGTCTAGCCGTGTCTTGGGTTAGTCAAAGGCTGGCCAATAAACTAAAATCCGTGGAATCTGGGGAGGCCATGATCGCGGGTCTCTTGCACGAGATCGGAACTATTGTTTTGGTCTCGAAGTTTCCGCTCCTTTTTCAGCGTCTTTTAGATTTAATTCTAGCGGGTCGGCCTGGCTTAGAGGCGGAGAGCGTCTTAAAGATCCGCCACGAGATCGTTGGCCACGAGTTGGCTAGCTTGTGGAAGTTGCCCGAGGGCTATCAAGAGGCCATCTTGTGTCACCACAACCCGGAACTGGCGGGGCGGTATAAGGTTTTAGCCGCCATGGTCGCCTTAGCCGACGTTTTGGCCCACAAAATCGGCTTTGGCTTGCCCACCGAAGTCTGCGAGGTAGATTTAGGTTACTCCTTAAAAACCTTAGGCTTAACTCCCGGGGATCTTCAGGAGTTTATTCGCGAGACCATTGTCGCGGCCAAAGACATTTTGCCTTTATGGCGACAACTTCTGAAAACTGGCGAACCCACGACGACCCAAAAGTCGCGCTTTTCGGCCTTAATCCCAGAAAAATCATGACGACGACTAGCGAACTTTGTGAACCAGCCCCGACTAAGATCAATTTTTGGGAGCTTTTAGATCTAATTAAAGAAAAAACAGTCCCTTTAGCCAACTTGTCCCCTTCTCGTTACCGTCTAAATAGCGATGGCGCGGCTAAGCGTAATCCCGGCCCAGCGGCGGCGGGGATAGTCATCTACGATCCTTTTGAGGTCCAGCTTGGGGGTTGGGCTTGGTATTTAGGCCCCTTAACCAATAACGCCGCGGAGTACTCGGCTCTTCTTTTAGGCCTAACCAAAGCTTTTGGCTTAGGGATTAAAAAACTTTTGGTCCAGATGGACTCCGAACTCGTGGCTCGGCAGATGTTGGGTCAGTACCGGGTCAGGCATCCAGGGATTCTGCCTTATTACGAAAAGGCCAAAGAACTAGCCGCGGGATTTGAGGAAATAGTTTTTTCTCATGTTTATCGGGAGCGCAATGGACACGCCGATCGCTTAGCTAGCGAAGCGGCGGATTATGGCCAGCGGGGTTTGTTAGGGATAAACGGGGAATTAGACAAAAAAGATACCCCATTGTTTTTACGCGGTTGATATTTTGGTTCTTTAACCAATAACTTGGCTGAGCCTTATTCTACTTTTTTGGTTTAACCTCGCTAGCTTATGGGGTTTTTGGGGGATTAAAAGACATTTGGCCAAAAAGATAAACGCCGAACGTTTTGGCCTTAGCCGAACGCTCAGGCTAAAGGGTCAAGCATTTTTTCGGATTTGGCCCATTTAGGAAAAGGCCAAAGAGTTGACCAGTGGACTTTTTGGGAAAATAGTTTTTGTCCGCGTTTATTGGGAGCGAGGCGACCGCTCGCTTAGCTAGCCAGGCGCAAGGCCTTTTTAGCGAAAATGGCTGGTTTTTGATAAACGCGGAATTAGACGGTTTGGGGGGGACGAAATAAGCGGGCTGGCCAGACGATCGCTTGGCTACAAAAGCCAAGAGGAAAGTCCGGGCTCCATAGGGCGCGACGCTGGGTAACGCCCAGCGGAGGCGACTTCGGGCAAGCGCAACAGAAAGTAGACCGCCATAAGGCTTATAAGCCTTTGGTAAGGGTGAAACGGCGAGGTAAGAGCTCACCGGCCGGTTTAGGCGACTAACCGGGCCAGGCAAGCCCCGTCGGGAGCAAGACCAAATAGGAAGACGTTTTAAGGACGGCCCGTCTTAGTCTTTTGGGTAGGTCGCTGGACCGTTTAAGGTAACTTAGCGGCTAGATGAATGATCGTTAGGGCCAAAAAGGCCTTTAGTGGCTAATGGCTCCACAGAACCCGGCTTATCGGCTACCCGCTTAATTCGAAGATCCGGCCGGCACCCTTTTTGGGAGCCGGCCGGAACCCCCCCTTCTGGCTAGCCATTTTTTTAGCGTCTAAAGACTACGTTAAAAGCTTTTTTTAGCCCGCCTCGTAAGTTTACCTCTCTCTTTAAGGCCCCCCTTCCTTGGCTCGCTTTAGGCGTTTGGCCAACCGTCCTTAAAACGCTCCCCTGTCGTCCAAAGGAACCGTTTTTTCAGATGAAACTTTCGCGATTTTGGGATTTTTAGGCTGGCTACCTTTTTTTAGGAGCCTACTTTTATTAAGCTAGATCTCGATTTTTAGGGGCGGATATCGTATTTTTTAGGCTGGATCTCGATTTTTAGAGGCGGATATCGTATTTTTTAGGCTGGATCTCGATTTTTAGAGGCTAACGCCTCTCGTTTTTCAGAGCGGATCTCAATTTTTGGCCTCTGAACCTTTCGATTTTTTGGCCAGATAACATTTTTTAAGGGCGGATAACGAATTTTTTAGGCTGGATCTCGATTTTTAGAGGCGGATACCGTATTTTTTAGGCTGGATTTCGATTTTTAGAGGCTAACGCCTCTCGTTTTTCAGAGCGGATCTTGATTTTTTGCCTCTGAACCTTTCGATTTTTTGGCCAGATACCATTTTTTCAGGGCGGATAACGAATTTTTTAGGCTGGATCTCGATTTTTAAGGCGGTACCTCTCGTTTTTTAGGGCGGATCTCGATTTTTGGCCTCTGAAACCTTTACGTTTTTTGGCCAGATACCATTTTTTAAGGGCTTAAACCTATTTTTTTAGTTGGCCCCGATTTTTTGGCCCTTTAGACCGATTTTCTTTTTTGGAGGAGGCCTTTTCTTTTGGGGTGATCCCGATTATTTTAAGGCGGATTCCGATTTTTTTAAGGCGTCAACTGATTTTTTAAGGCGTCAACTGATTTTTTAGGGCGGCAACCTATTTTTTAGGGTGGATACCTAATTATTTAAGGGCGGATATTGAATTTTGTCGGCCTATGGCGAATTTTTGCCAAAGCCCGTTTTTCGTCGCCCTTGTCAAGGACCTTACTGCCATGACCAGACCCTTGGCCAGTCAATCGTTTAAGCCAAAAGTCGCGGCCGTGGTCGTCGCCGCTGGCCAAAGCTCAAGGTTTGGCGGCGATCGACCCAAAACCCTGGCCCTTTTAGCTGGCCGGCCTGTCCTTTACTGGAGTTTAGCCGCCTTAGCCCTTCGACCTTTAGTCCAAGAGACGATTTTAGTGGTCCCCCCTAGGCGAGGCTCGGAGTTTTTAGGGGCTTTGGCCTTGGACTTTCCCGTGGCGACGGTCGAGGGCGGCGAGTATCGCGTCCAATCGGTGGCTAATGGACTAGCCGCGACCTCCCTTAACTCCGAGATAATCTTAGTCCACGATGGGGCCCGGCCCTTAGTGAGCGCTAAGGAAATCGACGCGGTAATTGAGCTGACTCGTTCTAGCGGGGCGGCTATCTTGGCCTGTCCTGGCCAGGACGCTTTAAAACTCGTCGACGACCAAGGGACAATTATTAAGACCGTGGACCGACAGGGGCTGTGGCGGGCTCAGACTCCCCAAGGTTTTTATCGCGACCTTTTAACCCAAGCCTTGGACTTAGGCTTAAAAGATCCTAAACTAGCCACTGATGAAGCTATCTTAGTGGAAAAATTAGGTCATAAGGTTAAGATCGCTAAAGGATCGGTCACAAACTTTAAAATTACTTATCCCGAGGATCTGCTCATGGCTGAGTCTTTAATGGCCAAAAGCGCGATTAATATAAAGGTAGGGCAGGGGTTTGACTTTCATGGGTTCGCCCAAGATAGGCCTTTGTGGTTGGGCGGGGTCTTGTTTCCAGGCGAGCCGGGGTTACTAGGTCACTCGGACGCCGACGTTTTAGCCCACGCTTTAATCGACGCGCTTTTAGGGGCGGCCGGCTTAGGCGACATAGGGACGCTGTTTCCAGCGGAGGACGAGCTCTGGCGCGGGGCCCCGGGAGCGCGGCTAATTCAGCTAGCCATGGCGGCGGTTCAAAAGGCTGGTTACGAGCTTATAAACGCGGATCTGACCTTAATCGGGGAGACCCCAAAAATCGCCCCCCGTCGGCCGGACTTAGTGGCCGCCTTAGCTAAAGCCTTAGACGTGGACCAGGCTAAGGTTAGTCTTAAGGCCACGACCACCGAAGGTTTAGGGTTTGTGGGCCGTAAAGAAGGTTTAGCCGCCGCGGCCGTGGTTCTATTAGCTAAGAAAGAGGCGACCGGTTAAGCTTTTTTAAAATTAAGCCGCTGGCGAGCTGACCCGGCTCTTTTTAGGGGGGGTTTTGCCTTTTTTTTGGGTCACGCGATTTTCTCGCCTCCTTTTTTTCCTCGCGCCTATCAAGCTAAGGCTAAGAGTCCTTGACGCTTTTTTAGGTAATTGTCTTTTTTCTTCCTCTTCTTGAGCAAAATTTTGATTAAAATCTTGACTAAAGCCTGTATAAATTTAGATAGGCCCCTCGCGCCCCTTTCCCTCCCCTCAAAAAACAACCAAGACCTAAGACGAAAGGCCAAAAACTTGGCCCAAAAATCGTCCTGAAATTGGCGGCCTTAACCTCTAATTTATCGTAAATATTACCTTAAGTTCGCTATTTACTTTAGAGCAATCTATTGATACGTTCTAACAGTCCTGAAAAAATACCAATAAGCAATTAAATAAATTTCAGCTTTTAATTATAATTAAGCAAAACTATCGCTAATAATGCATATTAAATATTATAGTTAGTATTCTGATAATAATTATAGGAGAGAAATAATAGAAACAACTGATAAATTAAGATGATTTATTCGTTAAAAATCATTGTAAAAATTAAAAGCGTTCTCTCGACTAACTGAATTTATCGGTGGGACAATTTTGTACTTAAACACGAGAGACGGAGAGTAATAAAAAACGCTCAAAGTCTAGCATTATGGCCTGTCAGAAAAAAATCTTGACAAGTAATTTTATTCGTGTTAAATGAAAAAAACAAAATAACTCTTGGGTTTTCGTTTGGTTTTAAAGTTAAAACTTAAAGCCATTCATATAATTTTTTCATTGAGTTTCTATTAATGTATCAAAGTTCCACTTTTAACATTAATATATATTTTCAAGGATTAATATACTACTTTTCATCTCAAAGAGTCGTTTTATCGTCTTTTGGGGAAATTTTATTAATTATTTTTTCATTATTAATCGTGATATTTTTCACTAAATCTATTTTTATTTCGCAATTAATCTTTAAAAGATTTAATAATAATTATTTATTTTTCAATTTTTATTATGTAAGTTTAAATAACAAACTTAGTATATATAATATATTTTATATACTGCGCATAATCATATCCTATATTATACCTTTTTGTTTGCTAAAAATATTTTTTAATATTATTAAATCAATATATTTACTGTATAAAGATTTAAATGTTTATTTAGATCATAATATTTGTTTTAAACGGTATTTGTTTCCATTATATCATATTAATCCGCTCTGGCCTTTTCCTTTCAGCGGTTTAGACCATTGGTAACGGAAATTTTGTTAGGAGCGACCTATCGCCCAAAAAACAAACTCTAGCTTAAAGCTAACCGAAAAAATCCGCGCCTGATAAAGGAAAAAGCGAAATTGTTTAGCCCAGTAGTACCTAAAACTGTTCTGAAAATTCAGAAAAGTCTTTACGAAAAATCAATAAATGAGCCTAACTATCAGCAATTCTAATTTTGGAATTTAAGCCCCTACAAGGGCTGGGGGACCATGATTAAAAAAACGATGATACTTGGGTAAAGAGAGGCAAACTAGTTAATTGGAATCATGATTGAATGGC
>JAIROO010000169.1 GCA_031257535.1 Deltaproteobacteria bacterium
AAAAAGATAAAAGCGTCTGGTTTGGCCAAGGCTTCTGTCAGGCGCAAGGGCCCCAAAATGAAAAGACGCTGGCAAGAATCAACCATCGCGCGTGAACGGATACAATAATTAGATGGCTTTTTGGTTTTTTTATTTGGTTTTTGAAAAGCGCCTGGTCAGTTAGCGTTTGGGGCTTAGACGCCGTCGCCTTTTAGGAGTTCTGATAAAGTACCATTAAATTTTACCTTTTAAAATCATAGAAAGTCAAATCACGCCGCGATTTCGCGGTAATTCCAAAACATGACTTTTAGCGTTATTTAACGCGTATATACGCGCCGGGAAAGGCGCGCCCCACCTTGTTTAGGCGTAAAGCGCCAAAACCGGCGGCTTTACTACTCCGGCCGGTAGCGGCCTTCAAACAGGCCTGTTTCAATTACCTATCCGACAAACTCTGGACTTAGAAGGTCATCAAGGCTAAGCGATTTTTTTTGATCCCCGATATTGGTTTAAGTGGGCCAGGGTTTAAGTAAGCCAGGGTTTAAGTGGGCCAGGGTTTAAGTGGGCTAGGGTTTAAGTGGCCAGGGTTTAAGTGGGCCAGGGTTTAAGTGGGCCAGCGAAAAATAAAAAGGGGTTTTTTGGTTTTTTGACGGCGTTTTAAGGGCGTTTTTTAGGAGCCGCCAATTTTGGCCCAAAGACAAAAGAAGAGAGAGCTTTAAAGGAGTTGATTTTTTGGCGAAGGCCAGGACGGGGCGGCGGACTTTATTAGCCCTAAAAGCCTAGTAGTTAGGCTACTTTTAACCGCCAAAAGTCCCTAAGAAGTCTTTTCGAGCTTTTTATTAAGGGGGGCTCTTTTAGTTCTTAGGGTTTTTGGCGGTCTATAGCGTTAAAGGGTCTAAGACCCTAAAAAAAGGGCGCTTAAAACTTTTGTTTTAAGATGTTTTTAGCCGTCTCGTCGCCTAACTCGGTGACAAAAGCGAGGCCAGTTTCTTTTTCCACTTCCCGGTTGGCGGCGGCGATATCGTTACGGTCAATGGCCGGGAGTTTAAATTTTCTAGCCCCGGCCATTAACTGCTGGAGTCCGGCCGAGAGTTTGTCCAGCATGCCCCACATGGCGATGGCCCCAAAGGGGATCTCCTTCATGGCGTCTAGCCCGACCTTTTTCTGGACGTCGTAATAGGCGGCGAAGATCTCCTCGGCCGTCGACCCGTGAGCGCTGACCGAAGGCGGCAAGGTATCCCAGTTGCCGTTAACCTTGGCTTTGTTGGCCGGTTTTAAGACCCCTTCGATATTGGAGCCCAAGAAACCGGGGATCATAAGGCCCCGACCCATGCAGATGAGCTTGGTAAAGGGGGCGCCTAGGGCTAGGCCTTTAAAAATGGTACTAGATTTGGCGAAACCCCCGGCGAAGGAGATATCGACCACCTTCTGACCGGCCGCGGCTAAGATGGTCGCGTACTCGTAAGCTTTGGCGTGGAGTAAGATGGAGGGGACCCCCCAGTTTTCCATCATGTCCCAAGGGCTCATGCCCGTGCCGCCGCCAGCTCCGTCGATAGTTAGAAGATCGAGTCCAGCCTCGGTGGCTAACCGAATAGCCATGGCCAAGGGCTCCATGCCATAAGCGCCGGTCTTTAAGGAGATCCGCTCGTAACCTAAGGCCCTTAACCTTTGAACCTCTTTTAAGAAGCTCTCCCTGACCTCGGCGAAACCGTTTAAGTTCGTGTAGCCTAAGCGGCTGTGGCGGGCGAACCCTTCGATGGCCTTGTTTTGGTAGGCTTCCCGGACTTGGGGTTGAGAGCAGTCTGGATCCACTAGATAGCCGCGGTTTTTTAAGAAGTCCGCGTACTCAATGTCTTTAACCTGGATCTCGCCGCCGATGTTCTTGGCCCCTTGACCCCATTTCAACTCAATGATGACCTTATCGCCATATTTTTCGGCGATATACTCGGCCACCCCGTTTCTGGTGTCTTCCACGTTTAATTGGACAATAGCCGCCCCATAACCATCGTAATACTTCAAGTAAGAGGCTAAGCGTCGGTCCATCTCTGGGCTTTTGACGATCCGGCCGTTTTTAATTTCCGAGGCCCGGTCCACCCCGACCACGTTTTCCCCAATAACAATGGGTATCCCGCAGATAGCGCAGCCCGCGGCCATCGCGTCCCAATATTTAGCGGCGATAAAGGTGGATCCTAAGGCGCCGGCCATATAAGGAGCCCGGCACTTGGTTATTTTTTTGGCCCCAAAACTGGTCTCTAAGGAAACTTCGGTAAATAAAGCGTCGCCGCTAGCCGCCGACGGGGGAGCTTCGTGGGCGCCATAACAGGGCCCCATGATCCGGATGGCGTTATAGGAAAGGCCAGCGGGCGACACGTTTAAGGCCCCCGCGACCGTCGCCCCAAAGTCTCGGGGGTAAAGGAGCTCGCGGCCCTTTAGACAAGAGGTCCAGACCTCGCAGCGGCCTTGACAGTCGGCCCGACATAAGGCGCACAGCCCGGACTCCGCGGGGTTGCCGCGATTAGCGACGCCCAAGGCGTCATTAGATTTAAGGTAATTGGTCATCGTGGAAAAAGCTCTCCTTGGCGAAAACAGGCCAAAAACATTATCTCGGCGAAAAGTATCGGCCATGAGGCGTAAGGCCTAAATGGGACCGAACGCCCTTAAGGGGGGAGACCGAAAGGGCGATAAAAGCTACGGCAATTAAAACGCTATATCAGCTCCGACCAGATAGGTTTTTTTTGATTTATTGGCTAAAGGTCCGGGCGTGGTCGTACGAGAAAATTAGCGGTATAGGGAGATTTTACTTCATAAGGGGGGGGTAAGGCAATTTATTTTTTTGACAATTTGGACGTTTCAGGAACAAAAAAATGGGGTAAATTAGGGATTTCCCAAATTTTGGTCGGTAATTTTTAGGGGAAAATCTACGTTTGTGTTAGATAAAAAATCGTAAAAAACAGCGGCCAGACCTTTTAGCTAGGGGGATTTGGGGTTAATTAAGCGAGTCTAACGGTCGCTCGATCAAAATAGGTTTTTTAAAGCGGAAGTTTAAGGCGGAAAAAGGCCAGGGTAAGGCGAGGGTTAGGCCAGGGTTAGGCGAGCGTTAGGCCAGGGTTAGGCCAGAGTAGGGCCAAAGTCAGGCCAAATAATGCCGATTAAGGCAGAGTAAAGGCGCAGAATTTTCGGCCAAATACTTATTTTTAAAACAATAAAATATATACTTAAGTCTAAAAATATAATATATTAATAGTATTAAAACGCATTAAACGTGTATTATTACGTTAAAAAACAAATAGAGATTTTTAGCCATTAAAGATACTCTTTTTAAAAAACCTTTTTATAGGCCTGACTCTACTATAAAAGCCAATCAAAAACATTGTCGACCCCATATATTGTATAAACCAGCTTGTCAAAAAAGGTTCGCCATTTATGTCTTTTTGGTTAAAGCGGCCAAAAAACCAAAAAAAACAAAGAAAACCGCCAAAAAACATAGAGAGGGGGTCTTAAACGTAAACGTTAACATAGGCCCCTTTAGTAATTTTAGGTGGGTCGTTAGTTCGTTCGGGGGCGAGGGCGGGCGACTTTGACTGACGCTCGCGCATCTGATCTAAAAAGTTGTTAAGCATCTCGTCGCGCCAGGCCTTGCGACTCTGGCTCGCGGGGTTATATGGGTTTTGCCCGTTTAAAGGGCCTAAAATTTCGCTCATGGGTCTTAATCCTCGTTTTAACTAAAGTTTTGACGCTTAAAGGCCAGCTATCGGCGAACTTAAGGTTTTTTTGGCATTCAAAAATTAGGCCAAGTTTTTTCGGATTTTTGGCTTTTCGAGTTTTTAGGCTTCAATTTTATGGCATTTCGCGAGCGGCTCTGTTTTTTTCTGGCCGCGTCTTAATTTTAGAGCCTGGCTAAGGGGGTTTTGACCCGCTCCGCTGGCTTAGGTTTTTTTGGGGGCGGCGTAGTTTATTTTGACGATTTTTGGCCGTTTAGGCAAAAATTTTGGTCTCTCGGGGAGAATTTAATTTTAAGGGTTCAAATGGTTAAGGCCTTGAAATTACTTTAATTTTTATGGAGAATCGAGGGGAAGGCGAAAATAATTGACTTTTGGTCTTTAATTTTAAGATATAATAATTACGTGGCCATTTTGGGCAGCCATTTTAGCGGCTTCAGCCCGTTGGTTTGATTTTCCGGTCTAAAGGCTCCTGGCTAAAATAAGGGCGCCATCGTCGCCGCCCAAAATTGGCTAAAGAGAACGTATCCGATTGTTCGCCTAAAAGCGAGATGGTATTGGTTTTCGGCGCCGTTTTTTGGGCGAGTTTAGGCCAAAAGAAAAAGACCAAATAATTTTGTTTAGACTTTTTCCCTATTGGCGCTATAAACCCTATTATTTTGCTTTATTTTTCGGTTCCATAGTATTTCGCTTTCGCCAAAAAGCGTAAGGGGATTTTTTTAGCCTTTTGATCTTAGCTTTATAAGATCTTTACAGGAGCGAAGAAATCAAGTAAAGTGAAATTTTTTAACCTTATAATGATAAACCCCTTTTTAACTCAGCCTGGCGGGGACTTCTCTCCCAAGAAAGTTGAAATTGTATTCGCCTTTTTTTTTAATTGAGGAAACGCTTTAAAGAATCTTTGGTCTCGTTAAAGAATCTTTGGTCTCGACGGCTTTTCCCTCCCTTCTTTTTCGCCTGACGTTTTTGCCTCGTTTTTTAGCCTCGTTTTTTGAATTCGTTCTATAAGCCCAAAAAAGGCGCTCTTGCCGCTTGGTTAGAGTCTTTTAGGGGCGCTGTTATCGTTTTAATAAAATTAAGGCCAATACTATTTGGCCCAAAAGGAGCTAAGATGATGAACAAAGGCGTAAATGATGGCTGTGATCGCGGGCCTGGCCCAGGTTTAAATTTTGAAAGCTCCGCCAATGAAGTTTTAATACCTGAGGTTATGAATCTTTTGCCAATGGCCGAGCTAAACTCTTTCCCCAGCATTGTCTCCACCGTCCGAGTCGACGAGGCGGTCGGGCGCCGGGCTCTGCGGATGAGCTACCAAGAAGACCGTTTTTTAGCTCTTTTCGCCTTAAAACATTTTGACGTGGATCCAGAAAACCTTCTCGCTAAGGATTTTTGGCCAGTCGGGGTGGCTGTCGAGATCTTAGAGATCGAAGATAAAGAAGACCAGTATCTTAAAGCCTCGGTCAAAGGCTTAAGGCGAGTTTTTTTAGACGAGTGTTTTGGCGGAGAGATCCCCAAGGTTAAGGTCAGGCCCAGCCCCTTCGCCACCTGGGACGAGACTTTAAGCCCTTTGATTATGGAGGCCAGACGACTATTCGCCGACGTTTTAAGCCTCATCCCGGGTCGACCAGTCGATCTTTTTAAAATAAATCGCCTTTTAGAGGAAGAGCCCGAGGTCTTAGCCGACCTTATTATGTCTTCTTTGCCTTTAAAACCCGCCGCTAAAACCGAGTTTTTGTCCATTAGTGGCTTAACCGAGCGCTACCACAAGTTGTTAGAGCATTTAAACCGCGAGCTGGCCGACCGCTTAACTGGTAGAGCCATTAGCCAAAGGGTTGAGGAGAGCTTAACCCGCCAGGACCGCGACCGCCGCTTAAGGGAGCAGATTAAGGCCATCCAGATTGAGCTGGGCGAGGTGGAGGCCCACGAGGATCTGGTTAAAGTCGAGGAAAAGGTCAAAGCCCAGAATCTGCCTTTAGAAGCTCGCGAGGCCGCGGAAAGGGAGCTCCGACGTTTAAAGATGACCCCGCCCCAGTCGGCGGAGTACGGGGTGACCCGGGGCTTTTTAGAGTGGCTAGTCGATCTGCCTTGGGACAAGTCCTCGGCCCCAGACAATGACCTCCAAAAAGCCCGGGCCATCTTAGAGCGGGACCACCACGGCTTGGATCAAGCCAAAAACCGGATTTTGGAGTTTTTGGCCGTCCACCGTTTAACCCCTAACCACCGAGGAACCATCTTGTGCTTAACGGGCCCGCCAGGCGTGGGTAAGACCTCTTTAGGTCGCTCCATCGCCGCGGCTTTGGGTCGCAAGTTTGTTCGTTTATCTTTAGGCGGGGTCAAAGACGAGGCGGAGATTCGGGGTCACCGGCGAACTTACGTTGGCGCGAGGCCAGGGCGGATCATCGCGGCTCTCCAGAAGAGCGGAGTCAATAACCCGGTCTTTTTGCTAGACGAGATCGACAAGATGACCATTAGCTCCCAAGGCGATCCAGGGGCCGCTTTACTGGAGGCTTTAGATTACGAGCAGAACGAGACTTTTACCGACCATTATTTAGAGCTGCCGTTTGATCTGTCGAAGATCATCTTTATCTTAACGGCCAATGTTTTGGATCGGATTCCTCCGCCTCTTCGGGACCGTTTGGAAGTGGTCGAGGTCTCGGGTTACATAACGGCCGAGAAAATGGCCATCGCCCGCGACCACCTCTGGCCCCAGGAACTAGCTCGCCATGGCCTTAGCGACTCTAATCTAGCCATTGAGGACGCGGCTTTAACCGAGATCATCGAGTCCTATACCTCGGAAGCCGGCTGTCGGGATCTAAGTCGACGCTTAAGGGCCATAATTAGAAACCGGGCCATGAAAAAAGCCGAGGGTCAGCCCTTAGACCTATTAGTTAAAGCTAGTGAGCTCAAAGCCATTTTAGGAGCCCCTAAATACGCCAAAGAGACTCGCGGCTTTAAACCCCAGGTGGGGGTGGCCACGGGTTTAGCTTGGACCGTGGCTGGGGGCGAGCTAATGTACGTGGAAGCCGTGGCCATGCCCGGAGAAGGCCACTTAAGCTTAACCGGGCGATTAGGCGAGGTCATGCGGGAGTCGGCTCAGGCGGCTATTAGTTACGCCCGGTCTAAAGCTAAAGACTGGAATCTTGATCCCGACTGGTTTAGGAATCGGGACGTTCATATCCACCTGCCCCACGGGGCGATCCCTAAAGACGGGCCCTCGGCGGGGGTGAGCCTGGCCGTGGCTCTGATATCTTTGCTCAGCGGTCGACCGATTAGACCGGACTTGGGCTTAACTGGGGAGATTACCTTAAGGGGCCTGGTTCTGCCGGTGGGTGGCTTAAAGGAAAAGATCCTGGCCGCCAAAAGAGCGGGTCTGACTACGGTTTTAGTGCCGGCCAAAAATCTCCCCGAGATCGAGGAACTGCCGGCTCATCTCCTTTTAGGGCTCGAGATTAAGCCCATCGCTAACGTGGACGAGGCTATTAACGCGGCCATCATTGGTGGGGAGGCCTTAACCGCGCCTTTGACTAAAGGCGATAGCTGGGGCAAGAACGGGGAACCGCAAAGAGCCCAGCTGACGGTCTCGGTCCTAAGATAAAAGGTTGGGTAAAAGTCTCGGAAAGGCTAAAAGACGGCTAAAAACTGATGGCGCCAAGAGGGAAAATTTAACCTTTTTAGTTGGCCGCTAACTAAGATGGTCTCGTAAAACCCTTGTTTTAAAATTTTAGATGCCTGACTCTATTAAATATGCTAATTTTAAATTAAAACGATCACTATATACTCTATATAAACAAACCAGCCAAAATTATAAGGAGATTTTTACGAAGAGATCTACTAAGGAGAAGCCAATCGCTGTCTTCCAATTGAATTACTGGGATTCTTCAAGGAAAATCTTTCGCACGCGGCTAAGAAGCGGTGACCAGGCCACTATCGCTAGCTTACAGTCTTTAGGACGAAAGGCTATGATAATGTTGGCGAACTATAGCTTATCTAATTTCGCGTTATCAGGCATGTTTTAGACTTTTTTGCTGGAAAATTAAAAGTGAATAGACAATAAAAATTTGAATTTTAGTTAGAACAATCGCAATACAACCTTGACACTGCTAAGGTCATGTTTGAAACAGGACGTTGGCTCTATGTAGCTTTTATATGTCAATAATCACTCGAAAAACTTGATAAAGGGTTATATACTCTTTTTATTAGCGATAATATTCCAAAAATACACAATATTTATCAATTAATAAAACTATTTAAGGATCTTCTTTCGACTTTATTAACGGAAGAACAAAAAGATTTTTTGTTAGACATTATGGTTAGACTTTTTCGAATTTATGAAAAATATGATTTATATATAGGAACTGATGGTATTTAAAGACTTTGATCTCTACGATGATAATCCTTTTATAAAAGAAGTACTCTGTACTGGCATTGAAATTTTATAATCACAACTTTAATTAATGCGTTATCTATTGGTTATAAGTATAGTAAATAATAAGTATAAACCACATCCGTCTTCTGGCCGCGGTCTCCCTCTTGGCTCGAATTCCAATTGAAAATTGATTTAATTCCTTTAAAAATCACGGTTTTTATTAGGCGGGCCAGCCCAAAACTAACCTCGCCGTTTTTCTCTTTTTGCGGGGTTTTTGCCAAATAAACCCGCGCCGTTTATAATAAGGTTTCGAAGTTCCTCTAGAGGCTCCCGACCGTCGCGGGCCTTTTTTAGCCATAAATAGTTTGGTGTTTCGCGTTTAAATATTTTTTAACCTTTAAAGAGACTTTTTTTATTTTGTTTGCTTTAACATAAAAAAAGAGCGATTCTTTTATACCGTTTTACCTATAATTAAAGGACGTATATGCGTTTGTTTTCTGCCCGCCCTCGCTTTTGGTTGAGTCTCTCGCTTATTTCTTTCTTTTCATCCGTCAAAAGTCCTGATTATGTTTTCTAAGGTGGCCATTAACAACCGGGGAGCCGTGGCCGCGCGGGTTATTCGCTCTTTACGGGCTTTGGGCGTAAAAAGCGTGGTTTTCTGCTCCGAGGCGGACCAGAACCTGCCTTACGTCAAAGAGGCCGACGAGTTTGTGGTTATCGGCCCGCCCGCTCCCAAAGACAGCTACTTAAATCACGACCGAGTCTTAGCCGCTTTAGCCGAGACCAAGGCCACGGCTTTACACCCAGGCTATGGTTTCTTGGCTGAGGACGCTTTGTTCGCCAGGAAGCTAAAAAAGGCCCAAGTGACCTTTATTGGCCCAAAGATAAGCCATTTAGAGGTTTTTGGCGACAAGGTCAAGTCCTTAACCGAGATGCGAGGGCGAGGTTTACCGGTTAATCCAGCCACCGGGATTTTAAAAGGGACCATAGAAGAAAGAGTCCAAGAAGTCGAGAAGATCGGGTTTCCGGTCTTGGTTAAACCAGCTGGGGGCGGAGGCGGCATTGGCATGATCCCGGTTTTAACCCAAGACAAGCTGGCCGCGGCTTTAGAGACGGCCGCCTCCCAAGCCTTAAGAGGGTTTGGCCGAGACGAGGTTTACGCGGAGCGTTTACTTCCCAATCCGCGGCACGTGGAGTTTCAGATTATAGGCGACGGCCAAGACTGTTTTAGCCTTTTTGAAAGAGACTGTTCCATCCAGAGGCGGCGCCAGAAGATTGTCGAGGAGGCGGGGGCTCCTTTTTTAGACCGCGAGCTTTTAACCAATTTCGGCGCTCAAGCGGCCCAGGTTATGGCCAGCTTTGGCTATAACTCAGTGGGCACGGTGGAGACCTTATACGCCGCCGCGACGGGGTTTGGTTTTTTGGAGGTTAACCCGCGTCTTCAGGTCGAGAGCGCCGTGACGGAGGAGATCACGGGGTTTGATTTAGTCGCCGCCCAGATTAAGCTCGCCGCTGGCCTTAAATTAACCGATCTGCCGCCGGCCCCAAAAACGCCTTCTGGGCGGGCCATAGAGGCTAGGGTTTACGCCGAGGACTCGCGGCGATTTTTACCCTCTCCCGGCAAACTTACCGTTTATCGACCGCCGTCTGGCTCTGGGATTAGGGTGGAGACTGGATTTGTCGAAGGGGCGACGGTAACTCCTTTCTATGACCCCATGGTCGCCCAGGTTATCGCCCATGGCCAAGACCGAGCCGAGGCTATTTCTCGGCTGAAGACGGCCTTAGACCAGTTCGAGATAGAGGGGATTAAGACCAATCTAATCTTTTTAAAGGCTTTACTAGAGTATCCACCCTTTTTAGAGGGGCGCTTTGGGGTTAACTTAAGCGAGGCTCTTTTAGCGGAACCGAGTTATCAGGCCCAGTGGAGTAAGTAACAGTGCGCCGGATCGATCTCCATACCCACTCCACCGCCTCGGATGGGACCTTTACGCCCCGAGAGCTAATTAAACTCGCCCGCTTTTATAGGTTAGCGGGTCTGGCCTTGTGCGACCACGACACGGTGGAAGGGACGGACGAGTTTCAAAAAGCCGGCCAAGAGTTTGATTTTTTAGCCATTAGCGGGGTGGAGATAAGCCTTGAGTTTTTGGGGATCACGCACCTTTTAGGCTTAAACTTAGGCCAAACCGCGGGCTCGCTCGCGGTTTTGTCGAACCTCCAAAAACTAAGGGTCGACCGAAATCAAAAGATTTTCGACAAACTAAGGGAGCTGGAGTTCGAATTAAGCTGGGACCGAATCGCGGAGATCTCCGGCGGCGGGCAGGTCGGGCGGCCCCACTTCGCCCGAGCCATGGTGGAAAAAGGTTATTGTCACAGCCCGCAAGAGGCGTTTGATCGGTATTTAGGCAAAAAAGGCTTAGCCTACGTCGACAAAGTCCGGCCCCGACCGGCAGAGGCCATAAGGTTCTTGCGCCAGGCTAACTTCGCCCCGGTCATAGCCCATCCAGTTAGTATTAACCTCGCCTCCGAAAAATGGCCCGAAACCTTAGCCGAGTGGAAGGCGGCGGGTTTAGTGGGCGTGGAGGCTTATCATCCAGATCATAGTCCTAAAGCGACCATTTTTTTTCGAAATTTGGCCAAAAGATTCGATTTAGTGGTTACGGCTGGCTCTGATTTTCATGGGGCTAATAAAAAAGTCCCTCTGTCTTGGGTTAAAGACCATAGCCCGTTAGGCGTCTCGGTTTTAGAGAGTTTACGGGCTAAACTAACAAGCTCTTAAAGTTTTTTTAGTTTTTTTAAGTCGCTTTTGGGGCTTGTTTTTCAGTCAAAACTCAAAACATCTATAGTTAAGGCTCGTTTTTTAAACGTCCTTGATAAGTTTAGTTATTCTCAGTAGTTTTTTGCTTTTTTACCTAAAAATGGCGTATTGGCCTTTTTATGTTATAAAAAACCGTTGTTTGACATTTTATCTAATAAAAAAGCGCTGTTGACATTTTGTAGCTATTAAAAAATGCGTTATTGGCAATTTTTGGCTGATAAAAAGGCCTCGTTATCAAACTTCAGCTATTAAAATACGTTGTTGGTATTTTTTTGCTCATAAAAAAGCGTTATTGATCTTTTTTTTGGTTTAACCCTTTGCAAAAGCCTTTTTTTGGCTAATCAAAAAAAGGTCACGCGAAATTTTTGGGGTTCCCGGCCCCTATTTTTTCGGCGGGGGCTAAAGGGGCTCTTTTTTTTTGTGGGAGAGTTCTATGACAGTTAACGATTCGCCGATATTGGCTCTCCATTTAGGGCCTAGGCGAGACGATAGTAGCTCGTGGTTAATGCTAGAGCGCTTTCAGAAAGGCGTTTTGGCGGGTGGCGGCCAGATTAAGGTTCTATCCGTGGCCGACCACGTAATTGAAGGATGTCGCGGTTGTGGGGTTTGTTATCAGACCGGACTGTGCGTTATAGAGGACGACATGACGGTTTTTTACGAGGCCGTGGAAGCGGCGTCTAGAATCGTCGTGGTCACGCCCGTTTATTTTTATGGGCCTCCAGCTTTAGGTAAAGCCATGATTGACCGGCTGCAGGTTTTTTGGTCGCGGATTTATAAGTTAGGGGAGAGGCGAACCTTTGAAGCCCCGCCCCAAGGGTTCGTTATGGCCGTGGGGGCGACTAAAGGCCAGGATCTTTTTACCCCCATTAAGTTGTGCGCCAAGTACATGTTCGATTCCATTGGTTTTCCCCGTAAATTCCCCTTTAAAGGTTATCGTCGGGTCGAAACCCCTAAAGATTGGTCGCCCGAGTGGCTGGCCGAGGTGGAAGGTTATGGCCGGGATTTCGCGAAAGGGACCTTAAGCCAGTCTTTGGGGCTCGATGAAGGTTAAGGGGTCAAAGGCTTTTTTAGCCAGTCTTTTTTTGGCGTTTGGCGGGTTAAGAGGAAGGTTAAGAGGTTAAAATCTCTTTTTTGGCTTATGTTTTTAGGTTGTCACTTGTCAATCGCCAAAGGCTATTTAAAAGCCGGCGAAGAAGCCTTAGAGTTAGGGGCTAACGTTTTTCAGTTTTTTACCCGGAACCCCAGAGGCGGGAAGGCTAAGGAACTCAACTTAAAAGACCTCGCGGCCCTTATCGAATTAACTAAGAAAGAGGGGTTTGGGCCTTTAGTGGCCCACGCCCCTTATACCTTAAATCCCGCCTCATTGGACCCTAAGGTCAGCCAATTCGCGCGCCTGGCTTTAAAGGAGGACTTAGAGCGCTTAGAGAATTTTCCGGGCGTCCTGTATAACCTCCACCCTGGCTGCCACTTGGGCCGAGGGGAAAAAGCGGGCTTAGACGCGACCATGGAGCTTTTAAACGAGGTTAGCCCTGGCTTTAAGACGATGATTTTGTTGGAGACCATGGCCGGGAAAGGCACGGAACTAGGCCAGACTTTTGAGAGTTTAAAGTACGCTCTGACCAAGTTTCACGACCAAAAAAGGATAGGCGTGTGTTTTGACGTCTGTCACGTTCACGACGCGGGTTACGATCTGGTGGACGATCTGGAGGGGGTCATAGCTGAGTTTGACCGGGTCGTGGGATTAGACAAGCTCATGGCTCTTCACTTAAACGACAGCAAAAACCCTAAAGGCTCGCGTAAAGACCGGCACGCGAAGATAGGCGAGGGTCAAATAGGTCAAGAGGCCTTAGTTAAAATTATTAGCCACCCCCTTTTGGCTGGTCGACCCATTATTTTGGAGACGCCAAACGAGCCGGTTGGTTACGCTAAAGAAATCCGCCTTTTAAAAGACGCCTTAGAAGTCAAACCCTAAAATTGGGGGGTAATCCGGGTTTGGACCAATAGATGGTGGCTAGCCAAAAAATCGCGAAATAACAACTATAGACGTAAAACCCTAAATAAGGGCGGGTTTTCTGGCGGCCTAGACCTCTTCCACCTTGCTCAAGCAAAAAAAGGGGTCGGCCAGAGCCTTTTTTAAGCGCTTGTTTTCATCGGTTAGAACAAAACGTTCAATATTGAAGTCTTCATAGAAAAAACTCCCAAGGAAACCTTCGACTTCAGTCGAGGGAGGAATTGGGAGCCGCGTCACCAGGGTCGTTAGTCCTCGTCAACCTTGCTAGAGAGACCAAAGCGATAGGCCAGAGCGTTTTTTAAGCGCTGGTTTTCCTCGGCTAGATCAAAATTTTCAATTTTGAAGCCCCCTTCGAGGTAATCCGCGTAAAAATCCGGCTCTAAACCGCATTCTTCGCCCTGGCTGGCCATAACCATTTGCTCTAGCCCCATAGTTCCGCCGCAGTCTTCGATGATCCCATAGCCAAATCCTTTGAGAATTCTGGGCGGGTCGTCTTTTTTTCGGTTCGGATCCACGTAGATTTTTTTGAGGCTCCCAATCAGCCGCCAGTTATCGCCGAAGTCATAGGTGAATTTGAATTTGTCGCCTGTCTCGGTGAAGACACGATTTAGTTTCTTAAAATCGTTTATAGAGTGGGAATCTTCACCATAAAAGCCAGTTTTGTACTCTATTTGTTTGAGTCCAAGTTTTTTGGGTCGGAAAGTTAACTCATATAAGTGACTGCCGTCCATCCTGAAAAGGATCAAAAGAACCTGGAGAAAATAAACGAATGAGGCGTCGGCGTTTATTTCAAAAACCCGCCAGATTTTGGGCGTGAAATCGTCTAGCGCCACTCGAAATTGGAAGATTTGGTTGGCCGGCATAGGAAGATAGAACTCCTTTAGGATCGCTTGGTTTAGCGAAAAAAATGGACCATTTTGGCGAGGGGGCGGACGAAAAAAAATTAAATTTTAAGGACTATTTTACGAAAAGGACCGCCAAAGGGAGAGCCTTTGCCCCATTTTTTTGAACTATCGCGAAAAAATAATCTCAAACTTTAGACCACAATATATTGATTCTACGGTTTAGAATAAAAAAAGGGAAAAAATAATGATGACCACTATTTTTCGTTCGTTTTTTATTTGTCTTTAGAATTTAGGATTATAAAAATTAGAGATTTTTTTAGTTTTATCGTCCTAATGTCACGCCAGAGTATATCCTTTTTCGGGGAACGCGGCTATTCCTGATCTTCGCGCCCATAAGCTTTAGGTCAAAGGCTTGTCTTTTTGTGCTCAATCGTTTACAATTGCCCCATTGGATAAATCTTAACCTTTTTTCTGAAATGAAATAGACCGCCAAAATCTTAAGGCGATCCCAAATAATGGGGAGTCCCTTTGGGGCGGCGAAACGTTGGTTAAGAGGTTTAGCGGGGATAAAAGAACTTTGTCCTTTTCCGTAGGTCCCCCTTTTAGCGAGGTTATCGAGACTAGTACCTTGTATCACCTAAATTGAAGGATAAAGCCTTCTCAGTTTTGTCCTGGCTTCGGCTGTAGTAAAGCGCCAATTTATCTTGGCACATTGGTTATTTCTATCCCTTTGCCAGGCGTTGACTTCGTTCCTTATTGTCTCCAGATCAGGAATCCGACGATCCAAGCGCTGGCTATACTGGTTTTCCAAAAGATTTTCTAAATTAAGCAGCCTTAGCCAAGGCCATCTCGGACTTGGACTTAACCTTTTTTTGGGTAGCAAAAGTCGTCTCATTTAATTGAACTAAATCATCAAAAAATTGAACAT
>JAIROO010000354.1 GCA_031257535.1 Deltaproteobacteria bacterium
CAAAAGAAATTAATAGTCTTATTTCAGAACAATTTCAGTTTTTTGACAATTTAGAGCGCATAAACGAAACAACATTTGTCAACGCCAACGGTAAAAATTTAGCGGCTTAAATTGGCCAAGTCGGTAAAAGACCTCGGAAAAGCCCAAGTTTAGCCTCAAGCCACTATAGCCTAAAGGCAGAGCGTAACTGATGGACGCGCTGTTTAATTCTTGGGTTTCCGTGGTCAGGCCAAAAATAGACAGTTTATCGCCTAAGTTAAAGGGCGAGTTGACGTCGACCCCAGCCATGAACCGAAAGCGACCCGTAAAGCGCGAACCTTGATTGTCGCTGGACAAAAACCCGGAAAATCTCTGGCCTTTGGAGGCCTGGATCGCGAAATCCGTTGTCCCAGGGGTTTATCCTGGGCCAATATTAAGTTTTGGGAGAGCCGCCCCTAGCAAATCGCTAATAAGAAGGACCACCCGCTCCAGATCTTGCCGCCGGACGGGTTTGCCCGCTGGAAAGTTGGAGTCGATTAGACCTTTTTATTTCACTAAAAAGCCGGATTTGTCGCGTCTACAGGCAAAAGCATTTGAATTACTTCATAACATCCCAATGTGTCCATAAAAATCCGATTTTTTGTAAGTTACTGAAATCACTAATTTTTTTTAAAATAGTCCAGGAACTACAGATTAGAAAAAAAATAATGGCGTCGGAGTAAAAAAAATAGTTTGAATAGGGAGCAAAAAATTTTTTTCAAAAATCGCGTTGTAGTATTAGGAAATTATCAGAAAATCCCCAAGCCTTGCCTTAAGATAACCGGGTCATCGTCTATCAAGGAGACCACGGTGGAGGGTTGACCTGGCGCTGGACCGCCATCGACGACCGCGTCCAGTTGACCGCCGAAGATTTCCGCCACTTCCAAGGCCCCGTTGGGATAAGGTTGTTCAGGTAAGCGAGCTGAGGTGTTGATAAGAGGTCGGCCTAAAGCGTTAATTAAACCCAAGGCGATGGGGTGCTTAGGCACCCGGATGCCGCATTCTAGGCGCTTGGTCAGCATGATCTGCGGCATCAGCCGACTGCCGGGCAAGACAAAGGTAAAAGGTCCGGGTAAAAGGCGCTTTAAGGTCCGATAAGCGAAGTTGGAGACCCGGGCGTACTCGGAGATATGGGTCAGGTCAGCGCAGATAACGCTAAAGGGGATTTTTAAACTCCGCTGTTTTAAGCGGTAGATCTTCTCAATGGCCTTTTTCTGGCTCAGATCGCAGCCTAAGCCATACTGGGTGTCGGTCGGATAAGCGATGACCCCACCTTGGGCCAAGATATCGGCCACTCTTTTTAAAAGTCGACCTTGGGGGTTATCGGGGTTAATGGTAATTATCAAAGTCTTTAACCTAAAACTAGACGCGCGAGACGCGAGGGCCAAAAAAATCCCTCGACCAAAAAAACTTTTCTGGCTAAAAAAGCCAGGTTTTTAGTTTTATTGGGCGAGGGCGAAAAATAGATTTTAAAGGTCGCGAACCTGATTTCGACCGAGTTCTTTAGCCTGATACAAAGCCTGGTCAGCCCGGCCAATCAAAGTTTCGGTCGTGTCGCCAGGCGCGTACTGGGCGACGCCACCGCTGATGGTCACGGGAATGTTCTGGCCTCGAATGGTGACTTGGGTAATTTCCATCTGGTGGCGAATATTTTCGGCTAAAGCTTTGGCCGTGGACTTATCAAGACCTGGGCAGAGGACGATAAACTCTTCCCCCCCATAGCGGACGGCCATAAAATTATCCCCCACGGCGTTTTTGATGATCTTAGCGCAGAGGATTAAGACCTTGTCGCCAATATTGTGGCCCCAGGTGTCGTTGATTCTTTTAAAGCGGTCGAGATCGAAAATAGCCAGACTCAAGATTTGATCTTCCCCGGCCGTGGCTAAAATCTTAGTCAAGCGATTGACAAAAAAACGCCGGTTAAAAAGCTGGGTTAACTCGTCAATATTGGCTAACCGGGCCTGATCTTTGAGTTCGCTGGTCAAAGAGGAGACTAAAAGTCGGGTCTTTTCCAGGTGGTCGGCCAGGTCGTTTTGGCTAGAGAGGGTGGCGAGAGTTTCTTCCAAGAGGTTGTCCACGAGGTACTTTAGGCTCGGGTCTTCCATTTGGGTGAGGCTAATGCGACTGGCCGTGTCCGCTAAGACCGCCCGGTAATGGGTGGCGGACTCCAAGGATTGGCCTAAATTTTGGTTTAAAGTCTCCGAGGCCCGAGTCATGCTTTCGCCAACTTTTTCCAGATTCGCGGCCCGATACTCGTCGGCTTGTTGGTAGAACTCCCGAAAGAGCTCATCCGAGTCTTCGGGGGTAAAACGACAACCCATGTCTAATAACTGGTCAATCTTTTTAGAAAGATCTGGTTTTAAAAGAAGGAAGTAGTCGTAAAAAAGGCGGTAATTTTCTGGGGTTAAAGGGATCTTCCGACGGGCCAAGAAAGGGAGAATCTTTTTGGCCATCTCGTAAGTGGCTTCGACTAAGCTGTCGAAATTAGAGCGCGCGTTAAGATTTTTATCCAGCGAATTGTCTAGAGTTTTGATCTCAAAGTCTTCTATCTGTATTTGCGGCATGGCGGGAACACCTAAAAGCCTAAAACTAAATGTAACCCGAAAAAGCCAGCGCAAGACAAAATCGCCGGTATTTGGTCCATTATAGGGCGGAAAGGAAAAAAACCGAAAAAAGGCAGGAAATCGTGGCTAATAAGACGCTTAACCAAAATCTTAAACGCTTTTCGTCAAATATTCTTTCGGGCCAAAAACTATCTTTTGGTCGCCCCTAAAAAACAAAAAAACAAGGTCTTTCCCTCTGGTCAAAAGACCACGGAACCAAGAACCTATAAGGCTTTTCAAGCTTAACCTTAGTGAAATCTGACCATAAGCGTCTTCTTTTGTCAAGCTTTATTTTTAACCCCCCTAAACTCCCTTCTTTGGCCTTTGGAATTTACTTTGGTTCCCCAAAAAACCAAAAGTTTAAAGTCCCTTAAAAATCGACCAAAAATCAGTAATCCGCTTAAAGAGCCTGTTTTGGTTAGCTTAAAAGTGGGGCTTTAAACCTTGTCGTTTTAGTTCCTAACCAGCTGGCTAAAAGGCCTTAAGCGATAAATAAAGCGAATAGTTTATTAACTAAACGCGCCAAAAAACTCTATATAGTCTATAAAAACTCTATATAGTCTCTAAAAACCCTATATGAGACATAAAAAAATACCAGGCGGGCCAGAGATGGGATCTCAAAAAAATAGTCGAGGGCCGCCTAGCCCAAAGAGAGACTCCTCCTAGCCAATTAGGCCAAGGAACTCAAAAAAAGACCAGAATATACTCAAAAAAATGGCCACAATAAATCCTATTAGCCTAAAAAGACTTAAAATAGCCTTAAAGATCTACCTTTTACGCCAAAAAGGGAACTTAAAAATAGGCCATTCCTCGCCCAAAAGCTTTAGGAATTAATTAAGCCAAAAACCAGCCCGCCCCCAGATCCAAAAAGCCAACCCCAGGCTAAAGACCGAAAAACCTCTGGACCTAAGAAGACTTAAAGACTTAGGCTTTTAAACGTCTTGGTTGGTTAAAAAGCTTAAAAACTCTAACCATTTAGTTAAGGTTTCGGGGCAAAGGTATCCCCATAGAGAGATGTTGGCCGGTTTTTTCGGGTCAAGCCGGCTTTTCGGCGTTATTTTTGGCCTAAAAAGGGCCGTAATTTTGGCTAACGGCCCCCTAAAATACCAAAAAAGCTAGACTTAGGGCCGGCTCCTTTAACCCCGAAACCGCTAATCCTCCCTCGCCACCGCGAGCTTAAGCCTTAAGCGGACCCAGGCGGCCTTAGTTAAAGCGCTGGTTCGTGGGCCGGCCACTTTGCGCGCCCGTGGACACGTAAAGCTCCTTCAGCTCCCGGTCAAAGTCCTCGAGGCTCTTAAACTGCCGATAGACGCTGGTGAAACGCACGTAAGCCACGGGATCGACCTTGCGGAGGAAATCCACCACCTGCTCCCCGATCTCCGAGGTGTGGACTTCCCGGTAGTTACCTTCCTGGAAAAGCCGCTCGGTCCGATCGATAAAGGCGTTGATCTCCTCGTCGGAAACCCGGGTCTGGGTGGCGTTTAAGATCCCTTGGCGCAGCTTCTCCCGGTTGTAAGCCTCCCGCCGGCCATTCTTCTTGACGAGCATGGGAACCTGCTCCTCAATCTTTTCGTAGGTGGTGAAACGGCGGGCGCAGACAAGGCATTCACGCCGCCGTCGAATAGCCACGGAATCCCGAGTGAGTCGGGAGTCAATGACCTTGTTTTCCAATTCGCCGCAGTAGGGGCACTTCATATTAACGCTCCCGCTGGTCCTGGACCCAGCAATTTCTAAGATTGTACGGAATTAATTAAGCGCTGAAATCAATTATACTCAATTATTTTTAAGAGGCAACATAAATTTTTGGGTCTTATGGGATAATTAGGGCTCCTTGGCCATTTTTTTTGGATTTTTTGGTGGCCAACACCAAAAACTGGCGCATTGCCTCAACTATTTCTTAAGTAAATTCGGTCAGTTAGTTTAATTAGCTTGGCCGATAAAAAAATACAAAATAATTTTTACCCGAGCGATCCTAAAAAATATTTGTAATTTATAATTACTTATAAAACTTATAATTGAGTTAAATTAAGTATAGGTTAATCCCGGGACTTGCTTTTTAAGGCCAAACGCGGGAAAATAAAAACTCCTGGTTTTTGACCTAAAACCAGACTCTAAAAAAACGCCTTAGCTTAAACCGTTAAAAAAGCTATAAAAATTGGACGCGCCATGACCCGCTGGACTCCGAAACAAATTGGTTTTATGAAAGAGGCTATAAGGGTCGCCCGCCGAGGCTGGGGCTTAGTTTCGCCCAACCCTTTGGTGGGAGCGGTTTTGGCCAAAAACAATCGACTTATCGCTAGAGGTTGGCATCAAGGCCCGGGCCAAGACCACGCTGAGATCATGGCTTTGACCGAGGCGGGCAAAAAAGCCAAAGGCGCCGAGCTTTACGTTAACTTAGAGCCCTGTCGACATTACGGTCGGACTGGCCCTTGCGTTGAGGCGATCTTAAAGGCCGGGGTTAAAAAAGTTTATTACGCTATTAGCGACCCCAATCCCGTGGCCGCGGGCGGGGCGGCTTATCTGGCGGAGCGGGGGGTTTTGGTTGACCGCGGTCTTTTGGCCAAGGACGCTGGCGAGCTAAACCAGTTTTTTTTAAAACACGCGACCACGGGCTTACCGTTTGTAATCTTAAAAACAGCCGCCTCCTTAGATGGCAAGATCGCGACTCGAACCGGCGACTCCCGCTGGATCACCGACAAGGCCGCTCGTAATTTTGGGCATATTATTCGAGCGGGCGTCGACGCCATCTTAATTGGCCGAACCACGGCTTCTCACGACGACCCCGAGCTCTCGGCTAGACCGTGGGGGTCGCGCAAGATGCACCGCCAACCCCTCCGCGTAGTTTTAGACCCCTTACTCCATTTGCCTTTATCCTTAAAAATCTTTAATCCTGACTTTGGCGGCCGGACCTTAGTGGCCTGCCTAGAAGAGGCCGACCTCGCTAGTCAAGAAAAGATCCGAGCGTTAGGCCATGAGGTCTGGCCCATCGCCAAAACCGAAAGTGGTCAAATATCTTTAAAAGCCCTTTTAGCTAAACTAGGGGCCACTCAAATTCAGTCGGTCTTGATCGAGCCCGGGGCGACTTTGGCCTTTTCGGCCCTAATCGCCGAGCCCGTAGTCGATCTGGCCCATATATTTTACGCCCCCATTTTCTTAGGCGGTCGCGACGCTCCGACTTTGGTCGGGGGCGTGGGTTTGGAGTCTTTACGCGAGGCCCAATACGCGGAGATCCTCAAGATCGGTCGCCGCGGCCCGGATATTCATCTAATCGCGCGCCCTTCTGGTGGCTTTAACCCCCATCTTATCCCTTTAGGGACCTAAATACCGATAAAAATTTATGTTTACGGGCTTGGCTTTAGGTCGCGGCCAGATCGCGGCTCAAGTAGCGGCTCCCGGGGGCGCGGCTTTAACCATCCAGCCGGGCTTCGCCTGGCTTGACCCTTTATCTTTAGGGGAAAGCGTGGCCGTGAGCGGGGTTTGCTTAACGGTCGAAAAAATCTTAGGCGAGCCAACTGGTCCAGCCTCTTTCGTGGCTTTCGCCTCCTTAGAGACCTTAACGCGCTCCACCTTAGGCTCCCCTCAAAAACAAGTTAACTTAGAGCGGGCTTTAAAACTTAACGATCGCTTAGGCGGCCATTTAGTTAGCGGGCACGTGGACGGTCGCGGCCGAGTCCAATCCTTAAGATCTAATGGTTTAGGCCAAGAACTGACGGTGGCCTTCGCCCAAGAACTGGGTCCCCAGATCGTCCCCAAGGGCTCCATCGCCGTCGATGGAATTAGCCTCACGGTCAACGAGGTTTTAACGGCCCATTTTACGGTTCAGTTGATTCCCGCGACTTTAGAAAGAACGACTTTAATCAATTTAACCCCCGGTCAAGCCGTTAACTTAGAGACCGACCTTTTAGCCAAATACGTCCAAAAACTTTTAAACGGCTCAAAAACCGAAGGCTTAACCCTAGAAACTTTAGCCAAAAACGGTTTTTTGTAAGATTTTTTTCCCGCGAAAAACCCTTGCCTAACCACCTTTGGAAAAAAGTAAAAATGTTTAAGGCGGGGAGAGGCCGCTTTAGCCAATAATTTTTTAAAAATGATTTACGGACTTTTTCCCACTATATTGACTGACCTTAAAAGCGAGACCAAAGATATTGTACCTAAGATAAGACAAAATTCAAATCCCTAAAAAACCCTGGCCCTATTTATCACGGTAAAACCTCACTTAATCGGGACATAATAACGAATAATTTGTCTTATTTCGCTTAAAATGCTTTATTTACTATTTATACTAATAAAAAACTTATTTTCATCAATTTATAAAATACTTAACAATATAAATGGATTTTTAAAGACTAGTAAATATCGAAAAATGGGTTTTTAAGCCTTATAAAATATCGAAAAAAATGTTTCAGCCGCCTTAGGGCTGGCTGGACCCTATTTTTATAGTTATTTTTTTTCGGCGAAAAAAAATCCCTCCAGCGAATCTAAAAGAATCGTTGGAGGGACGAGCCGCCGCGATGAGGGAAGAGAGTATCTGAAGAAGAAGCCTGTCGGGGCCACAGGCGAAAATATTACGATCGCCTTAAGCGCGATCGTTAGGGGCGGGCTTAGGAGGCGGAAATCCAGGTTACGGCGGATTTTAGATGACCTAGCGCCCCGACTCTAGTCCGATATGATTATATGCAATTATCGAGCCAAGTCCAAAATCAGCCCTTTTAACCTGTCATAAAATTGTTTTTTAAGTCCAATAAATAACCTAATCGCTTATTTTTTTTTTGACTCTAGCCGAAAATTCCAGGCGATTTTTTCGTCTTAACTAAAGGCCCAAAGCTTTATGGATCAAGCTCTAAAGAGCCTTTTCTGGTTAGCCTCAAAGGACTATAGGCTCGGTCAGAAGAAGTTTTAATTGGGTATACAATTATTGGTTAAGGGAATGTTTCTTTATAAGCCCAAAAAGCGCGTTTTAAACGAAAAGAATAGACTTGGCTATGTCTAAAAAATCAAAAATATGGCTATTTTCGTAAATGATTTAGCCTATGAGTTGGCCAGCTTATTTAAAGGCCTTTGGCGGCTAAATCAGTGGGTAATTTTTACGCGCCAAAGTGGGTCCCATGCGTCTTTTCTGGCCATTTTTCGGCGACCAAATCTACTTTTTGGTAACCGCCAAACCCTCAAAAAGGACTTTTTGGTCAAAATATCTAAACCGCGTCTTCTTATTTTGGTCGCTAGGCCCACCCTTTTAGCCCGCCTCAAGAATGGATTGGGCCTTTTTTGGTTAGGGCCCCTTTTTCGCTTTTTTGGGCCAAGAGATCTTCAAGGCGATTTCTGGATCTTTCGCCAAAAGACCAAAAAGCCTTTTGACCCGCGAATAAACCCTTAAAAACCCCGAGCCTAACCAGCCAAAAACCCCAAAAAACCCTTTTTTTTTTTAAAAAATATTTGTCAATAAACTAAACCTTTGAAATCACTACGTTTTTTTCTTCATTTTTTTATTGCTATTGATTTTCAGTTTTAGTAAAATACTTTTCAAGGTCGACACGACGGACTGCCTGCGAAACAGCCTCCCACCTGTAAGCCAGCCTCCAGAAGTGTTGTCCACACCGGGACCGGGTTAGAGGGAGGAATTCCTGGCTTTTCTCCCTCTAACCTTTTTTTTTCGCCCCCCATTCGCCAGCCTTTCGCCGCGAACTCGCCTTCGGCCTAAAAATTACAGTTTTGGGCGGTTTAAATTATCGGCCCTAAAGCTAAAAAACTAAAGGCCCTTCATTTTTGAAACAAAAACTCTACCTTTTTGAACTTAACAAAAAGACAATTTATTAACCTTATATTTATTATTAAATTGTTAATATTAAATATTAACAATTTATTATTACAATCTTCATTATCTATCTATAAAATATATAATTGTATATTAGTCTATTAATCTGACAAAATGATATTTCTAAAACCTTAAAAGAAAAATCTAATATTTAATTTTCTTTAATATTTAGTAACCTAAATCTCAGTTCCTTTTTTCTCGCATTAAGACCACTTTTTTTAGACCACGATAAAAGCCCTCTAAACTATTTTTGCCCAGATCGCCATAAGGCTTAACCCCCTCTGGGCCTTGGCCTTTATTTTTCTGGCTTAAACTTTAGAGCCCGCCGACATAGAGAATCTTCTGGTCCTATCTTTATTTTTTAGAGCGTTTCTATTAAAATAGTTTCAAGCTTTGGGCGATTTTCCTGAACTTATCAAATTTTTATTCGGTCTGGCCCTAGCCACTTTGTCTATAAGCCTCGTTTAAAGACGAAAAAGAACGCCTTAAAATATTGGCCGCTTAAAAATATTTTCGTTTAGCCAGTAACTTTTGGAAATCCTTTTTTTTTAAGCCTTTTTTCGCCTTTTGGCTGTTTTTTTAAGCCAAGATTTTTTGGTCTTTAAATTTATTGTTTCACAATAAATCTTCGCTAAAAAAATCATTTTTTTGCTTTAAAACGCCTATATTTATTCTAATTTTCTAAGAAGGCGAAAAAATATATGCTTTGCCCTAAATGCGGCTACAACAGTTTCGAGTACAACGACAGCTGTCCCAAATGCCACCATGACCTTAAACCAACGCGGCGAAGCTTAAGCCTAACTACCCCTAAACCCGGGGTCGTGGATTTTTTTAGCTTTCTGGGTGGATCCGACGCGCTTTCGAGCTCCGCCTCTCTTGACCCCAACGAGGATTTTGACTTAGGCGACCTTAACTTAATTAAGCGGCCTTAGGCCCTTTTGGCTTTCGCTTTTTTTTTTGACGCCCTTTTGGAGGCTTCAATGCTTTGCCCTAAATGCGGTTATAACAGTTTTGACTATTACCCCAGCTGTCCCAAATGTCGCAAGGATTGGTCTCCAGTTCGTCGCCAGTTGGCCTTAACTAGCCCTGAGCCCGGGGTGATAAATTTCTTCGCCATTTTAGGCTCCCCTAACTCGGCCTCCCTTGACCCGACTAGCGATTTCCAAGCTTCTTTAAGCGGCCCGCCGCCGGTCTTTGGCGAGGCCCCGAACGAGAATTTTATTGAGGCGGAGGTGGTCAGCCCCACCAAGGCAGGGGATCCCTTAAAAACCACCGTGGACCTCCCCTTCCCGCCGACGCCGCCAACCAAGGCTCA
>JAIROO010000359.1 GCA_031257535.1 Deltaproteobacteria bacterium
GGTTTAGTTAGAGCCAAAGGGCTGTACCAAGTGGGGATCAACCCCATCGAGGCCGAAGCCATGGTTAAAGCCGCGGTCTTAACCATGAAACAGCAACCTTTTCGATCTCTCGGTTTAGTCACCTTAAACCAAAAACAAATGGAGCTAGTTCAGGACAAAATGGAGGCGAGAAGGAGTCAAGATCCCCAGGTAGCCGAGTATATAAGTCGGTGGGAGAAGCGCGAGGACGGGCTGTCGACTTTTTTCGTTAAAAACTTGGAAAGCGTCCAAGGCGACGAGCGGGACATTATTTTTATAGGCACGGTTTACGGGCCTGAAGTCGCGAACGGGCCAGTGGCTAATCGCTTTGGGCCAATTAACGGCGAGTCTGGCCAAAGGCGACTTAACGTTTTGATCACCAGGGCCAAAAGGCGGATCGTCACTTTTACCTCCATGGAGCCCTCGGATATCAAGGGCGACTTCGGGGGGGCGGCCATGCTAAGGGACTGGCTTATTTACTCGGATAGTCAAGGCGATATTCCTTTGGCCGGCCGTAAATCTTGGCCGACGGATGGCTTAATTGACCACGTAAGTCAAGTTTTAACCGCCTGTGGTTTTCAGGCGGAGAGGGTTTCTAGCTCCTTAACCCAAAGCGGCGTGGATCTGGCCGTCAGACACCCGAAACGCCCCGAAGAGTTTATCCTAGGCCTAACGTCCGACGGTCCTTCTTGGCAGGGACAAAAGTCCGCCCGCGATCGCGACCGGATCTTAGACGAGGTTCTAACTGGCCTAGGCTGGAATCTTTATCGACTGTGGTCGACTAAGTGGCTCCTTAATCCCGAATTCGAAGCCTTAAAACTAAAAGAGGCGATTCAAAATCGCCTAAAAGAAGACGACTAGCGAATAACGACCCCGCGACCCTCAAAAAAACCTTATAAATAGCCTTATAAATAGCCTAAAAATTAGTTAAGGCTTTTAAGGAGCGCGTTTTTTTTAACATGATAGTAAAAAACTTTTAGTTTATTATTTTTTACTCTCTCTATAACTATATAATCGGTTTAATCATTTTTCTATACCATATTTATGTTACAAACAAGCGTTCAATAATTAAAAAAAAGGTTATAAGTGACCTAAAAAAAGTGACCTAAAAAAAGGGGCCTAAAAAAGGCGCCTTAAAAGAGCGGCCAAATTAAGGCCCTAAAAATTTTGGCGGGGCCAGTCCCCCCCCATAGTCTGACTACCTATAGGATTTCGCTTTGGCTGATTTAACTAAAAACGTGGATGAGGTCGCCTTAGAGTCTCAAAACGCTAGGGAGGACGAAAGGCCCCTTGGCTTTAGCCAACTTTCTACTAATCCGCTAAATTCTCCTTCTGGGTCTTTAGACGACGACCAGTTGACTCTTAAGACCAAGGTAGCTGAGACGATCGAGGGCCTTCGCCAAAAACTTTTAGATTTAAGCCCCGCCAATCCTTTGATTTCAATAAGACCAGGGTCTAACTCGTTCGGCCTTATCAGAGCCCTAAACGACCAACCTAAGGTCCTCCTGACGGCCTTACTTAGGGGCAAGCGATCGCTTTTTACGCCTCTCGCGCCTTTAGAGATTGACCCAGACGACGAAAAAACTAAAGAATTTTTAGCCGCCTTAGCCATCGCCTGGTTAAAAGCCGACTACAACAATCGCCTTAACGACGTCCTTTTAGCTATAAACGACCCGGCCAAGACGGTGGAATTCGAGAGCCAAAATTCGCGCCGCTTAAAAGACGAGGTCCGACAGTCTTTAGGTCTCCCGCCAAGAAACCCCTCGGCCGAGATATCTTCTAGCCAATGGACGGAAATAACGGGTCTTAGCCTTAAAGACGAGCCCTTAACTCCCAAAACGAGCCCCTTAGACGAGGAGCCAAATTTAGAAAAAGACATCGAGATCGTCCTGTCGCCCGTGGAGCCGCAAAGACGACTTCAAAATTTATACGACAAAAGCCGCCTTATCGAAGAAGAGACCGGAGTTAACGCCTTAAAAGCCGTTTTTGGTTTTTTAGAGTGGAACGACGAAAACGGCCAAAAGCTCTTATCGCCTATCCTTTTACTGTCGGTCCGCTTGTCGCGCCAAACGACTCCCCAAGGGGTAAGTTTTTTGGTTAGGGCCGACGAGTTTTTTGTCTCCCCAAATCTAGCTCTAATCATAAAACTTAAAAATGACCTAAATTTTTGTTTGCCGGTCTTAGAATTCGACCAAAACGGCCAACCTCTTTTAGAAAAATATTTCCAAGACTTTTTAGAGGAAATCGCGAACGGCGACCCCACCGATCAAACTTTTACCGTCCGACCTTGGGTGGCTTTTGGGCTATTTCCTACCCATAATCTTACCTTATACGAGGATCTAGCCGCGAATAGACATGATTACCAAAACCACCCCTTAATCAAAAATCTGGCTTTTGACCCTAAATCCGACGACCCTAAATCCGTTGACTCCGAGTCCGTTGACTCCGAGTCCGTTGACTCCGAATCCATCGACTCCAAGTCCGTCGACCCTAAGTCCGTTGACTCCGAATCCGACGACCCTAAGTCCGTCGACTCCGAGTCCATCGACCCTAAGTCAGTCGCCCCCGAGTCCGCGGACCAAAAATCCGGCGACCTTAAATCCGACGACTCAAAAGCCACTAGCCAAAATTCCACCGACCCTAAGTCCGCGGACCAAAAATCCGCCACCCCAAAATCCGAGCCAGACCTTGACCCCACTTCTCGCGCCATCTCCCAGTTCGAGATCGAAGACAATATACCGGGCCTGGTCTTACCGGCCGACTCAGACCAGGCCGCTGTTTTGGCCGATCTAAAGAAAGGTCGCGATCTAGTCGTCTTAAGTCCGCCTGGGACCGGCCAATCTCAGACCATCGTTAACCTCATCGCCTTAGCCTTAGCCGAGGGCCAAACCGTTCTCGTGGTGGCCGAAAAACAAGCCGCCTTAGAAGCGGTTCGATCTGGTTTAGAGGCAGTGGGTTTAGGCGAGTACCTGCTCTCCCTCCAAGCGACGCGCGCGAGCCGCGGGGAGGTTTTAGCCTCTATTTTAGCCCGGGTCGAGATGAGCGAGCCCTGGTCGGATCCTAACGAGTATCAAAAGACCCTTAACCGCCATAAAGAACTAAGGGACCAGCTGAGTTCTTACGCCGCCTTTTTAGCCACTGTCTCTAAGGCGACTGGCCTTTCAATTTACCAGGAGATCGCTCGTTATTTATGGAGCCGAAAATTCCTGGAAAACGCCCCCCAAATTTATAAAAACCCGCCGCGTCTGGACCTTTTACAGGCCCTTTCTTTAGCTGATTTTGATTCGGTCGTCGCTAGCGGGCGGACTTTAGCCAAAGCCCTAACCGTGGCGAGCGAGAAACCAGCCTTTCGCGGCGTGAGTTTGGCCCAAAACGACGAAGAGACGATCGACCTAATTTTAAACTTAGCCCAAACCGCCGGGCTAAAGTTCGCCAAAGCCGAGGCGCTTATACCGTCGCTTGGTCCAGATAGCAAAAAAAAATCTCTGGACGAACTGAAAGAAGAGCGGGCGTTTTTGGAGGAGTTTGTCGAAAACGCCTTAAGAACTTTGGCCTACGCCCAAAAAGCCATTAACTATTTAGCCGCGGCGAGGTCAATAATAAAAGGCCTAGATTATGGCTTAGCTGACTTAAGTTTAAACGAACTTGACGCTATAAGACGGTTTACGCGGGAGACGCTGACCCAAGAAACGACTTTAGACCCTAATCTTGTGGCTGGTCTCGCCAAATTTGGGCTTTTTGGGCCGGCGAAATATTACTACCACGTCGCAGGCCACTATACCGAAAACCTAAAAATTGTCGCCGCCGCCTTAAACGAGCCAGACCGCGAGGATAACGAGGAACTCGTTTGGGAATTAACTACGCTAGCCCTCCAAAACGATCTGTTGACCTTAAATCCCAACATAATAGCCACTGAACTTAGCCAACTCGAAGAGGAAATCGCCGATCTTCAGCTTTTAGACACGCGAACAGAGTCTATACTATTTGATTTTCCCCAGCTAGAGCGTATAGATTTTATAACTTTAAGGCATATAAAAGACCTCTTAAGTAATACGCCTTCTAAAGTCTTGATGGAAAATGTTTACGATATATCTATTAAAGATTATTTATCCCTAAAGGCTTACAATGAGACCGGCCGAACTCTCCGGGCTAAATTTCAAAATTTAGCCCGGCGTTTAGATCCCGACTACCCTATTACCATCCCAGAAATTCTAAAGCTGGTGGATATTTTATTATCGAATTCGGTTTTCAAATATTTCTCCAAAACTTATCGACAGGCGAAAAAGCTGATCCGGAGCCTCTATAACGACCCGAAGAAGTCCGTTAAAGCCGCGGCCTTAGATCTATTAGAGTTAGCCGACTGGCGAACGAAGTTAGAGCTTTTCCTAGAAGATCCTCTGACCTGGTCGGCCTATGGCGAGGATTTTAAGGGTCTAGACACGGATTTCGAGTTTTTTGACCGCGTGGCCGACTTTTGGGGCCGCCTTAAGATCGTCTGTCCTCCAGCGACCTATCAAAGGACTTATCTCGACTTAGTCGAAAGACAGCCGCGTCTATTGGCTTTTTTCGCCGAAAACGACTTTCCAAGCTCAGTGGACAATTTCGCCCATCTCAAGGCGAAACTGGCTAAATCTCTGGCTCGTAAGGCCACTTACCAAAAGGTCTTACCCCAATTACGCGCCTTGACCGCCGCCTTAAAACCCACGACCAATTTTGAGCTAACCGCCTTATTTCGGGTTTTATTGGCTCTTAATTCAAAACGACATTTTGAGACTTTTTTAGCCGCGACCCCAAATCTCGGCCCCCTAGTCCGGAGCGCTCACCAGGGCGCCGTCAGCTTAACGGCCAAAGAGGCGGCCGATCTGGCCTTTTTCGAGACCAGGGCGGAATTTGGCCAGCTTTGGGGCAAAGTTAGCGCGGTTCCGGGGGGACCGCCTAAGCTTTTGGCGGATCTAGACGAAATTTTCGCGAGAATGAAGACGGCCAAGGCGGCGGTAGACGAGCTATTCGCGAGCGTGACCTTAAATTTAGAGTCAATAACTCTAAATAGCTTAACGTACCGGGACTTTAAGACGCTTACGCTTAGTTTTGGGCTCTTTAAATGCCCGCCGCGTTTTCAGCCCCTACTCCTTTCGGCCATAGAAGAATCTAAATCATGGCCAGTATTCGCTAGAATAGAGAGAGCTTTATGTCATTTAGCGTTTTTTTATCGTGAATTATCGGACTTTTGGACTTCAGACGAAAAAACGGCTAAGTGGCCTAAAATTTACGCTAATCCGCCTCAACTAAAATCCTTACCCCAAGGCGAACAGTTCGTGGTCAAATCCGGTATTTTGGAATTATTAAAAAACTACATAAATTTTTCTTATCGGCTAAATAAGGCCTTAGTGGCTTTAACGGAGCTGACCAAGGCCACGGGCTTAAAATTTGACTTAAGCCACCCAGGCGAACTACCCATCTCTAAAGTTTTAAGCGAGATGGCCGTCGATCGAGCGGGGTTATTGGCTCACGACGAGATCGATCGCCAAAAAAAATACTTAAGCCAAATAGGCCTTGACTTCGTAATAGAGGATATAGAGGCTAATGGCTTACCCAATAAGGACTTGGGCGACTTATTGGCGGCGACTCTTATTCAAGCGGCCTTTATGAGCTTAACGCGGGACCATGGTTTGGTGTTAAGTAAATTCCAAAATTTAGACTTGGACGGCTTAAAGGCGGAATTAGCCACGACCGAAAGGGCCGCTATTACCCTTTTCCGCCAAGAAGTCAAACGGCGCGCGTTTAAGGAGTTAAAGGATCTACCTAAGGGGGTGGACAATGGACCGGGGGAAAGCCTAACCGAGATGGGGCTCATCTTTCGGGAGTTAAAGCAGCCAAGTAGCTTAACGTCAGTCCAGGATCTAACGACTAGGGCGAGGGCGGCTCTCTTGGCTTTAAAACCCTGTTGGGCCATGAGTCCTTTAGCCACGCCCACTTATCTGCCAGCAAAGGGGTTAACGTTTGATCTGTGCGTCGTCGACGAAGCTTCCCAAATAGCCTTGGAGAACGTCTTAGGGGCTTTGGTCCGAAGCCGACGAGTTATAGTCTTTGGCGACCCCCAAAAAGCCCCGCCCAAAAACGTTTGGCGGACCTTGTCGCCAAAAAAGGCCTCGAAAAAGACCGACGCTTTTAGGCCAGCCGAGGAGTCAATCCTGTCCGCGGCTCAAAAAATATATAGACCTTTCCGGCGCTTAAGCTGGCATTATCAGTCGCTATCGCCAAGTTTAATCCAGTTCTCAAACCGTCATTTCTACGATAACGCCCTCAAAGTTTTTCCCTCCCCTAACGAAAAGGAAAAGGGAGTTAGCCTAGTCCAGCTTAACGGGTCTTATCAAGATGGGTTAAACCCTAAGGAGGCGACGGCTATGGTTAAAGCGGCGATAACGGCCATGAAAGAATTTCCCAACCTCTCGCAAGGCTTAATTACCCTTAACCAAAAACAGACGGAACTGGTTTTAGCCCTAATGGAAATCGAGGAAGCCGCCGATCCATTGGTAGCCGCTTATATTAGTCGCTGGGCGACTCGCTTAGGCGGACTAGAGGCCTTCTTCGTCAAAAGCTTTGAAAACGTTCAAGGCCAGAGCAGGGACTTAATATTTATTGGCTTAGTCGATGGGCCAGAAGAAAGCCCCGACCTTTTAGCCGATCAATTTGGGTTAATTAATGGTCAGTTTGGCCAAAATCTTTTAAACGTTCTTTTGACTCGAGCTAAAAGACGGATCGTGACTTTTACTTCCTTAAAACCGACTAAAACTTACGCTAACCTAACCAAAAACCCGCTTCTCCAAAACTGGCTGGCGTATAGCGAAACCCCAAACGAAACTAACTTGGGCCCCACAGACCCCACAGACCCCACAGACCCCACAGAGCCCACAGACCTCACAGAGCCCACAGACCTCACAGAGCCCACTGAGCGCGAAGGGCTAAATGAGCCCCAAGAAGATGGACTCATTGGTTTGGTTAGTCAAGCCTTGGCGACCTTTGGGATTAAAGCGGAAAGCCCTAAATGTTCCCAGGGAAATGTTCTCAACTTAACCATAAGAGATCCAGAAGACCCAAAAGAGATTCTTTTGGGTTTAGCTAGCGATGGGCCTTTTTGGCAAAAGTTGAAGTCAGTTCGCGACCGGGACTTAGTCCAAGACGCGATCTTAAAGGGTTTAGGCTGGAGTCTAGACTGGATTTGGTCGACTAAGTGGCTCCTCGATCCCGAAGGCGAGGCCCGAAAACTAAAAGAAACCGTCCTTAGACGTTTATAGTCTAAATAACGCCAAAAATTAAATAAAAGATTATAAAAAAGCGATAAAAATGAAAAAAGAAAAATCTCAGTCGCCAAAAAGGGGCCAACCGCTAAAGCCCCCGCTAAGGATTTAGAAGTCTATGGGACATTATTGTTAGCGCCCACGCTTTTTATCCATTTCTCTTATAAGGTTTTAATCATTACTTCTAATGATTTTGGTTCGGAGATATTTTCAGTAAAAATGCTAGTCTTTCTGATTATACAGATCTAATTAAGCATAATTGTTAAATTTTTTAGGACGTAATCTGAACTAATTCACTTTTAAAAGCGTCTTTTAGTATCTTCATCATCTGGCTAACACTCAAAATATGTATCAGTTAAATCGTAAATGGCAATTATAGAATTATAATTAAATTTTAAGGTTATTTTATTTGATTAAATCATCAACATGCTACTTTTTCAAAATAAATAGTCTAATTATAGTAAAATTTAACTATTATATTTTTTTTAGAAGCGACCGCGTAGGCCTCGCGATAATCTGGGAGCCAATCACCGTCATTAAAGAGCTGACCTAATAGAAGCAATGGATAAAATATGTAATAATTTTTTCGGTTGACTTGGGGAGCGTATATATTTTAGCGGAATTTAGGTTATTATTTGATATCATCTGTTTATTAATAATATTATTATTGCTATCTGATTTTTTATTTCCTTTTAGTGGTTAACGCTCTGCCATAATTTTATATTTATATAACTGATTATAGCGATAAAAAGGTAAAAACTAACAACCGACAATATTTATAATTTTTCCATTATCTTCTTGTGTTTTCCAATAAATTTTTTCATCCCATGACTTCTCCAAGTCACGGTCAAAAACTATTAACCAAGCTTCACTTGCGCCAGTGATATCCATATAACCAGATAGTTGTTTTAAGCTGTCTTCCAAAGAAAAATATTTTTCATTGAGTTTGGCTTCAATTAAGTATTCATGACCGTTATAAATGGCGGAAATATCAATGAAGCCCCGACCTTCCGAAAATTGCCTATGGACACTACCACCGCTATTTATAATTTTTTGCAAATAAGCTAAAAGCATAAAAGTGTAAGTAGCTTCATCATATTTAGAAGCGGCGAAATCTTTATATCGCGCAGGAAAGGATCGGGAATCATGTCGCCAAAATTTTTGAAACTCTCTTAATAGATTAGACATAAAGAGGACTTTACCATCTGTCCACACATTTTTGTCTTGATTAATTGTTAATGTATATTCTATTTGATCTGTAATTTTCCTAAATATTACTTCTTGGTATATTTTATTAGCAGGCCTTAAAGACTGATCCTCATTTTTTACGACTAATCCTAGGTAAATACAATATTGTCTATCGTCGATATCAATGGCGACTTTGCCTTTGGTCCCAGCGAACACGAAGTCCATAACCTTAACGACTCTGGGCTCTTTAAGGCGTTCCAAAAGCGAATCAATATGCGTGTCTCTTCGTTTGATGAGGATCTCGGCCGCCTCGTCAATGTGGTCTTTGGTAATGGTTACCGAGAAGTCGTTATTAAGTTGTTCAGTAACGACTTCTCTCGCTAATGCGTTAACTAGCCATGGTTGGCCTTCGGACCAATACCAAGCGTTGGCGATGGCTGAATCTTCAAAAACTTGACCAGTGGCCAAAGAATGTTGACGATATAAGGTCTCAATCTCTCTTTCGGTAAAATTGGCTAAGGTCATTTTTTTAGCCACTATGTTAAAAGGACTGGCTAAATGCGCGCCTACGGAATCAGGATGGTTAGACGCCAAATAGTCGCGAATGTCTCGCATTCCAACTAAAGCCAGCGAACTTGGGAACTTGTTGACTAAATCATCGCGGTCATTAAAGCCGTCTCGTATTTGGACTAAAAAAGTTAAAAGACCAGGACCTATGAGCGAATCAGCCTCATCGAAAAAAACCACTAATGGTTTATCTAGATCTTGACATAGCTGATTGAGAAATCTCCTAACTTTCCTGTCGGGAGCTGTCATTCCAGGCAAATAATCATAAATATCAGCTTTTTGTTTTAAAATTTCAACCTTTGAGGCAAGTAAAGATTCGTTTAATTGGGAAATAATCGTAGTTACCGCCTCATTTTTATCAGTGAGATTACGTAGATTTCCCAATGAACAACTAAAAGCGTACCTTTGGCCATCTTTATTGATTTTATCCGTTAAAGCTTTTATAAACGTTGTTTTCCCAGATTGACGTGGAGCGTGAAGAGTAAAATAGTTTTCGTTGTTAATCAGCTCGTTAACGAAAGGAAGCCTAGGTAAGACTGGCAACATGTAGTGCTTTTTAGGAACGCAAGGGCCAGTTGTATTAAATTGTTTAGATTCCATATGCGCCTCCAGAATTAGACCGCCTAATTATTTTTAGCATTTTTTTGTAAATCAAAGAGTCCAACAGGCTTTTGTGGCTTAGACACTGTAACTTGGGCCACTGAAAACTGAGATTTGAATATAGTTGAATAATCACAAAAAAACAAATAACGCTGGCCAGCGCTAGCCAATCGTTAGCTGCCAAACCGAAAGAGACAGTTTTGTCGGGCCTAAAAGCCAAAGAGAATTATTGGTTTTCAGAATGATGAGTTTATAAAAACCCTCGTTTTAAGATTTTGCGCGAGCGGCGCTACAATATATAAGTCTATAATAAATTTTATGACTCTGAATATTGTGCATAACTGCGACCTTGTAAATTTAAAAGTGATTTTTAAGGTTAACTTTTACTAAGACTATTTGTAAAATCATTATAAAGAGTAGTGATTTGCGTCATAAGCTGAGGTATATCAAAGGCCTGAGGGCACTTTTCCTGACACTGGCCACATAAGACGCAGCTAGCCGCCCGCTCCTCGACCGTTAACTGGGCGTTGTAAAGGTGAACGCACAATTTTCGGGCGCGGCGGCCATCAAAGAGAAAAAAATTGTTCAAAGAAGCCAAGACCATAGGGATATTGACCCCTTCTGGACAAGGTAAGCAGTAACCACAGCTAGTGCAGTTAGCCTTCAGCCGGTTATTAAAAAACGCCAAAACCTTGTTAATAGCCGTGACCTCTTGAGCGGTAAATAAGCCTTGGGCGTAATTCTCGGCTAAGGTCAGGTTTTCCGTAACTTGGGCTAGATCCGACATGCCGCTTAAGACCACCGCGATATCAGGCTGATTCCAAAGCCAGTTAAACCCCCAGGCCGGGAGCGACCAATCAGGTCTAACCTCTTTAAGACTATCGACTTGGTCTTGGGGGATCTGGTCAACTAGAAACCCGCCTCTTAACGGCTCCATGACCACCACCCCAACGCCTCTTTTGGCGGCTAAGGTCACGCCAGCCCGACCCGCTTGATACTCCTGGTCAAGGTAGTTGTACTGGACCTGGGTCATGACCCAATCGTAAGCCTTAATAACCTTCTCAAACAAAAGGTAGCTATCGTGAAAAGAAAAAGAAGGAAAACGGATCCGGCCATCTCTAACGGCTTGGTCAAAAAAATCCTGGATCCGGAAAGATTGTAACTTCTCCCACATAGGGGCGTTGATCCCATGGGCCAGATAAAAGTCAATTTGTCTAACGTTAAGCCTTTTAAGCTGAAGATCCAGATACTTATGGGCGTCGGCTTGGCTTTCCAATAGCCAGATGGGAAGTTTGGTGGCTAAAAGGACCTTATCTCGATAACCGTCTTTTAAAGCTTGAGCCAAGAAGGGCTCGCTAGCCCCAGGGGCGGCCATCCCGCCCCCAGAGTGATAAGGAAAAGCCGTGTCGAGGTAATTAACGCCGCGGTCAATGGCCGTCCGGACCATTTTTTGGGCCAGATCGAAATTTATGTCGCTTTTGTCGCGGCTGTTTAAAGGCAAGCGCATGCAGCCAAAGCCTAAAATAGAGCCTTTTACGCCGGATGCGCCAATCGCGCGCGTCTCAATCATGATTAGCCTTTAAAGTCTCAAAACCACTTTTTAAACCTATTTTTAACGTTAACTTTATTTAAAATCAGGTAAGGTAAACTTATTCGAAGGAAAACTTATTCTAAGGACAGCTTATTTTAAGGAAAGCCGCCCCACCCTTATGGCCACGCTAGAAAAAGGGGGAGAGTCGCTCCTTTTTCGTCGCCAGAACGTTTTTAATGGCTTTTAGGGTTTATATAGCTCGGCGGTCTCGGCTAAAAACGTCGGGATGGCCAGACTCTGGGGGCACTTTTCCTCGCACTGGCCACAAGACGAGCAGTTCAGGGCCCGTTCCTTGTCGGTTAACTGGATGTTGTAAAAATACCGGCATCTTTCTTTCGGGCCTTCCCCATCAAAAAGAAAGTACTGGTTCAAAAAGTTGAGGTTTTTGGGGATATTAACCCCAGACGGGCAGGGTAAGCAGTAACCGCAGCTGGTGCAGTTGACTTTAAGGCGTTTTTGAAAAATCTCCCTGACTTTGTCTATGGCCAGGGAGTCTTGGTCGGTAAAAAGGCCATCTTGATATTTTTCGGCTAAGGTTAAGTTTTCTTCGACTTGGGCTAGATTCGACATGCCGCTTAAGACCACGGCAAGATGGGGCTGGCTCCAAAGCCAGTTAAAACCCCAGGCTGGCGTCGACCATTCTGGTCTAGCCTCTTTTAGGATTTCCAATGACTCCGGCGGGATCTGGTCAACTAAAAACCCCCCTCTTAAGGGCTCCATGACCACCACCCCGACATTTCTTTTAGCGGCTAACTCAATCCCCGCTCGGCCAGCTTGATACTCCTGGTCAAGATAGTTGTACTGGACCTGGGTCATAACCCAATCGTAAGACAGCAAAACTTCTTCGAAGAGGCTATACTGATCGTGGAAAGAAAAAGAGGGAAACCGAATCCGCCCGTCTTTGACGGCTTCGTCAAAGAACTTCCTTAAACCCAAAGCTAAGAGTTTTTCCCAGACCGAGACGTTAATATTATGAGCCAAATAAAAGTCAATTTGCCGAACGTCTAGTCTTTTGAGTTGAAAATCCAAGATCTCATGCATCTGAGCCTGACTTTCGATCATCCACGTGGGGAGTTTGGTGGCTAAGAGGACTTTTTCGCGATAACCCCCCTTTAAAGCTTCAGCCACCAATAGTTCGCTCGCCCCCGGCGTTTCCCTGGTCCCGCCAGAGTGATAAGGGAAAGCCGTGTCCAAATAATTAACGCCCCGGTCAATGGCTGACCGAACCATTTTTAGGGCCAGATCAATATTTATATCATCATGTTTTTCGCTATTTAAAGGTAAGCGCATGCAACCGAAACCTAAAATAGTCCCAGAAACTCCGCTTTGACCTATCAATCGTTTGTTAATCATCGTTAGTCTCACGTATAATAGATATTTAAAATAGATATTTACCGGGCTCTAATCAAAAAAATATCTATTTTTCGGTCGGATCCGTGGAAAAAGCCGGGGCCGTAAAAACCATGAGCTTAGCTAAGGGGTCCTTATAGGCCTCGGGCGACAACCCCGCCTTTATGGCGGTGGCTTTAGCGAACTCTTCTTGAGTAAAGCCCTGTTCCACGGCCACCACTGGCAATAAAACGCCCCGCCCCCGCGGATGGAAAAGAAACAAGCCATCGCGACCAATGACCAGATCGTCTATTGACTCTAAAGGCTGGGGAGGGGTCAGGACGGAGACGGTAATATCTAAGTCCTTAAGCTCGTCTTTAGTTACGGGCGGGAACCTAGGGTCCTGAAAAGCCGCGGCCTCGACCATCTCCAAAATGGCCTTTTCCAGAAGGTCGTCAAAGGCGAACCGGCCAATACAGCCTCTTAAGCGACCCTTCTTTTTAAGGGTCACGAAAACCCCGCCCCGTCGATCTTCTAAAGGCGGAGCCGCGGGGGGCGCCGCGCCATTTAGTTTGGCGACGAGGATTGACCGACACCAATCCAAAACCTCTTTCTTTAGGCCCGGAGTTAAGTCGTCCAAAAGAGCGGCCATAATAAATCCCTTTCGCCTTAATGGCTTAAAAAAATCCGCTCAAAAAAAAACCTAAAAAGGCCAAGTTAAGGGTAACCGTCAAAATATTTGTTTTCGAAAAGATTATAGTCCAGGCTTTTGGAAATTAAAAGGATCCGTGGGGTTAAGCGAGACGAGGGTCAAGTTTGTCAATAAAATCAAGGCTAAAATCAACTCCCACACCTTTTAGCCAAGAATTTAGCGGGCTTTCGGGCGTGTCTGATCGCGAAAACCACAAAATTTTCCGCCCTCCAATTAAACCATTTAAGTTTTTTGTAAGAAATCTTTGGCTAGTCCTGAAAGAAGGAGGTAGCCCGAAAAGCCTTAAGGCGACGCGGGAAAAAATGATTCCGCCTTTAGCGGAAAAAAGATCTCGCCTTTAGCTAAAAAAACGTCTCCTGATGGGGCGATCTCCAACGCCTTGAAGCGTGAAACGTCTTTTCGGCTATTTTTTTTTCTAACCACCTATTTTTATTAAGCTTTAAATCAATAATAATTTATGTTTATTGGTAAAAAAATAATTGTAAGAGAGAAAATAGGCTACTTACGTGCCGAAAAAGGCTATTCTAATTGTTAAGCGTTCCATAACGCCAAAAAATTGGCTAGATCGTCTTTTTCAGAGCCCTTTTGGGAAAAGGTAGAAGGGCTAAACTAGCTGGCCATTAAAAAAAAGTTGACGCCCCGGTCGGTAATTTGATATACTGTTTAAAATTACCTAAGAATTTTATTAACTTCTTTTACTTTTACTGATTTTACTAGATCCAAAACCAAAAAGGCCAAAAGCCAACTAAGCTTCTTTTTTTTGTCTTTTGGAGTTAAATAATGACCTTAAAAAGATTACCTCTTGGCGATCAGTCTTTCGCTGACATAATAGTTGGAAATTTTCTTTACGCTGACAAAACCGAATACATCCATAAATTGGTTACAAGCGATGAAA
>JAIROO010000008.1 GCA_031257535.1 Deltaproteobacteria bacterium
CTGGCTATAAACCTTTGTTTTTCAAGGTCTCGGCTAAAAGCGCGCCCCTTAAGGTCGTTTTCGGGCCGACGAAATTTTTGTTAAATCAGGGTCAAGGCCTAACCCCTTTGAGCGAGACGGAAGCCGCGAGTTACTCTAAAGAAACGACGGTCGCGCCCGGCTCGGAGCCCGTCGTCTCCCTTTCGAAGACTTCGGACTTACCTGATAGCCAGGAGGATCAAAAGGCGAAAGAAGCGAAAGCTCAAAACCCTAGCCTCTCTTTTTGGCCTTTGTCCCTCTCGTTAATTTTGCTTATTTTGTTAACTATACCATTTAAATGTAATAATTTTTGTAGCATAAACTATTTAAATATTAATAAATCTAATTTTTCATTATATTTAGGTATTTTATTGTATTTTGTTGTCCAAAAACAATTATTATATAGAATTATCGCTGTATTGTCTATATTATACATTGCAATTATTTGTTCTTTAAATGATGAATATGATATTATTTTTTTAGATTTCTTAGTTATTGGTTCAGCTTTTATCATTAGTTTGGTCGTCAAAGGCTCTTTTTGGCGAAAATTTGGTTTAAGCTCGCTTGTAGCCATGGGCGTTTATTTTATTTGGACCATTGTTTCTATTATGATGGTTGTCATAAATCACGAAGGCATGAATTCTGTGAGATTTGACGATGTCTTGTTTTTTGAGAATTGCTTGAGTATCGCGATGGTAGGCGTTTTCGCTTACCTTGTTTATTATTTTTGCGATTCTCGAAAAGCGTTTTTAAAGACTGGGATTGGGAGCAAAATTTGGTTCTGTCTAGTGACAATAGGTGCCCTTTTTGGCGTTTTTTATGGATTTTACTCCAATAGTCTGTCTTTAGGTTTGGCGGCCGTAACAATATTCGCGGTCGCGGGCTATATGGCTCTTTTACTGTCCCAGAGCGTTGGGTGGCCGATAGTCTTATTGGCCATTATTCTGAGTTTTTACGCGCGTATCCTCACGCTTTTCGTCGCGTCTTCAGATAAAGACGTTTTAGTGACTCTCGGCTTTATGGTCGGTTTAATCATTCTTTGGTTTATAACTTGGCTTTGCGTCAAGCGAGGCTGGCGTAATTGTCGTATCTTTGATTTACAAAAAAGCTATTAATAATACCAATAATTAATATTTAATAGTTAATTATTATATACATTCATTTATGATATTTGTACTTCTCTTTTGTCGTTTTTATGATTTATGTATATTAGTTAATGTTAGTATAGATTTTTTACGCGTATTAAAAAAACTTTTGCCTTATTTTGATTATTTTGTCAATTTTTTTACAATTAGTTAATCTTTTTTTGGTAGAACGCGCTTGAGTTGGCGAGGGAAGGTCAAAGCGAGCCAAGTTGTTTATAAAACTTTCGAGCCTCTTCCCACGATCGCCATATTTTTTACCAGCCGCGGCCCCGCGAACGGCTCCTTTTTCTTACGTTTGGTGAGTTGTTTTTTATGTTAGAAATCTTAGCTCTTTTTATTCTAGTTTCCAAAAACGCGAAAAACGCCATATCTCGCGGCCGAAAGCCAGGCCTCTTTATTTTTCTCACCTTCCTGTTTTGGTTCGGCTTGGAATTATTAGTCGCCGTTATCGCTTACGTAGCCACCAATGGCCAGCAGTTGCCGACGTATTTGTTCGCCTTAATGGGCGGCCTAAGCGGCGGAGTTATCTCTTATTTTATCGCCAAAAATTGTTCCAAAGGCCAAGTAGGCCTCAAACTCGCGACTATTTCCGGCGGTCCGTCCTTGGCCGCGCCCGTGACTTTGACTATCGCTCGCGAAAAAGCTTTTGTCGCCGCGTTGGCCAATTTTAACGTTTATTTTAACGGTCAGTTGGCGGGCGTTTTAAAAAACGGACAAAGCCTAAACGTTACGGTCACGATGGAGAATAACGTCGTTCAAATTTTGAGCGATTTAGGCTCTGGCCATAAACCTTTGTTTTTTAAGGTCTCGGCGAAAAGCTCCCCGCTTAAGGTCGTTTTCGGGCCTACGAAATTTTTGTTAAATCAATGTCAAGGCCTAACCCCTTTGAGCGGGGCGGAGGCCGCGAGTTATTCTCAAGAAACGACGGTCACGCCCGGCTCGGAGCCCGTCATCTCCCTTTCGAAGACTTCGGACTTTCCCGATAGCCAGGGGGATCAAAAGGCGAAAGACGCGAAAGGCCAAAACCCTTACTTCGCTTTTTGGCTTTTGTCTATCTCGTTAATTTTATTTATTTTGTCGTATATACGCGTAGAATGTAACGACTTTTGTAGTATAAACGATGCAAGTCTTTATATATGTCTTTATTCATTTGATTTAGGAATTTTAATATATTTAGTTATTCAAGAACAGTTAATATATAGAAATATTGGTATAATATATTTTATTTTTAAAACACTTATTGGCGCAATCTTTGCTAAATATTCGATTGTATTATTCTTAATTGATTTATTTATTATTGGCGGTGCCTTTATAGTTGGTAGGATCGTTAAAGGCTCTCTTTGGCGAAAATTTAGTTTAAGCTCGCTGGTAGCCATGGGCGTTTATTTTATTTCCTCCATTGTTTATTTAACGATGCTAGCCATAAATCACGGTGGCCTTAATTTTGTAAGCCGCAACGCTTTCTCGTTTTTTGGGAGGTGCTTAAGTATCGCGATGGTAGGCGTTTTCGCGTACCTTATTTTTTATTTTTGCGAGCCGAGAAAAGCGTTTTTAAAGACTGGGATTGGGGGCAAAATTTGGTTCTGTTTGGTGACGACAGGCTCCCTTTTTGGCCTTATTTATGGACTTTACTCGCATAGTCTGTCTTTGGGTTTGGTGGCCGTGACAATATTCTTGGTCGTGGGTTATATAGCCCTAATACTATCCAAGAGCTTTGGGTGGCCGCTGGTCTTATTGGCCATTATTCTGAGTTGTTACGCGCGTATCCAGACGATCTTCATCGAGCGTTTAGAGAATATCCCCCTGTTTCTCGCTGGCATGGCCGGCCTACTCATTCTTTGGTTCACAACTTGGCTTTGCGTCCACCAAGGCTGGCGTAATTGTCGTACTTTTGATTTGCAAGATCCAGTTAACGATTAAAGAGTTAATTGTAAAGTGCCTTGGCTTTAAATTTAGACGAGCGTCTATAAAAGTCCATTGACTAAGGGTTAAAGTTAATTTTTTTTTAACAAGTCAGTGCCCTTTTATCTCTTTGGTTCGAGTCGTCCTCAAGAGACGGTCCCCCCACAGGTTGGCCGGGGTCAGAGGCGGCTAACTTTGGTCTTTGGCTAGCGATTATTAGGCGGAGATGGCGCGTCGTCATTTTTTTGCTAAGCTTATATAATAGTTTTTTAGATCTAAAATATGTAAAAGATTAGTTTTACGTGTTTACTTAATAGACGATAACTATTAAAAAAGTTAACGT
>JAIROO010000027.1 GCA_031257535.1 Deltaproteobacteria bacterium
ATGATTTAGTTCAATTAAATGAGACGACTTTTGCTACCCCAAAAAAGGTTAAGTCCAAGTCCGAGATGGCCTTGGCTAAGGCTGCTTAATTTAGAAAATCTTTTTGAAAACCAGTATAGTTCCTAACTTTATTAGTCAAGGCTAGGCCGTTTAAGGCTTTTATCAGAGGTAGCCTTAGGCTCCGCGGGGGAAAATCGGGTCGCGGAAATTCTTTTAGGGTTTGGGCGACTAATACCCACGGTCGAGACCGTGGCTCCGGTTAAGTTCCCGCGCTCTTGGTAAGTCTTAATCTTGGGAACTTGGCCCTGACCCCAAAGCCAGATGGAGTTAGCTGGGGGGAGGCCATTGGCTTATTTTTTTTTTGTTAACGGGGCTCGTAGCTAAGATAGGCCAGGAGGCTTTGACCAGAGCGCGCGCTTTATTTTAACTTCTATCTTCTGTCTAAAGGATATTACTAATAATTAAGGGGAGAGGGCGAAATCAGAGCCAGATTAGGGGCTAAGCGAGGAGATTAAAGGTTAGCGAGCTTTAAGCCTCCGCCCACGGCTGGGAAAAAACCGACCCGATCGCCGGCGTTAAGCTTGACCTCAATAGTAACCCGCCGGCCGTTTAACATTACGATTTTTATCTCGCTTAAAGGCAGACCCAGTTTTAGGGCTAAATCTTTGGCCGTCGCGGAATCGGGGATTTCCACTTCTAAACCCGTCACGGCAGGGTAGCCAGGGACCAGGTCTCTTAAAGTCGTCGAGAGGCGAGTCGTCACGAACATAAGCTTGTTCCTAACTTTTTTAGTCAAGGCTAGGCCGTTTGCGGCTTTTATCGGAGGTAGTCTGGGTTTCCGCGGGCAGAAAATCGGGCTGCGGAAATTCTTTTAGGGTTTGCGCGACTTTTTCTTCCAAGGTTTTGTACCAATCCAAAAGTTGTCGGCCTTCTTCGGTCAAACCCCGGGCTTGGCCTCGAGATTGGGTCGAGGTTAAAAGCGGCACGCCCAAGGCTTTTTCCGAGTCTTTTAAGCGACCCCAGGCCCACCGGTAACTCATGCCCAACGAGCGGGCGGCCTTGTTTAAGGAGCCCAATTTTTCGGTGGCCCTCAAAAGAGCGACTCGACCAGGCCCTAAGGCGTAGAAGTCGAGATTACCGAGAAAAATTTTCGCGACCAGATCCATCGTCTCTCCTCGCTCCGTCTTTAGCTGGACTTGACTGACTTACCTTAAAACCAGCTTTTCGCCGGGGCCTTGGCTTAAACCTCTGTTAAGCCCCCCCCCGCGGTCCGATTGGCCTAAGAGGTTTATTTTTGGCCAAGCTTTCTCGCTTTTTGACCTTGGCGACCGACTCATTGACCCGATTTTTGGGCCAAGAAAACTTTAGCCAAGGCCTTTTGGCCGACCAGACTTAGTCTTTAGGCTCTTTTTAGCGAAAAAAGATTATTGGCCATGGACCTAAGTTTAGGCTAATAAAGAGAGCTTGTCAATATATAAAAATAATATTTTCAGCGATTTATGCCATAATTGACATATTAAAAAATCTCGCCCTTTGACGCCTAGCCTCGGCTTTTTTAGTCGACTTAGAGAGAAAGGCCACGCCAAAAAATGACTTAAAGTTATAAACGGTAGGTTCGCGAGGAATAATAGCTTAACATAAACAAAAGTCTAAATTTAATTTTGGGTCTAACTCTATTAGGGGGATTGGTGGGCGGCCAATTATTGGCGGATAATTATCGATAAACTGACTGCTAAGAAAACTATTTATACATATTAATTTGAAAATATTAAATTTTTATGTCTCTATATACGATATATACTATTATTATAGTCATTAAAACTAGACTTAATGAACTAAAATATGGATTACGTGGAAAATTTAAATTTAATTTTCCAAACGCTTATCCCTTACGCTTATCCCTTTACTCTAAACCTAAAGGGTGGGAAATTAGCCAAAAGCCGGGAAATTGACCAGGGATTTTTTGGTCAAATTAAAAGCGATATCTTTAGCTGGCGAAGGATTAAGAATTCTTTTTAATCAAATTTCTAGGTCTATAAACACTATATAAACAATTTAAATTAGTTTTTTATTTCTAATTTATATATAATATATTATTGAATATAAAATTATTAGTTATATTATATAGTATAATATTAATGAAAAAAATAAATTTAAAAGAAATGTCGCGGTGGCATCGAGGGTAAAGATGAGTCTATTTTTTAACTTACTAAGGACCATTCAATCTATTATATCTATTTTTTAAACAGATATCAAATTAAAACAGATAAATATATGTATTTTAAAAAGCGCGAAATATAGCGACTTTTTTTGACTAAATAGCCAAAAAACATAATAACTATCAGCTTTGTCGCGCGACCAAAATTAATTGGCCATCTTACGGTCTTTTAAGACCCTAATTGGCCGCGAGTTGTGAGCGAATCGCCAGAGTCTTTTTTTTTAGCGACATCTTGTCGGGCGAGAGGAGCCTTAGTTAGCGACCAAGGCTTTTTCCAATTGCGACTCTAAAAGGCGGATCTTGGCCTCTATCCTGGAGTGGTCGGCCACGATGTTTTGGTGGCGTTGAACCAGCTGTTGGTAAAAATTATCCTCGCCTAAGCTGGCGGGGGCGGCGGGCGTGGGGGGGCGGTTAGTAGATTTATCGTCAGACACAGTTTTAGCTTTCGGCGAAAACCAAAGGTGGAAATTATTAATCGCCATTAAGGAGAAAACCGTGAACCAAAAGCCAAATTTTCCCCTTATGGGAATATAGCTTCAGCCCCTTTTTTTAGCGGCTAGCGGATTAAGCCGCGTCAAGGGCCGGTGGATATTTTGGAGAGAGTCTTATGGCCCCATATGTTGAGCCATTTTCCCAAAAAGGCCCAAGGAGCGCTATTTGGACTTATTAGATAAGACTCAAAATTAAGCATAAGATATTGGGCCTTGTTTGTCAATACTTTTTTACAGAAAAATTAAAGGGATTTAACATTGGAAAATTTTTTGAGGTTTGGAAATTTCTGGATCGATTGCTAATTTTTAACTGGTTATGGGGCCGATCAAATTAATTAATAAATAGTATTATGATACAAAAATAACTATAGTATAAATAACAGTTCTTCATAATTAGCGGCGCGAAATAGGCCAGAATTTGGAGACTAAGGGCGGTAGGTAAAAGCGAATTGGCTGGGTCAAGTCGCCTTCCAGCCTGTTTTTTTAGCCGAGGGAGGATTTAATTTTTTAGGGCTAGTTTTGGGATTATTAGGTTAATAATAGCCATTTTAGTTCCGCCAATTAGTCAAAAAAATGACTCCTAAATTGGCTTTATTAGGGTTTTTTAAGGCTTGGTTTTGGATTTTTTTGAAGCCGGCCGCTCAACCGCTTAAGGCTCGCTGACCCATAAGGCCCGCTGAGCCTATAAGGCTCGCTGTGACCTTAGACTCGCCGACCCTATAAGGCGCCTCTGGACGCGATTTACGGCCCTTAGACTCCTTTTAAGGCTTTTGGGGGATTCCTTTGGGACAGGCCGCTTGACAGGCTAGGTCGCACTGGCCGTAGCTAAGGCACAAGCGGTGATTAACGACTGGCGGCCCTTTGTCGGGGCGGCTTAAAGCCCGGGCCGGACAGGCCCGGGCGCAGCGTCCGCAGCCTAAGCAGCCTACCTGGCACATGGCGGCCATGGCCTTCATTTTCGTGGACCCGCGGCAAGGGATGAGGATCTTGGCCTCTTTGGGGATTAGCTCGAAAAGACCATAAGGACAGGCTTTCGCGCACAACCCGCAGCCAACGCAGCGACTAGGGTCGACTAAGGGGGCCTTGGTCATGTCGTTTAAGCTTATGGCCTGAGTCGGGCAGACCATAGCGCAGTCCCCAAAACCCAAACAAGCCTCCGCGCAGGCCAGAATCGGGCCGGTTAAGCGACAGGCGTAAGGCGCTTTAGTCTCGGCTAAAACCTTAACCGCCCCCTTTTCCCGGCGGCAGAGGCGGACGGCTCGATAAGGGCTAGGGTCGGTTAAGAGTCTGTCGCGCTCTTGGCCCTTATCGGTGGCGACAGTCGTCGTCGTCTGGGGCCGGCTAGCCCTAACGTCCGCTAAACCCCACAAAATTAAGCCAAAAATAAACCCCAAGCTCCCCCCTAAAAGAGCCCCAGCCACGGCTAGGCCTGTTAAAGCGAAAGCTAAAAAGTCGCGGGGTTTAGTTGGGCCTAAAGCCCAAAGGACGAAGAAATAGGGCCCATAAAGAGCGACCGCGAAAGGCGAAGGGTCTAGGGCGCCGGCGGCTAATAAACTCAAAAGAAACAAGGCCCCGGGGATTTTGTCTAAGCGGTTGGTTAAAAGAAGGCCCAAAAATCCCGGGGCTAAAGCTAAGTAAGCCCAAGGCGGCGGCGGAATAGGCTCGCCAACCAGGATTAGGCCGAGAAGAAGGCCGCTTAAGCCGGGCCGGCGAATTAACCCGGGGTTAAGGGCGGTTAAAGCCCCAGCTAGGGCCGCGGCTAAAGCCACTTTTGGGTGGCATGGGCCTAAAATGGCTAAGGTCGCCAAAGAACCGCCTAAAGGGTCTAAGTCGCGGAGGGGGACGAGGAGAGTTTGAGGGGCTAAGCGTTTTAAGATCTTATTAGTTAAGAAGAACAAGCCGAGGCTTAAGGCCAGGGCCACCGTCGGCCAGAGGCTAGGTCTTAAGGTTAAGTAGACCAAAACGTAAGGGGCCAAACTTAGAATAATTTCTAAGTTATAGCCGCGAAATGAGTTTTTAGGCCAGACGTAAGGTCCGATCTGGGCGGATAAAAGTCGGCCGGTCACGAAAGCTCGCTCGTAAAAAAACGTAAAGGCCGGTTAGCGGGACAAGCTTTCGCGCATAGCCCGCAGTCTGGACAAGACTTTAACAATTGAAGAGCCTGAGACCGTAGCCGCGGCCAGTGGCTAAAAGGCTGGCCCCCTAAAGCGGCTAGGGGTAGTTTTAAAGGGCAGGCTAAAGAGCAGGCCTGGCACCGGCGACAAGGCCCCGGGGCCGCAGGCAGGTTCTTGGCGCGGATTAGCCTTAGATCCGTGGCTTCCGGGCCTAACCCCTCGTCTAAGCGACATAAAGGCCGACCGCGATAAGCCCCGCCTAAGACCACCGCGTCTTGGTCTCGCGGCTCTAAGCTAAGTCCAGTTAAAAGGTCCAAGGGCTTTAAACCCAAAGGAACCAGGTAGTTTAGGCCTTGGAGGGCTATAGGCCATAAAAATGGCGGTCGCCCGCTGGTGGCCACCCGCCCTAAAAGATAGACCGTTCGACTGTCGATGGTCCCAAAAGCCCTCGTCTCGTCGCCTAAACCTAAATAACGGCCTAAAAAGGGGCCAAAGGTATAGGGGTAGGGCGGGTCGGTTTTTTTTAAGTCAAATCCTAAAGGCGGTGGGTCAGGCGGCTTCCGTTCGAGCGGCCAGGCTAAGACTAGAGGTCGGTCGGGATAAAGGCGGCCTATTAGCTCTAAGCCCGCCCTTAAAACGGCTGGCCACTCCGACCACAAGGCTTTAGCCAGAGTCTGGTCGGGCTCGGCGTCCAAAGCGGCGACGACTAAAGGTCTCCCCGGCCCTAACGGGCCGGGGAGAGTTAGGCCTAAATCGATAAGGGTCGCGTAAAGCTCTGGAGCCGAAAGACCGTTTAGGTCTTTTTTGGGAGTCAAATCGCTTTGGCTCGGATTCTTAACTAAGGTCAGATAGCGGGCCGACAAAGCCCGGATCCACCCAGCCGCCGGAGCCCTTAAAGCCCCTAGCGAGCCCCCTAAAGGGCCAGTGGCCAAAAGCTCGCCCGCGGCTAGGCGGCGACCAATTTTAAGGCCTTTAACTAAGGCTCGCCTCGCTAAGGGCAGGTGGAACTCCTTAGTCGTCTCGGGCCAGGGTTTTAAAATCTCCACGGCCATAGTCAGACTAGTGGGGCTCGTCGGCGGGGTCGCCGCAAGGCGGACCGTCTTTAAGGTTAGGCTCCGCCTGGTCTGGCGAGGCGGTCTTGGGCGCGGTCGCGGGCTGGTGGTCGGTCTTGGGCGCGGTCGCGGGCTGGTCTTTAAGGTCGGTCTGTGGCGCGATAGGGGTCTGGTCTCGTGAGACGGTCTTTAGCTCGGCCGAGGTTTGGTCTTTAAGGTCGGTCTGTGGCGCGAAAGGGGTCTGGTCTCGCGAGACGGTTTTTGGGTCAGGCCCGGTCTGGTCTTTAAGGTCGGTCTTGGGCGTGGGCGCGGTCTGGTCTTTGGAGTCGGTCTTTGGGTCAGGCCCGGTCTGGTCTTTGGAGTCGGTCTTTGAGTCAGACCCGGTCTGGTTTGGCGAGTCGGTCTTTGGGTCAGGCCCGGTCTGGTCTTGAGAGTCGGATTCGGTCTTTGGCGCGGCCGAGGTCTGGTCTTTAAGGTCAGTCTTTGGCGCGCTAGGTGTCTGATCTGGCGAGTCGATTTTTAGCTCGGTCGGGGTCTGGTCTTGGGAGTCAGTCTTTGGCTCGGCTGGGGTCTGAGCTTGAGAGTCGGTCTTTAGCTCGGCTGAGGTCTGGTCTTGAGAGTCCGTCTTTGGCTCGGCTTTAAGGTCGGGGCTGGCTTTTAAGTCAGCCTTAGGGCCAGTCGTCTTCTCGTTAGAGCTTAAGCGGCTTGGCCCGGAGTCTGAGGCGGCGGGGGGACTTGGCTTAGGCGACCTATGATAAAAGAGGAAGTATAAAATAAACGTCGCCCCCATCAAAGCGGCCGCGAAGGCGTAGACTGGCCCATAACTTTGGTAGCGGCCGGCTAAAAAACCCAAGATCAAGGTTCCTAAGCCAATGCCCACGTCAAATGAGTTGTAAAAAAAAGCCGAGGCTAAGGTGCGGTAGGCCATGGGAGCCGAGGCTAAGGTTAAGGCTTGGAGGGCGGGAAACAACGAGCCGACCCCTAAACCATAAATAATGGCGGCGAGGTAGTAACTAAAGTTGTCTTTGGCAAGATAAACTAAAACTAGGGAGATCCCCACTAAAACCACGGCCGGCGGGGCGACGAAGCGATGGCCCAACCGGTCGTAAATTCGGCCACTCGTGACCCTGGAGGTTAAGGTGCCGACCGTGGAGATAACGAAAAACTGGGCGGCGGGGGGGAGATTTTTTTCCTGACAGTAAACGGCCAAATAGGCGGTGACCGCGCAAACGGCCAGGCCATAAATAAAGATCAAAAAAGAGGGTTTTAAGGTCTGTTTTAAGATCTTAACCGTGGCTTTAAAAGAATTCAGGGTCTGGTCGGGGGCGGCTAAGACGACTTTGGGTAGAGTCAAGCTCACGGCGATGGCTAAAACGTAGCAGGCGGCGGTGGCCACGAAAAGAACCACGTGCCCTTGGGCTTGATAGAGATAAAGCCCGGTCAAAGGGCCAATCGCCAAAGCCACGGTGGCCCCTAAGCCTAAATAGCCTAAACCCTCGCCTAAGCGGGAGGGAGGAATGGTTTGGGCGGCCATGGACACCATAAGAGTCGAGGTAAAGCCAAAACCCGCCCCAAATAAAAGACGAGCCAAAATATAGCTCCCCGTATAGGGGAAGACGAAAAAGAGAAAGGAGCCGGCGCAACAAAGGCTTAAGCCGACCTTAATGACCGTTAAAGCCCCGCCGATTTGGCTAAAACGGTTGGCCAAAAGGCGACTGGTGACCGAGGAGACGGCGAAAGAGGCGAAGATAATCCCAATGACCTCTTTGGGACAGTTTTGGCTAACCAAGTACAAAGACAAGGTTGGCAAAAGCATGTCAAAACCCATAAAAATACAAAGGTTTATCAAAAGATAGGTCAAAAAGGTCACGGACCATAAGGGCGGCTTTAAGTTAGACGCCTGGCCCCGGGAAAAAGCCATAGCCATCAATCCTTAGGCGAAAAAAAAGGAGTCAAAGCTAGAAAAAAAAGGGCCTTAAATAGGCCAATAGGTTAGCTAACGGGGTTTGTTTAAAGATATATAGCCTTATTTTTTAGGCGAAAAATGGCGGGGCGTTTAGTTTCGGTCGCGGGCTAAAGCCCCTATATTAATCGCGATTAAGGCCAAACTTCCCCTAAGGCTCCATAAATCAATTGTCCCGAAAAATGGGTTGAAAAGCAAATCCCTTTGAGCCTTTATGGCGAGAATTGGCCTAAAGGGGGGCGTTAAGCGAAAAAAGCCATTTTTTCTAAGCCAAACCCATTATGGCCACTTCGCGACCTTTGAGGGAGAGGGAGCTAGAAAACGCCAATAAGCTTTTAGGGCCAAGATATTTTAGGGTTTTTCCGTCCGTTCGTGGTAAGATTGGAAAAAAAGAAAAGCCCGGAACCAAAAAAGGTCTTAAGCCTTAGGGTGGTCTTTTGTTTTTTTAAGCGGTATTCTTAGGTTTAACGACAGCTAAAAATTGTATATTTCTAATAATTGTTTTATATAGAATAAATTTATTTGCCGCTGATCGGAGAACTGAAGGCGGAAAAACCTTATTCTTAGGGTTTTTCCGCCTTTTTTTTTGATTTTACGCCTAAATTAGGAGGTGGATTATGGGCGGGGAGCCCCGGGACATCTCGAGGTTAGTCGAGGGCGTCTTGGCTAACTACCAAGAGCGCAAGATTATGATTAAGGTTGAGGACGCCAATCAAATCAACAAAAAGGTCATCATTGACATCCTTTATAAGTTAAGGAGCCTAGTTTTTCCCGGGTTCTTCACCGACAAGCCCTTAAAGCTGGATTATCTGGAATACTACGTGGGCGAGCTTTTGGAGGACGTTCATTACAATCTCCAAAAGCAGATTTACAAAGCCTTAAAAGCCAAAGAGTCGGAGCGGACTAATTTAGCCGAGGAAGCCGCTTTAGTCACCCAGACCTTTTTGGAGCGTCTCCCCGCCGTCCGCGACCTTTTGGCCACTGACGTGGTGGCGGCCTTTGAAGGCGATCCCGCGGCCTATAACTACGACGAGATAA
>JAIROO010000057.1 GCA_031257535.1 Deltaproteobacteria bacterium
CTTGTCAACGTAAATCAAGCCGGATTTTACGATAGTTTCAAACGACTGAATGCCGGTAGATGGTCCAACTATTACGGCCACGGGTATTTTCCCCCTGATTAATAATAAGTTAATATAACAGATCGGACGCCAAGTCAAACCATTAACTTACGTGGGGTTAGCAAAAAAAGTTAGATAAAAGAAAGATAATTTTTATTAACGGTTTTAAAAAAGTATAAAATATCGACTTTTCGCCATTATTCAGATATTCTAGAAAGGCGTAAAGTTTTTTGGCCTATTTTTGACTTCTATTTCCTTTTAGATCGCTAAGTTTTGGACCTTTCTACAGGCGTAAACAGCCGGTCTTGGTCCAGCGAAACAGGTCGCTAAGGGGGAAAAACCCCCTGAAGGGGCCAAAAAGCTCCTCGAACTTTAAAGAAGAAGGAAAAGTTTAAGAAAAACGCCTTTAACCACGGAAAATCGTCGCCGACCTAAGTGACCTTGGCCGGCCTAAAAAAGTAGACTAAAAGGGCCGGAAAAGTTAAAAAATATTTTTTTTTGTTTTTATTATTATAATGTCTGGCGTATAATGATAAAATCTAGCGTTATATATAAAAAATATGTTTATGTAATGGTTTTGTAGGCTATTATAGTTTACTATTTCCAATAGTTATCTATAAAGAATATTATTTAATCGTTTAGCCATACAAGATGTATAAAAATATCTCTGTTTGGCTCGACTATTCTGTCGCCAAAACGCTATCGCCTTTCGCCCCGCCGCCGTTCTCAATAGGAGCCAAGACAAGGGCGCGTTACGAGTCGTCTGTCCCTAGGACGCGGTCCCTATTTGGTCTCTTCGACTTTGACGACGGTTAAGGCCAGCTCCCCCGCCCTCGACGCTTGGCCTAATCTGAGCTTTTCGAGGCCTATTCACAAAAGGCGTCAACTTCACAAACTTTGGCCCACAACGATAAACCAGGCGATAGCCAAAGCGACGAGGGTACTCGACAAGTTTGGATGTCAGCCATAAGCGGCCATCTTTTAGTCCAATTTTAGAATTTTGGACAAAAAAATTTCTATTAGCGTGTAAAACAATCCCGGATCAAGTATTTTAACTTGTTTAGAATCAAAGGTTATTTAGGCCGTTTTGGCTTAGAGCCACTTTGGCCGCGACTTTTTCCACCAGATCGGGCCTAGAGTAAGTCGGCAACAGACGGTCTGGCTCGTCGGTGAGTTCTTCTAAGGCCCTAGCCACGGCCAGGCCTAGAGCTGGCCCTAAGTTTTTGGCTCGGGCCTTTAAAGCCCCAGCGAAGAGACCGGCTAAAACCAAGGGCGTCAGAAGATTAACGGGCAGTCGGGTGGCGGGACCAGGCCCAAACCCCAACCCAATGGGACCATTGGCGGCGGCTAAGGGGCCGGGCGGCAGAAGGTTTGGCGAAAAGTTTAAAATCAAAGGTTTTGGGGCCATTAAGCTCGCGATTTCTTTGGTTAGGGCCATGGGATTAGCCCGCGAAACGTAAGCGTCGGCTCCAGACAAGGCCCGATTGAGGCCGCCTTTGATTTCGTAGGGGTTGGTTCTTAGGGCCAGCCGCTCTTTGAGCCAGGACGTCGGGCCAGGGCGGCCCTTATGGATAGCCCCCGAGCGGTCGCAGACTATTAGGTCGCTGGCCCCGGCCTCTAGTAAAAGGTCCACCACGGCTAAACTGTCGTCGTGAAACCCAGACAAGACGATCCGGGCTTTGGCCATCTCGCGACCGGTTAAGGCAAAGCCTCTGGCTAAGGCGGTTAAAATTAAGATGGGCCGCGACTTTTGCGGATGAAAAAAAACTGGCAGCTCTAAGGGGGCTAAGATTCGGTCCACGGCCAAGTAAGTTTGGTCGTCTAAGCCGTCTAAGCACAAGATCCCCGCCGAGGGAGCTAAGAAAGAGGTGACGGCCGCTATGTCCTCAGGCGAGCTCGCGGCTACGGCTAAAGGCAGGGCTAAGAGGTTAGTCATCTTCTGGATGAGATAAGCTTGCTCCTCTAAGTAAGGCAGAGCCGCCTGAGGTCCTAAAGCTTCAAGGCCAGCTAAGTCGCCGCCATTGGAGATCAGGGCGACGGTTCGGCCTTTGCCAGTCAGCTCTAAGGCTTTTTGAGGGTCGTCGACTAAGATCCGACACAGGTCAAGTCCCTTGGACTGAGGCGTGGAGACGGTCATTTAAGAGTCTTGTCCTTTCAGGATAGCCAGTTTAGCCGCTTCCCGATCGTAATTGGTGCGTTCAAGCCTATGCTTAAAAGCCCTTAAGGTTAGGCCTAAGAGGATGGCCGCCTCGGTTTTGACGTCGCTACTTTGCTTCATGGCCAGGTGGATGTAATAAAGCTCCACCCGTAAGAGGATTTTGTCGAGGTTTAAGTTCGCGCCTTTCCAGTCCGGGGCTAGATCTGGGGGCAGCTTAGGTTTGGCGAAACGCGAAGGGGAGATGGCCGCCAAATCCTGGGCGTTTAAATCCGTCTTATTTAAAGCGATGAGCCGGGCCCTTAAGCGCCAAGGGCTAATGCCTAAAAGTTTGGCCGCGAGCCCTCGGCGACCTTCGGAGACGATTAAGGCGTTAATTAAGTAATAAATTTCTAAGGAAGCTAAAACGTCGTCTAACCCCCCGGGCGGCAAATTGGCGAGGGCGTTTAGTTTGGGTGGGGGAGACGGGGCCGCTAAAGAGTCCCCCAAAAAGGCCTTCGCGGCGCCCATAGGTGGGGGCGCGCTTTGGCTTTTGGGGCCGCCAATAGACCCAAAGCTCTCGGGAAAAGTCACGCCGCTGGGAAAATTAGGCCCGGAGTTTAAGCCCACCGCTTCCCGTTTGAAGTCGGCTAAGCGTAAGCTCTCGGGCAGGATTATATTGGACTGCTCTAAGGCCACCGAGCGCTCGATGATGTTCTCTAGTTCCCTCACGTTACCGGGAAAATGGTACCTTTTTAAGATGTCCAAAGCGTAGGTGGAGAGCTTGCGGACGTCTTTGCCTTGGAGATGGCAGTACTTTTCCAAAAAATAGTGGGCTAAAAGAGGGATATCCATGGGCCTTTCCCGTAAGGACGGCAGTTGGATATTAATGACGTTTAAGCGGTAATAAAGATCCTCCCGAAATCGGCCGGCCATAATCTCGGTCTCTAAGTTTTTGTTGGTGGCGGCGATAAAACGGGCGTCGGCCGTTAACTCCTGACTCCCCCCCACTGGCCGGTAAGTCTTTTCCTGGACAAAGCGGAGGAGTTTGACTTGCATGGGCAAAGTCAGCTCGGCCAGCTCGTCTAAAAAAATGGTCCCGCCGTCGGCTATGGTCACTAAACCTTGCTTGTCGGCGATGGCTCCGGTAAAGGCGCCTTTTTTGTAACCAAAAAGCTCGCTGTCGACCAGCTGTTCGGGCATGCCCCCGCAGTTAATGGCCACGAAGTTTTTGTCGGCTCGCCCGGAATTGGCGTGAACCGCGCGGGCCACTAGCTCTTTGCCCGTGCCGCTTTCGCCGGTTATAAGGATAGAAGTGCTGGTCTGGGCCGCTTTTTTAATCAGATCGTAGACCACGAGCATGGCTGGGGAAGAGCCGACCAACCCCCCGAAGCGCTGGTGGGTTTTAACGTTGTCGATTAAGGCTTGGCGCTCGCGGTCGACGTTTTGGTGGGTTAAAGCCGAGTTGACCGAGATTAAAAGGTCTTGGTTGCTGAAGGGTTTGGGGACTAAGTCGTAGGCTCCGCGGAGCATGGCCTCGACCCCGGTCTCGGTGGAAGCGTAAGCGGAGATAAAAATTAAGGTGGTCTGCCGGCCATGCTCCCGTAAGAGCCGTAAGAGCTCCAGGCCGTTTAAGCCCGGCATGCGGATGTCGGAGATGATCAGATCGTAATCGTGATTTAGGGCCATCGACAAACCGATCTCGCCGTCCTCGGCCAGATCGGCCTTATGACCCTCCGCGCGCAGAATCATCTCCATGAGTTCTCGCATGCTCAGGTCGTCGTCTATAACCAAAATATTGCCCACTGTTTATCCTAAAAACGTTTGTTTAGTGGTTGTTGGTTGGCCATTTAATGATAGTAATAGGTAATTTGCCTAAAATATTAGACGTTAAAACGAAAGTGAACGATGTCGCCGTCTTTAACCTCGTACGTCTTACCTTCCAAGCGAAAAACCCCTTTCTTTTTGGCCTCGTTAAAGCCACCAGCGGCTTTAAAATCGTTAAAGGCCACCACTTCGGCCCGGATAAAGCCTTTTTGGATATCCGAGTGGATGGCCCCGGCCGCGGTCAAAGCGTCTTGGCCGCGTTTAATGGTCCAAGCCCGACACTCGTCCTCGCCCACCGTAAAAAAGCTAATTAGATCCATTATTTCGTATAAAGCTCGAATGACCTGGGCTTGGCCTAGCTCGGTTAAGCCATAGTCGGTTAAAAACTCTTGGGCCTCGGCCGGGCTTAACTGAGCCAGCTCTTCCTCTAAACGACCTCGGAGGTATAACCGACCTAAAGAGGTGGCCTTTGGATCTTGGAAGTCGTCGGGGCAGTTCCATAAAGTTAAAAGAGGTTTGGCCGACAAAAACCCAAAGCCCTTGGTTTTTGGGCTTAGGCCGATCTGGGGGGTTAAGCGTAAGGGGCGGTTGGCTTCTAGCGACTTTTGGGCTTGGGTTAAAAGGTCCAGCTCCTCGGGGTCGTTTTTTTTGCCGCGTTTTCTCTCCTCGCCTAAGCGCTCAAGCCTTTTTTCTACGCTGACGTAGTCGTATAAGATCAGCTCCTCTTCTAACTTTAAGGCGTCTTGGTCTGGGGTCGGGGGAGCGCCGGTCAGATCGGGAAAGGCCCGGACCACGGCGAGAAGCGCGTCTTGGTCTCGGGCTTTTTCTAAAGCCGCCTTAAAGCTCTCGGCGGCGGTTTTGCCGCTGGGTTTGGGCAAATAAAGCTCGAGCCGGGCGGGGGTATGTTTTTTTGGTTGAAAAAGAGAGCTTAAGTAGTCCAGCCGGGGATCGGGCACAAGGACCTCGCCTTGCTTAAGATCGGCGGCCGGGCTTTTCGCTTGGCCAGTTAAAGCCCGAAAAATCGTCTCTCGGCCGGAGTTAGGTAAACCAATAAGTCCAGCCTTCACGGTTTAGTCTCCAAGCTTAACCGGCCAAAAAGCGGGACAAATGGTTTTAGTCCCTTAAGGCTAAAACTCTTTAATAAGCCAATAAAATCAAGTCTATAGCCCAAAATTAGCTCCAAAACGTGGCTCCCTAAATAAAGATAGTCCGTGAAAAGGCCATAAAAAAAACCAAAAGACTCTTGGCCAAAAAAGGCGCGTCAAAGGTCGTTGGGCCCGGCTCGCGGCTTTGAATATAGCCTTAAGATCGGCTGAAGGCCCTTTTTTGGGTTTCCCAAAAAGGGCGTTTAACCAAAAAAACCGCTTTTGACCGGCCAGCCTTTGGGGCGGAGAAAAAGGCCTCAAACGCGAAAAACCTACTATTAATATAGCCGCGGCCAGCTTAGGGTTTTAGGCGAGAGTAGGGCGGTTTAATAAGGTCTCTAATAACTCTAAAGCCGAAAGCGCGGCCGCCTCGACCACCTGGCCGCGGTCGCCTGGAACTTGACGCGAGAGCCACAGCTCCTGGCCTAAGCCCACGGCGGCCACGTAATAAAGGCCTATGGGCAGGTCAGCCGAGCCGCCGTCAGGGCCAGCTAGGCCCGTGGTGGCTATGGCAAGGTCCGATCCGGTTAGCTTTTGGACTCCCTGGGCCATGGCTAAGGCCACGGGCTGGCTGACCGGTCCGTGGGTATCTAAAAGTTTTCGCTCTACGTTTAAGATCGCGTTTTTGGCCTTTATAGAGTAAGCCACGATCCCGGCTAAAAAAACGGTCGAACTCCCTGGCGCGTAGGTTAAAGCCGCCGAGCATAAGCCCCCGGTCAGACTCTCGGCCGCGGCTAAGGTGGCCCCAAAGCGAATGAGCCGCGGGCCTAAGGCTAGGGCTTTGGCCGTTAAAGCCGGCGACAGAAGGTTATCCATAGGCGTTACGTTCACTAGTTTTTAAAGCTATTTAGCTTAAAAATTTTTAAGCGTAAAGACTTTTTTTATGTTGTTTTTGTTAAAACTATTTAGCGTAAAATTGTTTATAAAATATTTATATTTATATACTTTACTCTAAAAATAAGTTGACTTTTATTTATAACAAAAAAGATCTATAAACTTTTAGGTTATAAGTCAAATGACTTTTATATTTAATAACTTTACGCTTAAAAATTTTATATGTAAAGTTAGCTGACTTATTATGATTAAAGGCTTTATATTCAACGCTTTTTAGTTTAAGTCATTAGATTTATATTTTAAAGACTATTTGTTTAAAGATTTTACGCTTAAAGTCAGCGGACTATTTAAGTCAATAGATTAAGACGCGAGAGGCGAAGTCTCGACCGCCCAGATAACCTTGTAAATCAAACCCGTTAAAAACATGACGACATAGGCGTAGACCCCCGCCAAGCCGTCGTCCAGCATGACTCCTAGGCCACCGCCGACTTTTTCGTCGACGTAGCGAACTGGCCCGAATTTAAAAATGTCAAAGACGCGGAATAAGACAAAACCCAGGATAAATCCCCACCAGGGCAGGGGAAAGGGGGTGAGAAACATGGCGATCAGATAGCCAAAAACCTCGTCCACCACCACGCGTTTGTCATCGTGCTGGCCATAGTCTTTTTCCGCGATCGAGGCGGCCCACCAGCCAACAAAAAAAACTATGGCCACGCCAATTAGGTAAACGTGCCAGTTAAACAAGCTTAATAAAAAGTAAATGGGGATCCCCATAAGGGTCCCCCAAGTCCCGGGGGCCATGGGTAAAAGGCCTAAGCCCCCAGCCGTGTAAATCTGCTTGGCTAGTTTATGGGTCCGGTTGGTTGGCGGTTGACTAGGTGGGTCGGGTTTAGCCGCGTCTTTCGCCTCTGGAGCCGCCTCGGCCGGAGCCGCGCCTCGCTCTTCTTTGGCCGGAGTCGTTTTCTTCGCGCCTGCCGTCTCCTTGGCTAAAGTTAGGTCTTTTTCGGCCATAATTTCCCCTCCCCGCGGAGATTTTTAAGGGTTTTAGGGCTTTAAAAGGGCGGCCACGGGTTTTAAGCCGTAAGCCCCGCTTTCAATGGCCGTTAAAACCGCCCCGCCGCCAGTAAAGAAGTAGTAACTGGGGTCGTCTAAAGCCTCAAGGTAGACCCCAGGGGCTAAGTTTTTCAGCTCGGTTAAGGTGTCGCCCCCGCCAAAGAGCTTCCGACCGACTTTGTTGGCCCCGATTTCTTGGTAGATCCGGGCGCTCCCAGCCGAGAAATGGGGAGTTTTGCCCATGACGGCGTTCACGAAAATAGTCTTGGCCGACTTAATGACCTCGGCGATCTTGGGCCGGTCAAAGGAGTCAGGGCCCACGTCCAAGAAATAGTGATATTTTTGGCCAGCCCGAAAATCAGCCACGTTGATCGTCTTGACCTTAGCCGGGTCGTAAGTTTCTAAGGACTCGGACTCCACGACGAACTCGGGCTCTAGGATTTTGCCTAAATTCTTGTCTTTTTCCACCAGCCCATTAGCCAACTCCACGTCGGCCGCGTCCACGCCAGCGACCGTAATCCCGTATTTAGCGGCCAAGAAAGCGTTGTAGATGACTCCACCCAAGATTAGGTGGTCCACTTTCTCGTAGATTTTGTTTAAAGGCCCGATCTTGGTGTCGTACTTGCTCCCAGCCACTACGGCCACGAACGGTAGCTCGGGGTTTAAGACCAGATCGAGGTGGGATAATTCTTTTTGTAGCAAAAAGCCGGCCGCCGAAGGAATGAGGCCCGCGACGTCAAATGTGGAGGCGTGGGGCTGCCAAGAACCGAACGCGTCGTTGACGTAATAGTCGGCTAAGGAGGCCAGATCTTTGGCTAGTTCTTTAGTAGCCGCGTCTTTAGACTCTTCGCCCGCGAACCAGCGGGTGTTGGGCAGATAAAGACCGCCGATCTGGCGGTTTTTTAAGCGCTCTAAAAAGGGGGCCAGCGTAAGGGGATCCAACCGCTCGATCCCTTTCTCTGGATGGATGGGGAAGGTCGGAGCGACGAACCCCCCTTCGATCTTCCGGTTTAAATAGTCGACGATGGGGTCCACGGCCGTCTCGGAGCCGGTTTTAATGTGGCCGGTTTTGGAGTCTCTAGTCCGGCCGACGTGGGTCATGAGAATCGGAAAGCCGCCCTTAGTGGCTATGTAATGAATCAAGCCAAAGGTTGAGTCAATCCGAAAAGCGTCTTTAATAACGCCTTTTTCCACGACGTTGTGATCTACTCTAGCTAAAACGACCTTACCATTAAGATCCAAATCCTGAACCAAAGGGAGACGGGAATCCAAAGCGCTCATGCTAAAGGCCCTCCAACTTAAGGGGGGAAAGTTAGCCCGTCATAACGACGGGCGTGGATTTAAGCTTCACTTGTCCTCGGGGGCGTCCTCGAACTTGGCTCCACACCACGGGCAGAACTTGTACTCGGTGTTGTTAAGCTCTTCGTGGCAAGCCTGGCAGACCAGGGACAGCTCCTCGGCGCAGTAAGGGCAGTAAGTGAAAGTCTTAAAAAGGTTGCTGTGGTCGGGGGATAAGGCGGATATTTTTTCCGCGCACTCGGTTTCGTGGCAGATTTTCTCGATTACGCTGTTTTTGATTTGGAAATCGGGCATTTACGCTCCCAGAAAAAGTTAGTCGATAAGTGGAAACAGGGACCTTTAAGCCTGGCCAGGAAAATATACATTATTCGTCGCCCAAAAGTCCAGTCGAAAGAAATAAAAGCTGGATTAGGGGAGCTAAAGAAAAAATATATTTACAATGAAGATTGAAAAATAAATTATTAAAAATGTATTAAAATTAAATAATAAATATAAATAGTCAATTTGATAAAAATAATTAGTACATTTAGAAGAAAAGAACTAAAATTGAGGGCCGCTTTTTTAGGCTGGCCGATTAAAAACCCTTGATTTCGCCAAATGTCAGCGTGGGCGCCTACTCTATAAGCTATGTGTTATTAGAGCGACCACCATAAATTGCGGATAAACGCTCCTCAAAAATTTAAAAGGCGGTTTTGGCGAGGGCGTTTTTTTAGGGGCTGGCGAAATTTGAAATAAGCAAAATTTTGGGCCAGCTAAAAAACAAAAAATGATAGAAATAAATTAAACAAGGTCAAAAATCAGATTTGGTCATTTTCACATTAATTTAGCTCCGATTTTAAGTTATTTTATAGGTCTCGTTAAGTTTCATAAAAGGCGAAAATGGATTTTTTCTGAGAATTTGAGCCAAAAAAAACGTTTTTTTGGGGGCTCACGTTTGGTTTTGTCAACCGCCGTTGGCTTTAAATATCAAATAGGACATATAAAAAAAATTAAAAAATATTAAATCGTTTTCTTGACAAAAAAAATTTTTTGCGCTATTTTTGTCAAAAAACATGTCTGGACCAAAGATGATGGTTATGTTTCGTAACTTTGGTCAGGCTCGCGCAAAATGGCCAAAAAAGGCTATAGGGAGGATTTTACTCGCTGCCCTCTTTTGGCTAAAGGTCAGAAATTGTTCATATAATTGGCCTCAGTCCCAAAATTAGCCAAAATTAAATTAGAGGAATTTAAATCCAGTCAAAAATTTTTGGTCGTAAATCTTCTTTTATGATTAATAACGAAAATAAATAAGCGCGGTTTCAAAACCGCTTGACAGCTAGTTAAATTCGGGGGCGTTATTCTTGGTCAGGCGGCTTTAGCAAAACTCGATTTAATTGGCCAGCCCTAGTTCGCCCCGGTTCGTTGGCATTTTGGCTTCTAGTCAAACTTTTTGATTCACCAAAACGGGTGAAAATTATGAGGGGTTACAACATCTGAAAGTTAATAAATTGATTAATTAATGATAAATAACAGACTAATTATATTTAAATTTATTTATACTAACGTAATTAGATAATTAAACAAGTTATTTATCTATATTTATTTTTTTTGGATACTATATATTAACTTTGACTAGAATTAATAAAACATATCTGACTTTAATTATTAGCAAATAATTTTATTATATAACTTGAAATCTATATATTCTTTTATGTTAATATAATTATACCTAACGATTTTTTGCTGCTTTATTGTTTTATTTATTGGGCAATACATTAAAGTTATCTGTCGCAAGGAGAATACTGATGAAATTTCGGATCCTAGGCCTGGCCCTTATTGGCCTTTTCGTTGGGTTTTCGGGGCCAGTCCAATTGGCCCTGGCCCAAGAATCCTTACCCCCGGTCGAAGTCAGCGGGACTTTCGCGAATCCTCCTTTTACTCAGGAACAGAAAGCGGAGACGACTAACAAACAAGTTTATGACTCCGCTCAGTTGGAGAATTCCTCGGCCGAGGTTTTGAGCGATTTTCTGGCGGAAATGGGAATTGGGGTTTACAAAGGAGCCACCGATTATGAGCACACTCTTTTGTCTATCCGAGGATTTCGGACCGATCACTTGAGTAAAGAGCTTGATGGGCACGTTCTTTTCTTAATTGACGGTCGGCGGACCGGGACCAGCAACCCCACGCAGATTCCTCTTTTAAACGTCGAGCGGGTGGAGATCTTGCGTGGCCCGGAGATGCTTAAGTATGGGGCGGCCTCGGCGGGCGGAATTATCAACGTTATTACCAAAAGAGGCGGCCCGTCTAAAGTGGGCGGCTCCCTGGAAATAGGGGCTGGTAGTTTCGAATATTATAAAACGCAACTGAAATTGAATGGTAGTCATGAGGGGTTTGACTATTCAGTGGGATATAATTACCAGCAAAAAGGTAACTATAAAGATGGCGACGGCGTTGAGGTATTTCACACGGAAACCGATTCCATTCAAGCGGGCATGGGCAATTTTGGGTATACCTTTAACGGTAAGCATAGAATTGGTTGGCAAACCTATTATTACCGGGTTGACGGGGCCCATCGACCCAGCTATACCGATTATCAGGACTCCACGGTTTATGGTCCCAGTCAAATGGACCGTTACAATATCAGCAATTCTTTAACTTACGAGGGAGCGACCGAAGACGACCGCTGGAATTGGCAAGCCAGTTATACTTTTGGGGAAAACTGGTCCAAACAGTACTCTTTAGGTGAAAAGGCCAACCCCATGGCCGCCTTGTTTGATCGCAAAATTTTCCAGTCGTCGGCCACCTATAATGGCGATTCTTTTACCTTAACCGGGGGAATC
>JAIROO010000146.1 GCA_031257535.1 Deltaproteobacteria bacterium
TGGGAGCTTAACAGATCTCCCTTGATTGAATTTTAAAAGACTGTCATTTTAAGGTCAAAAGCGAGGTTAACCTCTTTTGCCGATATCTTCGCTTTGTTTAATGAGAGCCCTAAAAAATGAATTTTGTATTCGCCTTCAAATTCTGGCAAACACAAAAAGCATAAGGCCAGGTGACGGAAGATGACGTAAAAAAGCTTAATGTAAAGGCGATGGAATAAACTTTCGCCAAAAATTATGCAAGGAAAAGATCGGCCAGAAATGACTAAGAATATAAAGTGAAAAAAACATCGGTGGAATCGTCTAAAGATACGTCTTAGGGATGATATATTGACAAGGGATCGGGGACGGACTCATTGATTCCGGGGCAAAGACGCTAAGACTTATTAGCGATTAAAAAAAAACGAGCGCGAACTTAACCGCCAAAAACTAGTGGCTAATAGGCCTTTAAAATATTAAGGTCTTTTTTTTTATCAACGTTTAGGGCCCTATTCTTGGGTCCAACGATCTAAGGCTCGGAAAGCCTTGTTTTTAGCCTTTTCAAAACTTTTTATGGGCCCATGAGCGAGCCTTTTGGCGCGAGAAGTTTTTAACCAAAAAGTCGTTCTGCCTTCAACTTGGATCAGTAATCTGGCTGGGGCATTTTAAGGTCAAGGGTTGAGGCTGATAGCTCTTGATTTGGTCGTCGTCCTCGGGATTTATCGAAAGCGCTGGGGGGTAGTTGTCTTCGACTTTAGGCCTAACGCCACCACTAAAGCCTTTATTGTTTTTTAACGCCTCATCTATGATTTTGATGGCCTCTTTTACCGAGATTTTAGATCCGTCGGTCCTAACCACGGCCTCGTGGCGGGAAAAGACGTTTAAGGCGAAACCCAAAGTCACTATCCGCATATCGGCTCGATGGGTTCTGAGCCGGATAAGCTCAGCGACTATAGGCGGGAGCTCTTCGAATAATTGGCGCGAAAAGTCGCGTCTTAAGCGAGTCTGAGCGTCTAAGGGTCGAGGCCGGCAGACGACGATTATGGCCGTCGGGCGCGGGGCTTTTTCCAGGGATACTTTTTTGTATTCGGTTTCAAAGCGCAAAGGCCACAAGGCGGTGACCATAAACCCCGCCTCAATGAGGGTGGCCACGAAGTCTTCCCAGCCTGGTTCGTCGATTTTCGACTTGGGACAATTTTCGTTAAAGTCTTTGGGATTGAACTCATAATAAAAGAGCGAAGGCGAAGAAGGGGCCTGATTTTGGCGAACGTTGGCCAGAACTTGTTTTAAGTCGGCCGCGAAAGACTGTCTGGCTACGGTGAGATCGCCGTCACGCAAAGTGGGATCGGCGAGCAACTCGCCGTTTTTAGGGACCAAGAGGGTGTTAAAAAGCGAGCTATAAACTGACTCTAAAGACTGTCTAAGAAAAATATAAAAGAAATCAGATACGCTAGCCAGACTAGTACTAGAATAGAATGGCGTATCGGTAAAAACAAGACTGTTTCTAACTAAAGAATCAATCTTAGCGTTAGACTTATAGGCGTAAGCCTCGGTATTGGCCGGCAAATTTTTTATAAAATCGCCAATTTTGAAAATTATTTTTGTAAAATTAATATTTAAAGGGTTATTTTCCGCGAAACTCCAGGTCATAGACAGGTTTTGAAAATCAATAGTATGACTAACTAGCTCGTGAAAAGAGTCCCATTCGCAGATAGTCGAGTTATAATTAATCGTTTGATAGAGCAATAAGCTTAGATAGACGACAATAGCCTGACTATAAGCTTTGGCCCCAAGGCCGCCAAGCTCTAAATCCAAGTCGTCGTCGGCCAAGCCCGCGTTTAAAGCGTCGGCTTTTATTTCCTTGGCCAAATCCTTGGTCAAATCCAACAAGGTCGTCAGATAGATCAATTGACGGGCCGTAAAAAGCGAGGAAAAACGGTTAAAGCCAAATTTAGAGGTCCGTAAGCCCAAGTCCAGGTTCTGGTCAAAAGGCAAATAGGGCCGAGGAACGCTAGCCACCCTTTCATGGTAGACGCTGGGCGAAAGGTAGGTCAGACCGCCATCTTGAGTCTCGCCCACTATAGCCATTAAAGTCAGGTCCAAGCCGCCGTTTTGGCTTTCGGTTTTTACGTAAGACCAGTCCAAGGGACTTTCGCAGTATAAGCATTTAGGGCCGCGGTCGTCGAAGCTGCCTTTTTTATCGGTTTTGCCTTTTTGGATGGTGAACGTGACTCGATCGGGATTTAAGACGGGATAGGCGTAGACGTTGGTTTTTCGCCGCGAAAGGGCGAACGAACGCGACAAGGGGATGACGTGGCCGCAGTGGGCGTAAGGACATTTTATGGTTCGGGTCCAAAGCCAGGCGAAAACCGGAATTTCCTTGACCTCGCCCTTAGAGTCGGGAGTTTTGGCGAAGGGGTAAAGGTGGCTTAAGAGTCGGGAGGATCTATTCCGCAAAACCTCGGCGTAATGGACGAAATCTTCGGCCAACCCATGGGACCCTGACCACTGTCTTTCCTTGTACAACCAAGTCCCAGCGGGGTTGACGGGCGAGAGGTCCGCGAATTTTAGCGGAATTTCCAGGAGGGCTTTGTTAATGGCCACGGCCACGGGATTGAGATCGCTGGCCACGACTTTTAAGCCTAACCTTTGGGCTTCTAAGGCGAAAGAGCCATCCCCGGCGAAAGGATCGAAAAAACTAAGGGCGCTATCGCCCAGAGATTTTTGGATCTCGGCTCGCGCGACCTTTAAAACTTCGTCGTCCGCGGATTCTTTTAAGGCTAAAATTTTTTCCAAAATCCCAAAGAGACGGTCTCTTTCGGCCATTTGAGCCTCAAGAGTGGGAAAAGCCGCGGGGTTAGCCGTGGGGTCGTCGACCAATGCCGCGAAAATTAAAGCTCGAATGGCGATTTGAGATTTTTTAGACCACCAAAAACGCGTAGCGGCCAACCGGCTAGATTGACGACATTCCCAAGAAGCGGCTCGATGCGAGGCGTTAAGGGGGAAAGCCACCTCAATCAACTTTTTCAAAACAAACGATCCTTTCGTTTCGTAAACTAATTTTTGGGCATCATAACCAATTTAATAATTTTTCGCCAGAAAAATTTGACGCGGCGACGATTTTTTAACGCAAAAATTTAGTTTCCGGCCAAAAAAAGATTTTTTAAATTTTTCGCCAGAGAACTTTCAATAAAAAAACCTAAGGCTTAAAGCCAAAATTAAGGTCAATAAACCATTTGAAAAGTTATAGTCAAACTTTAGTTGGCGCGCTTATCTTAGTTACTAAATTCGGGCTAAAGGCCAAACTAAGGCCTTAAAAAAGTTAAAGAAAAGACGACTTATTAAGGGGCTTAGGCGCCAATCCCCCTTTTTAGCGATTTTGGAATAATTTTACCGCCTTAACGCCTTAGTCATTTAGCTGGACTTTCAATCTTTAAAACGGCCGCGCGCGATTGAGCTTTCGCGATTTTGTCTGGTAAAACTATCTCAAAAAACTGGCTTTTAAAGAGGGCTAAAAAGCCAAAACGCCCTTTGGCCAAAGTTTGGGGCTTTCGCGTTTTTAGCCTTAAATTTTTTTCGCGAACTATATTTTGGGTCTCAATGAGACCTTAAAAAAACTCATTTTTCGCCCCTTACCCAAATCGCCAAACCCGATCTTAAATCCCCCTATTTTCGCCCTCTAGCTAGCTTTAAGGCTCCCTCGCCGCCAAAATTCTAAGCCCCCCTAAATTAGGGTCGCTTAAGCGGGCTCGCCCAAAACTTAAAATTTTCGCTTACTCATTTTGGCCAAAATATGGTAGAATATAAAATATGGACCCGCGTATATAGAAATCACCCCGGGTCAAAAAAACCCAAAAAAGGATTTTGACGTTTTGATCTTTGATAATAGCGTATAAATATGTATTTATAGTTGTTTTATATAATTTATACGTATTTATATTTTTAAAAATAGAATTTATATAAATTTTGTTAATCTTTTTTTAGCTCTTTAAAGCTATATTTACGCTCATATAGAAATTTTAGGCTTGACCAATAAATCGAGAAGCGAAAAGCCCTTGAAATCCCAGCTTGTTTAGAGTAAAAATCTAAATTATAATCGCGTCGAGTTCATAAGGGGGCCTAAAAATCTAAAAGGCGACCCTTAACCAAAAAGATTCAAACCGTTGAATAACTTTTTTAAGTCAGTATAAGGATCGATTGTGAGATATAACGACTACGGCCACGGATTTTCCAAAGATCCGGTTCGCTTGGAAGACTTAATCATCCGCAGCCTGACCAATGGCTATTTGTCTCTTTTAACGCGATACCTGCGAATCTACGAGATCTGGCCTCGAATCGTGGGCGAGGACGACGCCAAATTAGCCGAGCCCTATTTATTTGAGGAAGGCGTCCTTTTCGTGAGGGTCAAACATTCCGGTTATTTACATAAATTTAACTACCAAATCCCCAAGTGGCTGGACCGCCTATATGTGGAGTTCGAGGCCCCGGTGGTGGAAAAAATCGTCTTGCGCCTTAACCCTCAAACCTCAAATAACGCTTGACTTTTGGGATTACGGTTTTTTATGGACGCCCTCGTCGTCTCCCCTTTTTCTGGCCTGTTTATAGGCGAGATATCGTGACCTATTAATTTCTGACCCGCGTATATAGTTTTGTCGCCCGTCTAAAATAACCAAGAGTTTTTTTTCGAGGCCATCTTTTAACGCTTAAGACCCGCCTTTAAAAATCGCCTAAAATAAATAAACCGCCTTAAACTTTAGCCAGCGTAAGCTAATTGGCCAGTCTAAGGCGGTTATTATTTGTCTATAGACTCGTTAATCGCGAATTTTTGGTCCCGAAAGAGAGGCTCGGTTAAAAAAATTCAAAATTAACCTTTTAAAATATAATCGCCTTAAACTTTTAGCCATAGTCGTTGAACTGGCTAGTTTAAGGCAATTTATTTAACAAAATAGGATTTTTAATTACAGACCTGGCAGACCTCGCTGTCGCAGCTCAAGAGGTCGGACTCTTGAACCGGGCCGTCGTCTTTCCAAAAAGGCGAGAGATCCCTTAATTTTTTGACCACCGCCGGAAAGATCTCTAAGGCTTTGTCCACTTCCTCGTCCGTGTTGCCCACGCCCAAAGACAAGCGGATTGAGCCGTGGGCCGCGGTGAAGGGCACGCCCATGGCCCTTAAGACGTGGGAAGGCTCTAAGGATCCAGAAGTACAGGCCGAGCCAGAGGACGCGCAGATCCCCTCGTGGGAGAGATGAAACAAAATAGACTCGCCCTCAATATACTCGAAACTAACGTTGGTGGTGTTGGGTAAGCGAAAGGTCCGGTTGCCGTTGACCATGGTAAAGGGGATCTTTAGCAAACCCTCTTCCAAACGGTCCCGAAGGGCCTTAACCCTGGTGTTTTCCTCGGGCAAACGACTGGCGGCTAAATCCGCGGCCACGCCTAAGCCAATAATGTAGGGGACGTTTTCCGTGCCGCCGCGCCGACCGTTTTCTTGGTGGCCGCCGATCATAAAGGGAGCGAACTTTAAGCCTTTGCGGACGTACAAGGCCCCGATGCCTTTGGGGGCGTGGAGCTTGTGGCCGGCTAAGGATAGCATGTCGATTTTGGAATTTTTGAGGTCAATGGGAATTTTGCCAACCGCCTGGACGGCGTCGGTATGGAAAACAACGCCCCGCTCAGAACATAAGGCCGCCACTTCCTCGATGGGAAAAAGGACGCCGGTTTCGTTGTTGGCCCACAAAAGCGAGACCAAAGCCGTATCCGGGGTTAAGGCCTTGGTCAACTGGTCCATATCCAGAAGCCCTTCGCGGTCGACCCCCACCTCGATCACTTGGTAACCTAAGCGCTTTAAAAAAGCCGCGTTATTGATAATGGCCGAGTGCTCGACCCGACTGGTCACGAGACGCCGTTTGTCCGGCTGGGTCCTTAAAGCCGACCACATGGCCGTGTTGTCGCTTTCCGTGCCGCAAGAAGTGTAAATTATCTCGCTAGGGTCACAACCTAAGAGATCGGCCAGCTTTTTCCGAGCCTCCCGTAAAGCGGCGGCTACCTCGCCACCCTTGTGGTGGATACTGGAAGGATTGCCATAGCGACTTTGGAAATAGGGCAACATCGCCTCCAAAACCTGGGGATCCACCTCGGTGGTGGCGTTGTTGTCAAAATAAATCGTCTTCGTCTCCATAAATTATTCCCCGAGAAAAGGCCAGATAATCCGACCATTAGAAAACCAGGACCAATTAAAGGCTAACCCCCCAAAAACTCGTGGCCTTAAACTTTTTTGGCGTTTTTGGCTTAAGGGGGGCTGGCCGCTAAAATTTATCTCTATTCCGGGCGGTACTCCCGCACCACGATCGCTGGGTCGACCAAAGTCCTCAGCCTTTCGGTGACAAAGTCGGCTAAGGTTCTTTTGGAGGAGGGGCAGCTAGCGCAGGACCCTTTTAAGGTCACAAAGACCTCGGGCCCGTCCACGTCGACCAGCTCAATATCCCCGCCGTCGCGCATCAAAGCCGGGGCGATCTGGTTGGCGATGGCGTCCTCGATCAAGCGAATGCGTTTTAAAGCCGTCATCCGGCCGGCCCCTTGACCGTTGCCGGGGGCGGATTTGGGGCGACTTTTTTTGAGGATCTGGTCTAAAATGACCTCCAGCTTTTCTAAGCACTTGCCGCACCCCCCGCCGGCTTTAGTGAACTGGGTCACTTCCTCGACGGTGGTTAAGCGGTTGGTCCGGATGACCCGCTCGATTTCGACGTCGGTCACCCCAAAGCATTCGCAGACGATTTCCCCTTCCTTGGCTTTGGGTTTTTCGCCCCGATAATTGGCCACGGCCGCCTCCAAGGCTTCTTGGCCCATGACCGAGCAATGCATCTTCTCGCGCGGCAGACCGCCTAAAAAGTCGGCGATGTCCTGATTGGTGATGGACAGAGCTTGATCTAAGGTGCGACCCTTGATCATCTCGGTTAAGGCCGACGAAGAGGCGATGGCGCTGGCGCAGCCAAAAGTCTGAAACTTAGCGTCCTCGATGAGATCCTTATCGCGGTCGACTTGGATGGTCAAACGTAAAGCGTCGCCGCAGGATAACGAGCCGACTTGGCCTTCCCCGTCAATCCTGGCCACCACGCCCACGTTGCGTGGCCGCTCAAAATGCTCCATTACTTGATCTGTGTATTCCCACATTGTAGTCGCTCTCCCGGTCTCCTTCCTGGCGGGGGGGAGACCATTTCCTATGTCTAACCGCGGGCTTAGGGGTCTTTTAGGCCTAGTCTAGATACTTATGGGCCCCTTCGCCTTAAGCGTAACCTTAAAAATGATTAAAAATGGCCTTTTTTAACGTTTATTTTAGCCGGCGCT
>JAIROO010000202.1 GCA_031257535.1 Deltaproteobacteria bacterium
GACGCGGGATCTTTAAGTTTAAAAGTTCCAAACATGGAAATTGAACTACTCAATTATAATACTTTTGCCGATTCGCTTTTCCATCTTTTAGGTCAGACGCAAGAAACCGTGAGAGATGAGTTCAGAGACGCTATCTTAGCGTCTAACGCTGAAAAATTGACGGAAATATTTAATTCTCTCTACGCTGGTTTAGCCGCCATTCATCATCAAGATACCGAGAGTTTCTATAATAGCGTTTTATACGGTTACTGTCACCTTTTAGCCCAGACTCTTTCGGAACCTCCTGGTTCTATCGGAACTCCCGATCTTGTCCTTTTATTCCCGGACGACCAAATGGTCGCTATTATTGAGCTTAAATATGAAAGCAAGGAGCCCGAAAGCGACGAAAAATTGGCGGCTAAATTAGAAGAATTGGCCGATAAAGGTTTAAAAGCCATTCGCGTAAAAAAATACTACCGCCCCTACGTCTCAAAAGCCAAAAAATTGGTTAAAATCGGTTTAGGGGTAACGTATAGAGGCCAATGTCTCGCCAAGATTGAGAAATAATTTTTTGGCTACGGTTACCTATCGCGTTATAGAAGTTTAAATTATAACTATCTATTTAAAATAAATATAAAGCGTAAGTTTTGCGCTATATTTTAAAGTTTCAAAAATATCTGATTACTTCTTTTTAACCCAAAATACCTAAATCTAGCTAAATATTTATTGGTTATTTTATTTTTTTAGTCTATCGTCAAAAACAGACATAATAAATAAGTAATTTTTCGGACGTATATGGGTTAAATAGGCGTTAAATGGCGGGGTCCTTTGGCCCTGTCTTTCATGGGCCTCCTTTTTCTGGCGGGGTTTTTGGCCAGGCGAGAGAAAGCCATTTAACGGATATTCCGCGGCTCCGCTTGTTTAAAAACCGATTTACGTACTTTCGAACTTCAGGGTCAAGTTAGCCTATCCCCAAGATCGGCTAACTTTTATTATTTTCGGTTCATAAACTGCTGATATCATTTTCATTTCTTGATAAAGTCATTTATACTCAGTAATTCATTCCTTGTCAAGTATTTATTCAGTTTTCTAGATATTTAGCCTTTTTTTATAAAATAAAGATTTTTTACCTATCATAATGATGTCTACTTTGTATAATTTTGATCTTTATATCTTTTAATCGCCACTCTTTATGTAAAAATAGCGATTAAATTAGTAAATTAAATATTAATTTAATATTTAGCCATGAAATTGGTCATAAATTTTTTAATGATAATGTATTAGGCAGATTCCTTAAGGCCGTTTTCAATTATGGTCCCAGCGAATTTTTCGTCAGAATTGTGAATTATATCTATACTCAGGAACAAACAATTTTTAAAGTGAACAATTTACATGATTATATTACAAATATATTAGTATATTATGAATATAAATCATAATGATGTGATTCTTATCTATAAATATAACGAAATAACTTTTCTTTATGGTCAAAAGCTAAGAGCTAACACGCCGGCCTAATTGGCAACATGAGGACAAAATCATCCAAGGCGGAAAAGCTCTTCACCCTCTGGAATATCTGATAATAGCCATAATGGCTAAACTTTTTCCCTTAATTTTATGGACCTTATGGCCCTCTCGTTTTACCTCGCTAAACAATCCCTATAGACCAAACGACTTTAGGCTTTAAATTAGTGATTATATGGTAACCAACGTTAAACGTCTTCGCTCGAAAAAGTTAAACTTTCTTAGTTTCAGCTTTAAGGAGATATAACTAAAAATAAAACTAAAAAATAGTTACCAAAGATTTCAAAAAGACCTTAGGCTATGAGGTTCTCGGCCGCGAGTAATTTTTGAGCGAAACTCAGCTCCTCGTCCCGGGAGTTGACCAGGCCATCTAGCTTGGCCTCGCGGATGGCGTTAAGAGCCTCGCTAAGGCTAGGTCCGGGCGCGTAGCCCAATTGAATGAGATCTTTGCCGTCGAGGCTGGTTTTGACCTGCCGATAGTGGGTCAGGTAGGCCGCCCCAGCTCGCGACAAGGGATCGTCCGCGGCCATGGCGATGAGGTATAAGACGCCGGGCCAAGATAGACCAGAAAAAAGCCGGTCGGCTTCTGAGGGCGGGATGGGGGAGCGGCGTCTTGGCCTTTGACCTAAGGCTAAGACCTCCCTTAAAGTCTTTCTTTCCTCGACCGCGACCTTGGCCACTTTTTGACCGTAATCTAAATGATCGACTAATTCCATCAGCTCGTCTTGGTCTAGGTCCTCGGTTAAGGCCAAGAGCCAAACCAACCAGACTGGGGAGTATTTTTCGCCAAAGGTTAAGCGGTACCAGTCTTTAACCCGGCCAACCCGCCGAAAGCTTTCGATCCTTTTGGGGTTTAGTTTGAGCTTAGGGTGGACGCACTTTAATAAACCGATCTCCCCTAAGCGTTTAAAAATGGGCCCGGGCTCCTCCTCTTCGCAGATCCGGCGAATCTCCGTTAAGACCCGCCTAGGCTGGAGGTTAGCGATAAAACCGTTTTTTAAGGCGTTGGTTAAAAGCCTTTCGGTCATGCGGCCAATCCGAAATCCCAAGCGAGTCTCAAAACGAATGGCCCGAAAAGCCCGCGTGGGATCCTCGATAAAGCTTAAGCTATGGAGGACCCTAATTAAGCCGTCTTTTAAGTCTTGGTAGCCGCGGTAAAAGTCGAGCAGCCGGCCGTAGTCGTCGGCGTTTAAGCTTAAAGCCATGGCGTTAATGGTAAAATCGCGCCTTTGGAGATCTATTCTAATAGAAGCGTGGCTAACGATGGGCATGGCCCCAGGATACTCGTAGTACTCTAAGCGGGCGCAGGAGAGATCTAAGCGAAAGCCGTCGGCCATGGTGAGGGTCGCGGTCTTAAAGCGGGGGTGTTTTTTTACTTTGACGTCCGGGCGAGTGGCCGTAAAGTCCTCGATAAACTCGTCTAAGTCCCCAGTTAAGGTCAGATCCAGATCCTGAATGGGTTTTAAAGTCACCAGATCCCTAACCGAGCCCCCCACCAGATATATGGCTAGGTTCAGGCGCTCGGCGCTTTGGCCCATCTCTTTTAAGAGGGCTAAAACGTCTTTGGGGAGGCGACTGTCCATGAGGCTAGCCAGGGATTTTTCCGGGGTCTGGCCCTCGCGTCTTTGGCGTTCTGGGATCTCGCGGCTGTCTTGGCTAAGCAGCTGAATCAGATCGGTTCGGGTAATGACCCCCGCCGTTTTACCGTCCTGGTCAATGACCGGTAAGACTCTTTGCCTCTGGTCGACGACAATGGACTTGACCTCGCTAAAAGAGGCCGACAGCTGGACCGTATGAAACTCGCTGGTCATAAAATCCCGGATAGGGTAGTTGTCTAAGCCTAAGTAAATGGCCCTAGCCACGCTGGCTTCGCTAATAAAACCGCGAGCTTTGCCGGTCTCGTCGTCGGCGAGGAGAACGCTTAAGCTGGACCGAACCATGAGGTCGCGGGCCTCGGACATGGGTCGGTCGGCCGGTAAGCTAATCGGGGGTTTAGACATTAAGTGGGCGGCCGTATATAAGCGGCTAATGGCTTTTTCTAAGATGGTCTCTAAGCGGCGTCGGGATTCCTCTAAGTTTTTGCCCCGAAAAGAGGCGGCGGCGGCGCTGGCGTGGCCGCCGCCGCCTAAAGCTCTCGCGATCTTGCCCACGTCTAAGGCCACGTTTCTGGAGCGGGCCACCAACTGGACCACGTTGTCCATCTCCACTAGAAGAAACAGGGCGTCTAAAGCCATGATATCCATCAACTTGTGGGCTAAGACGGCTAACTCGTCCACGTGCGACTCCCTTTTGGCTTGGGCGATGGCTAGAGCCCTCCCTCGAGCCTCCCGGACGTCGGCGTTAACGATGAGTTCGTTTAAAAGGGACAGCTGGGTCGCGGTTAGTTCTCTGGCCGTCAGTTCCGCCACCACCGAGAGGTCGGCCCCTAACTCTAAAAGTTTGGCCGCGATAAGGAGATCGCGCGGGGTGGTCGAGGAGAAGGTAAAAGAGCCCGTGTCCTCGTATAAGCCCAAAGCCAGCATGGTGGCTTCTTGGGGGGAGACGTCAAGGCCTTTGGCTAAGAGGAGTTCGGTCAAAAGGGTGGCCGTGGAGCCGACTATAGCCACTTCGGCGAGCTCTCCTTTAAGATCGTTGTCGCTATCGGGGTGGTGGTCGTAAAGGTGGATCTTAAGGTTTTGGTTATTTAAGACCGGGGCCACCAAACCAAGGCGCTCGGGCCGGCGGGTGTCGACGACCACTAAAAGTTCGACCACGCTTAAGTCCACGTCCTTGGCCCGGGCCACGTTATATAAATATAGTAAGGACTGGATAAAATAGTTGTGGAGATTTTTTTCTTGGCCCCCGGGAAAGACCATGACTCCTTCGGGATATAAGCGACTAGCGGCCACCATGGAGGCGACCCCGTCAAAGTCGGGGTTTAAATGGGTGGTGATAATGGTTTTTAAGGCCGGGGTAGGGGTTTTAGGGGACTCGGGGGTGGAAACGGTCATACGGCCCCCGAGCGAGGATGATAGCGGTCGTGAACCGCTCTTAAGCGTCGGCTGGAGGTTTTTAAATAGACCTCGGTGCTGGTTAGATCAGCGTGACCTAGCATTAACTGAACGGCCCGTAAGTCCGCCCCGCCTTCGACTAAATGGGTGGCGAAAGAGTGGCGTAAGACGTGCGGGGAGACCAGACTAAGGCCCAAACTTTGGGCGAGTTCGCTAACGCGTCGCCAAAAGAACTGCCTAGACATTGGTCGACCCCGATGGGTCAGAAAAACCGTGGACCCACTGTTTGGTTTTAAAAAGAGCGGCCGGGTCAGACTTAAATAGTCTTTTAAAAGCTCGAGCGCGGTCTGACCGATGGGGACTAAGCGCTCTTTTTGGCCTTTGCCAAAAATTCTTAACCAGGCCTCGTCTAGGTTAACTTGACCTAAAGTTAAGCTTAAGAGCTCCGAGACCCGAAGACCCGTGGCGTAAGTTAACTCCAGCATGGCCCGGTCCCTTAAACCTAAAGGCGTGTTAATGTCCGGGGCCGAGACTAAGGTCGCGATTTCCTCGGTCCCTAAGGCTTTGGGGAGGGATTTAGGGAGTTTGGGCCCAGGGAGTTGGGCGGCTGGATTGTCGCTTAAGAGGTTTTCCTCGACTAAAAAACCACAAAAACCCCGGATAGCCGACAAATGAAGGGACCTGGCTCTGGGGCTTAAAGATCTTTCTTCGGTTAAAATGGCCAGATATGAGGTCAGCTGGCTTTTAGTTAAAGCCGAAAGATCCAAAACCCCCTCGCCTTCGAGAAAGCTAAGTAAGCCGCGAATAGCTCGGCCATAAGCCTCTAACGTGTGTTTAGAGTAATTTCTTTCCACGCGCAGATGAGCTAGGTAAAAGTCTAAATATCGGTTAAAAGGCGAGTCTTGGTCAACCATAAGAGGCCTATAAAAAATTAGACGTAGTTTGTCTATTATAGCAAGAAATGGCGCGATTTGGCTAGAGCCCCAAAAATTATTTCCCTTTTAGGGATTTAGGCCAAAAGATCCCTAAATAGTCCGTCGCCTGGCTTTAAGACGGCCTTTGTTTGGCCAGCCGTTAAAAGGCCTTTTTTAATTAACGATGACCCAGAGGTATACGCGATATCTAGCCCTCGCGATTAACGAATAGCGCTTATAATGGTCGCGCGGCGAATTTTTGGCCTTTAGCTCCTATACAGGTCGCGCGGCGAATTTTTGGCCTTTAGCTCCTATACAGGTCGCGCGGCGAATTTTTGGCCTTT
>JAIROO010000267.1 GCA_031257535.1 Deltaproteobacteria bacterium
GGTACCCTTCAGGGTAGCGGTAGTTCACATCTTAACGCCGCGCTAGATTTGGAGCGTCTACGCCAGATTTTGTAAGGCTAAAAATAACGGTTATTTTTTAATTTTTCCTGGCCTGTTAGTCTCCGATATTAGGCCGGCCAAGGTCACTTCTGGGTCGAAGACGATCCGCCGAGGTCCGCCAAATTGGATGACGTTCAAACGAGGCGATAGTAAGCCTCGCCCGCGCAGGCCCGACAAAGAGCTTGGCCCTTGACCAAAATTTCCCTTCCGTCCAAGACCTCTTCCCCACATTTAGGGCAGACGATCCGTTTTAAAGGTCGGCCGGGATAGTCCTCGGGTTTTAAGGGTATCAGGACCTTTTGGCAGGTTAAGATGGCCTCATCGGGGTACTGACTCCAAAAGGCCACAAGATCTTGAATGTCCCGGCTAGGGTGGATAGCTGATTTAACGGCTACCCGAAAAGCTCGGCCGTCGCGTAAATCTAAAAAAGTGATGGCCGCTTTGCCAAAGTTAAAGGTTAAGACCCGGCGGCGGCCTAAAGTGATCCCCGTAACCACATAGGCCGCGTCGGCTAAGCAGCGGTTGGTCTCAATAAAGAGCATCAGATCCCTTAAATTATCTGTCGGCTCTAAACCTAGTAAGTCTAAACCCTTTAAGACCACCCTTAGACCTAAGATCTGACCGCTACACAGGTGGCCATGGTAAGCCAAAGCCCGGTCTAAGTATTCTTTCCAGTTAGTCATGGTGGGTTAACTTAGCTAGTCGGCGATAACCACGGGTTGACCGACCAACTCGTTCCAAGCGAAGGTTAAAGACTCTTTTAAGGCTGGATACTCTTTGGGATCGATGGTTCGGACGTCTAAAAGGAGCTGGTCGTTTTTTAGCCTGGCCACGACTATGGCCGACTGGCGGCGGAGTTTTTCTTCTAATAAGGGCACGTTATTGACGAGGCTCTCAATGGCCACCGCGAAGGAGGGTAAGTTTTGCTCAGGGGCGGCGCCGCCCCCGGCTTGGCTTTGAGTGGGGATAACGGTGAGCTTTAACCCAGGGATTGGCCCTAAAAAGCGTTTTAAGCGCCGGGCTTCGGCCTTTAGTTCCTCGCTGGTTTTAAAAAGCAGGCGCCAGACGGGGATCCGACCGATAGCGTCTTTAGGATCTTGGGCCAAAAGTAAGGTCGCCTCTAAAGCGGCTAAACACATTTTGTCTAAGCGGACGGTTCTAGCTAAGGGGTGGTTTTTTAGCTGATCCACAATATGGTGGGACCCTAAAATTATACCAGCCTGAGGTCCGCCAAAGAGCTTGTCGGCGCTAAAGCAGATAGCCTCGGCCCCATGCTTTAAAGCCTCGTTAACGTTGGTCTCCCTTAAACCTAATGGTTCTAAGTCAATAAAACTGCCACTGCCTAAGTCGGCGATTACAGGTAGTCCCCGCTCTCGACCAAGCTTAGCCAACTCTTCAATCTGAACCTCGCCGGCGTAACCAGTCTGCCGAAAGTTAGAGGCGTGGACTTTTAAGATGACCGAAACTAAAGGGTCTAAACTGGCTTTTTTGTAGTCGGCGAGACGGGTTTGGTTAGTGGAGCCTATCTCTAAAAGTTGGGCTCCGGCCGCTTCAATAATGTCCGACAAACGGAAAGAGCCGCCGATCTCCACTAACTCTCCCCGGGAGACGACGACTTTGCGGTCTTTAGCCAAAGCGGTCATGAGTAAGAAAAGAGCCGCCGCGTTGTTGTTAACGGCCAAAGCGGCCTCGGCTCCAGTCAGATTGGTTAAAAGCTCGATTATCGGGGTTAGGCGGTCGGCTCTTTGACCCAAGAAAGGATCGTACTCTAAGTTGGCGTAAGACTGGGCGGTCAAGATGACCCGGTCCAAAGCCTCTTTGGCTAAGGGAGCCCGGCCTAAGTTGGTGTGGAGAACGACTCCCGTGGCGTTGATGACCGGGCGGAACTGGGCTCGGCTTAAATCTAAGGCTTTTTTAGTGACCGCGGCTAAGATATCTTCGTCTTTAGGGGGCTGGTCGCGCCGTTTTTCCAAGATATCGGTCCGGATGTCGTTTAAAACCAGACGGGTAGATTTTAAAAGCCGGGCCGGGGACAGGCCTTTAAGCTCAGGAACTTTAGCGGCCCAGCCCAGAACTTTTTCGACTTTAGGAATTGATTTTAAAATATCTGGCGGTCCTTGAGACATAAAGCTCCCCACTTTAAGGCCTTTCAAGATTTAAACGAGGCGAAAAGATGGCTAAGACCAAAAGCCGGCCTAAAGTCAAAAGCCGGCTGACTCTGACGTTTATTATACTTGATTTGCTTTTGGGTGGAGAAAATTTAAGGGCGCGTTAACGCTTTTAAAAAAAGGTTTTACCTTATAACAAATATTTTTTAAAAATATTGTTTCCTGACTCCGGGGCGACGCGGCGAGTCATGAGAGTATTTATTGGGTTTTATAAATTTAAGGCCTTAGCTAAAATAATTTAGCTAGAATCTCCCATTTATAAAGCTTTTAGACGTTAATTAGCTTTTTAGCCTGGCTCATGGCTGTCACAATGGCCAGCATATTGGTCGGGGATCCGACTTTTAGCTTGTCCGTAAGACCGTAATAGTTTAAGCAAGCCCCACAGGTTCCGATAATTGTCCCCCGCTCGGCTAAGGCGGCTAGATCCTTAAGACTATCCGAGCCCTCGCAGGTTAAATAAGCCCCGCCATTAAAAAACAACAAGTACTCTGGGGCCTTTTCAAGCTCAATTAAGGAGAAGATAAAGGCTTTGAGAAGGTTCTGACCTAACTTGTCGTCGCCGTGGCCTAGGGTTCCTTGGCTAATGGTTACGACCAGACCCCCAGCGTCTGCGGTCTCGGCGGGGGTCTTGGGATCGCTAACGGTCAAAGTCACCTCAAAATTAGGGCCTATGGGAGCGCTCTTAACCTCATGACCTAGGGCTTTGGCCATTTTGGTTAGGTTTTGGACGGCAATCTCATTGTCGACGACAATGACGATAGTCTCGCCTTTTTGGGCGGCTTTTAAAGCTTTTTTAGCCGCGATGACCGGGAGAGGGCAGGGCTGGCCTAACGCGTCGATAGTGGTCATTTAAGTGGTCCTTTCTTTGGCGAACAAAAGTAATCGAGGGTTATCGAAGGCTATCGAGGGCGATCGAGAGAGATCAAAGGCAATCGAGAACGATAGAGAACGATCAAGATCTAACGAGTGTGATTAGATAAAATGATTATAATCTTTAAATAACTATAAAATGTAATAAAAAACTTTAGAGTTTTTTGGCAAGTTATTTTGGCTAAGGTCTAAGGCCAGCTTTCTTCAAATAGTTTAAGGCCAGCTTTCCTCCAACAGTCTAAGGCCAGCTTTTCTCCAACAGTCTAAGGCCAGCTTTCTTCCAACAGTCTAAGGCGGCTTATTGAGCCAGTTGTTTTTTCGTTTAGACTCTTACAGAACCGTAATGGCCGCCCCCCCTGGTTCTCGGGCGGTTATGGTTCCAATTATGGCCGCCTCGGGTTCGGTTGGCTTTAAAAGAAGAAGAAGACCATTAGCGGCCGCGGCGGGGAGGCTGATGAGAAGGCCACCGGACGTTTGGGGGTCAAAAAGGATCTCCTCTTGAATTGGGGTTAGAGCCGTTAAATCGACTTTAGACGCAAGATTTAGACGATTCCTTTGAGCGAGGCCACTAATAAAAAACTCCGCCGCGTAGTTAAGGGCCCCAGGCAGAAGGGGCAGAGAGTCAAAATTTAGATCCGCGCTATAATCGGTTCCCACCATCTCGGCTAAATGACCCAACAACCCAAACCCCGTCACGTCGGTGACCGCGCTGATAGGTTTTTGTTTCAGGGCCATGGCCGCGGCGGCGTTTAGTCGCGTCATTGAGGTTATAGCCGCCGCCAAATCGGTTTTTTGGCTCTCACCCGCGCGGTGGGCGGCTAAGATAAGACCCACGCCTAAGGGTTTAGTGAGGATCAAAGCGTCGCCAACCTTAACCGTATGGTTGTAACGCGTCTCTTTAGGGTTAACCAACCCAGTCACGGCTAAGCCATATTTAGGCAGAGGGTCGTATATGGAGTGGCCACCAGCTAAAAAGGCCCCAGCTTTAGCGATAGTCTCGGCTCCACCTAAGAGGATCTCGGCTAAGATCTCGGGATCGAGGTTTTGGGGAAAACAAACCAAGTTTAAAGCCAAAATAGGCTGACCACCCATGGCGTAAATGTCGCTTAAAGCGTTGGTCGCGGCTATCTGGCCAAAAAGACGGCCGTCGTCGACCATGGGCGGAAAGAAATCCACAGTCGAGACGACGGCTAGATCAGGGCTTAAGCTAAAGACCGCCGCGTCGTCGCTATGGTCGTAGCTAACCAAAAGCTGGTCGCTAAACCGCCTTGGCAAGCGGGCTAAAAACTGGGCGAGAAGGGCCGGGTCTAGCTTGGCTCCGCAGCCGCCAGTGGGGCAACCGTCGAATAAACTTTTGGCCACGGTAAAGATGGCTCCTTACGACCAGATCCAGGTTTTGGCGCGCCAAATAATAGGGTGGTCGCCTTAAAGGGCAAATAAAAAAAGGCGAAAAGACAATATCGAAAAATCTAATGTGAATTATAGTGTAAGCCTATTATAATTGACAAGATGGCCCAAAAACTTGACCAGACCAGAAAAAGAGAAAAGATTAAAAAAAAGGGGAAAAATCAATAGTAGTCAGACGGGGCCAATAAGCTGGCGCTCGATTAGCCAAAACATTTGGTGAGAACTTCAATGGAGAAA
>JAIROO010000282.1 GCA_031257535.1 Deltaproteobacteria bacterium
ATACATCAATCATGACTCCAATTGACTAATTTGTCTCTCTTTACTCAAGTATCATTGTTTTTTTTAATCTTGGTCCACCTGCCCTTGTGAGGGCTTAAAATCCAAAATTAGAATCGCTGACTACTAGCCTTGACTATCAAGCCTGATTTTAGTTAAGCGTAAGGCGGACCAGATTAATCTCCGTTTTTTTCTCGCCCCTTCTATAGACCCTTTTTAGTTTTTAAAGGCTAAATTTAGGCCGACATGGTAGTCAAAAAAATTTCTATTCGCGTATATAGTAGTTACGCGCGTTAAAAAATGGCCAAGAAAGTTTTATTTTACGCTCCCCCCAAAAGCTTCTCGACAATAAAAAAATCGCCTTCAACGTAAAATAACTTTAGAGGGCTTTTTTCGTTTTGGCCAAAAGTTTACACGTTTAGCGGAATATGCTTTAATGAATTTCGCGGCCAGTAACTTTGGCGATGAGGCCTTTTTTGGCGATTTCGAAAATACAAAAGGGCTAAGGACGACCCTAAAAAAACCCTTTCCAAGCCCCATAAACTGGCCCAGGACTTTTCATGGTTTCTATATTTCTGACTAAACAACTGACTATAAAGCAATTGGTTCGCCGGTTAACCTTTTACTTTTTTCTAGCCTTAATCGCCTCTTGGGGCCTTTTAGCCCCGCGGCTTTTTATCTTCCACTTAGAGCCCACCCGCCAAAACTCGATCTATTGGCTGTATTTGGACGTGACTTGCCTGACTTTGGTTATTTATAGTGTTTTCATGATTTTTTACAATAACGCGATTCTAAGACCTAGACTACAAAGGTTGATTGACCTAAACGAAGCTCAATGGTAATAATTTTCTCTATATATCTAGTGATTTTATGATTATTTTAGTCCAAAAAACCTTAATATTCTGTCAAATTAAGTTATGGAAGCCTTGGCCATAGCGGTCATCGTGGCCCAGAAAGTCTCTTATTTAGGGGCTTTTTTAGCGGGACTTATTACTTTTTTTACCCCTTGCGTCCTGCCTTTGATCCCGGTCTGGCTGGCCCTAGCCTCTGGGCGCGCCACCCCCCCTTTAACCTCGAAAGATACCACGTCGCCCTTAGCCGCCCCTAACCGCGGCCGAGCCTTGGGGGCGACGGTTTTTTTTATCCTCGGGTTTAGCCTGATTTTCGTGGCCTTGGGGGCGGCGGCCAGTTCGCTGGGCTCTTTTTTTTACGCTAAGCGGGATATCTTGCGTTTGGCGGGCGGAATCGTTATGATAGCCTTTGGTCTTTCTCTTTTAGGCCTAAATTTGCCTTTTTCGTCTTGGTTAGCCGGTAAACGTCTGGCTATCCCGCGGAAGGTCCAAGGCTATGGCGGTTCTTTTGTGGTGGGCTTGGCTTTCGCCGCGGGTTGGACTCCCTGCGTGGGGCCAATTTTAGGCTCAATCTTGGCTCTGGCGGCCATAAAAACTGGCTTAACCCAAGGAGCCACGCTCTTAGGCCTCTATTCCCTAGGTTTAGGGTTCCCTTTTCTCCTTGCCGCCCTTTTGTGGGCCAAAATCCAAGCCAAGTTAAAGGGTTTGAGTCGAGTCACGGTCTGGGCGAGCCGAGTCATGGGTTTCTTGACCTTGGTTTTAGGGGTTCTTTTTTTGTTCGATAAAATTAACGCTCTAAACTTTTCTTATCCTTATTGACTACGCTAGCCAACAAATAATTTTTAAGCTATTTTTTTTGGGCTTTAAGATTTTGTTATAAAACTAAAACTAACCTAAAATAGCCATTAAGAGCGATAATTTTTTCTAAAAAACTATCTTTATTAGCTAAAACAAACAACTATTATTTAGCCAAAATTATGAATAGTTTTTAGATAAAATATAACTATTATTTAACCAAAATCATAATTAGTTTTTAGATAAAATAAAACTAGTTTTTAGTCGATATTATAAATAGTTTTTTTAGCTATAATCATAAGTAGTTTTTAGTCATAATCACAACTAGTTTTCAGTTAAAATATTTTTATAAGTTTTTAGATATAACATATTTTATATGACTTATATCCAAAGTATAAATAAACTGATAGCTAAAACATGATTAGCTGTTATGATAATTTAATTAATTTTTTTCTAAAAAATAGATTGCCGCCAAATCTATTGTTTTTTTGGTCAATATTTATTGAGCTTTTAACAAAAAAATATCTAGTTTTTAGCCAAAAAAAATCTAACATTTTTAAACTAAAACAACTTAAAAGCTTAACCTAACGCCCAAAATATCGATAAGCCCTTAAATTCGCCCAAAGGAGCTTTTAAGGCTTTAAATACCTTTTTTTCTAGACCACCAGCGGGGATAAGACTTGACCCGCGTTTTTAGGTGCGACCCCATGCCAATTTGGTTTCGCCTTTTTTGGGCTTTCGCGGTCTTGTTGGCTTTAAGCCTTGACCAAAACCCGCTGTTAGCCCAGTCCGCCCCGCCGCCGAGCCTAACTAGCGTAACTTTCCCTGAGGCTTTAAAGGAGGCGGCTAAAAATAATAAAACCATTTTAGTCTATTTTTGGGCTGACTGGTGTCCTAGCTGCCAGTACTTTAACTCGACCGTCGCCCCTAACCCCGAAGTCCAAAAATCTTTACGCGAGTCTTTTACGGTGGTGACCATTAACACGTCCCAAGAAACCCATGAGTTAACGGACAGGTTCGAGATTCGCGCTATTCCGGCCTTTGTTTTTTTAAACAGCCAAGGCCAGCCCATCACCATGCTCCCCGGGGCGGTGGAGCCTCAAATTTTCATTTTGGTCTTAAAGTATTTAAGCTCTGGCTCTTACGCGACCATGGAGTTTGAGGATTTCGCTAAACTAAGCTCTTTTTAACGAGAAATTTTTCATATCTAAATGATTAGTTTTTGTTTTAGGGACTTTTTGGCTAGCCGTTTTGGCTTTATTTAGGTCTTTTTATGGACTCGACCCGTCTTGACCTCCGCCAAGCTTTAAAAGTCTTACTGTTAGGGCTCGCCTTATTGGCCTTCGTTTCCTGCGCCAAAGTGCCTGGCCTTAACCGGTCCCAGTTAAGCCTTATCTCGGACGATCGGCTCATCCCGCTAGCCGCGAAGCAATACCGAGAAATTATCGACAAAGAGCGCTTGTCCGACGATAGGGTAAAAACGCGGCTGGTGCGCCGGGTGGGCCATAGAATTCGGCGAGCGGCCGAAAAATATCTCGCCACCTTTGGCCGGTCCAACGAGATCGCCAATTACAACTGGGAGTTTAACCTTCTCGACTCCCCCGACGCCAACGCTTTTTGCTTGCCAGGCGGTAAAGTGGCCGTTTACTCTGGTCTTCTGCCCATCGCCAAAGACGAGGCTGGCTTAGCCACGGTCATTGGTCACGAGGTCGCCCACGCCATCGCCCATCATGGCGCGGAAAGAGCCAGCCAAAGACTCCTCTTTAGCTTAGGGGCCCAGGCCATAGACATTGGTTTAAGCGCGAAAGGAGTCTCCCAAGGGACAGGGCAAGCCATTATGATCGCTTATGGCCTAGGTGGCCAAGTGGGAGTTTTACTGCCCTACAGTCGGGCCCACGAAGCCGAGGCCGACCGGATTGGTTTAAGCCTGATGGCCATGGCTGGCTATGATCCAGAAGAAGCCATTGATTTTTGGCGGCGGATGGGCCAGGAAGCCAAAAAAGGCGGCCGCCGGGCTCCGAGGGAGTTTTTCTCCACCCACCCGGCCGATCAGACTCGAATCTATAACCTCCAAACGTATATGGGCGAGGCTAAGTCGCGGTTTATTCCGTATAATCCCCCAGCCACCGAAGACGACTCATTTGGTCGGGAATCGGCGGTCAAGTCCTCGCGCCAGAAGAACGGTCAGTCTAACCGCCGTCGCGACTCCCAGTCCTCGCGGTCCTCGCGGTCCGCCAAACCCTCGCGCTCTTCGCGCGACTATAGCGACTAATTAACTGACCGATTTAAGTAGTTAGATATGATATATTTAGCGATAGTTTGATAGATTAACCTATTATCTAACTAACTAACTGATTGACTGACTAATTGACTGACTAGCTGACTGACTAGCTGACTGACTGACTGACTGACTAGCTGACTGACTAACTGACTAACTGACTAACTGACTAACTGACTAACTAACTAACTAACTAACTAACTAACTGACTGACTATTTGTCTAATTGATCGGTCTTGATAAATAAAAACTAGCCCCAATAAGGCTTTATTTAGCCGATATAAGATTCTTTTTCTGTTAAAGGTTTCTAGCTGGGACTAAGCTTAATATTATAAAAAAGGCATTAAATTTTAGGTTATCTAAATTTCTCTAATTTTTTCGCTAAAGTTCCAGTTTAAGGATTGGTCCCCAAGAATGATTCAAGCACGCGACTACCCTCTCGGCCCGGTCCGCCTTTTACTTCTCTTAACCGGGCTAGCCTTTTTAACCTTAACCGGTTGCGCCGATCCGACTCGTCAGGTCATTAGCAAACCGTTTTTGGTCGATAGCCCAAGCCCAGAGACGATTTTCGGGGAAGCCACTATTGGCCCCAAAGCCTCCAAAGAAGCCATCCAGACCATCGCGGTCCCACCCCCGCCGCACACGGGGCCTTTAACCTTAGACGAGTGCTTAGAGATGGCCAAAAAAGTTAGCCCGTCCCTAGACTCGGCCGACCAAGGTTATATGGGGGCCTTGTGGTCGCGGTGGCAGGCCATCACCGACTTTCTGCCCGCCGTGGGCGTCTCTTATGGGCGGACTTACCATGGCGACCGGGCGACGGTTCCAGTGGGGGCTGGTCGTAACCAATACTCCTTCGGCGCCCAGATTAGCCAACCTCTTTTTACGGGTGGTCGCAACGCGGCTAATTATCTTTTATCCCAGCTAGGAGTGTCCGCGGCCGATATCGCCAAAACCCAAGCCCGCGAAGATCTCCTCCTCGCGGTCAAACAGGCTTATTTTAGTATCTTAGCCACGGAAAAAGCCTTAAACGTGGCTAAATCAACTGTCGTTAACCTCCAAAGCCATTTAAACGTGGCCCAGAACTTCTTTGAAGTGGGCATGGTCCCGCGCAACCAAGTCTTAGAGGCCGAGGTTGAGCTGGCCAAAGCCCAGCAAGAGGAAACCACCCAAAGCCGCAATCTCGTGGTCAACAAAGCCCGCTTAAACATTCTTTTACGCCGGGCGGTGGAGGCCGAGGTCAAAATCGTCGACGAGCTAAAATATTATAAGTTCCCCTTAACCATGGACTTTTGCATGAATATTGGCTTAAACGACAACCCAGAGATTCGGTTGGCCCGGAACCAAGTCGAGGCCGGAGCCAAAAACGTCGACGTGGCCCGCTCGGAGCTTTACCCTCAGATCAACTTGACCTATAGTAACTCGAGCGTTGGCGACTCCAGCCGCGCCCACGGTGGCTGGGCCGCCAACTCGAGCTCTTGGGACGTGGCCGCGGTGGCCAGCCTCAACGTCTGGGAATGGGGCCGCTCCAAAGCCAACGTAGAAAAAACCAAGGTGGCCTTAAACCAAGCCATTAACAACCTGACCTCCTTAGAGGACAACACTAAGCTGGAGATCACCTCCAATTATCAGAGCCTCATCTCCGCGGGCCGTAACATTGACGTCTCCAGAAAAGCCGTGGAGTCGGCGGCCGAGGATCTGCGCATGGTCACGGAAAGGTACCAAGAGCAGGTGGCCACCAACACCGACGTCTTAGACGCTCAGACCCGCTACACCGAAGCCCAGTACGAGCACTTTCAGTCGCTCTACAACTATAACCTCGCCTGGGCGGCCATTGAGCGGTCTTTAGGTCGGCGAGTGCCAGCTCAAGGCCTCCCGGACCAGCCATTAAGGCCAGGCTCAAGGTTTGAGGTTAATCCGAGGAATCAACAATAACTAACTAAAAAGGGTTTTAACAAGCTTATTTTTTTAAATAAAAATTGTATATTGTCTATTATTTTTTGTAAATAGCGACTTAAGCCGCCTAAGGCCAGGGACAAGGACTCGTTTAAGGGGCGGACCGCGAGCCTATAAGACGTTTGGCGTTTTTTTTAGGGTTTAATTTTTCGACCGTTTTGGGGGCGGCCCCCTATAACGATGGCCCAAAAAAGTTTTTTTTTGGGCCATAATAGGGAGCTAAGAGCCATTAAATTTTCGCTTTAAGGGGCGTAACCAGCGATTTCACCATGATACGCAAGATTTTTTTGGTCGACGCCTTCGCCGATGGCCCTTTTACCGGGGCTTCGACCAGCGTGGCCTTCCTCAAAAGCCCCTTGGAAAAATACAAAATGTCCTCCCTGGCCGCGGAACTGGGCAGCCAGGAAACCGCCTTTGTTTTAGCCACCAACGAGTCGTATCTTCTCCGTTTCTTCTCCCAGACTCAAGAAGTGCCCCTGTCTATCCACGCTTGCCTCGCCGCCGCCCATCTGATCTACGAGCTGGGCCTTTATCCGCCTTCTAAACCTTTAAAGTTTCATACCCAAGAGGGCCAAGTGGCGGCGACTTTAAGCGCGACCGTAGGCAATATGACCTTAACCACCTCCTCCCAGCTCTTAACTAAGCTAGACCAAGCCCGCTTAGAGCAGTTTCGAGCTTTGGCGGGTTTAGGGGCCAAAGACGTGGCCTGGGCCGCCTTAAGCCCCCAAAAAGTGGCCATCTTAAGTTTAGAAAAGTCAGAGCTAGTGGAAAAAGCGGAAATCGACCTAGCCGGCCTCCTCAAAACCCCCGTCCAAGGCTTGGCTTTAACCTCCCCTTTAACGAGCGCCGACGGCGACTACTGCTTAAGGACGTTTCTCCCGGCCATTGGCGTTAGCGAAGAAGAGGTCAGCGGCAATATCCACCGCAGTCTCGCTCCCCAATGGGGTCGCTTGCTCCAGAAAAAAACCTTGGTCTGCCGACAGCTGTCCAAAAGGCGCGGTTTAGTGTACTTGGATTTAATTAACCCTAATCAAGTAACTTTTAATGGGCAAGCTAAAACTTTTTTAAAGGGAGAACTGGCGCAATTAGACTGGTTAAATGATTAAGAAACAAATATAGTTATTTATTTAGGTAATTAGTTTGGTAATTTAGTTAGTTACTTACTTGGTTAGTTAGTTGGCAGGTTAACTAGTGAGTGAGTTAGTTAGGCTGGCTGGCTGGTTGGTTGGTTAGTCGGTTGACTAGTTAGTTAGTTAGTTAGTTAGTTAGTTAGTTGAAATAAATATACCTGGGTATAGCGATCACGGAAGTAAATATTTTTTTCAGACATTTTTTAGCGATCACGGGAGTAAGCTATTATTAAAGGACTTTAGCGAACTGGCAGAAAAACCAATCTTATAGCATTGGCATTTTTCTTGCATCCTAAAATCCGGCAAAAAGTTTACACATAAAATTGCAGAACATATGTAACTAAATCTATACTTTAAAAAAGTAAAATTGGGTAATAATAAAAATAAAAAAACAAAAATAAACGTCATTATTAATTGCAAAATAAATTTTTATATGTAAAAAAACTAGATCAAGTAAATAATATTGTTATTAAATAATAAATTGGTCAATTTTTATATTAAAAGCATTAAAAATTTCTCTTTGGCTTTTTGTAACAGCATTATAAATTATATCATTATTGATAGTAATTTTTTTAAATCTTTTAAGTGTATTAATTAATTTAGTTATAGTATATTTTTTATATA
>JAIROO010000294.1 GCA_031257535.1 Deltaproteobacteria bacterium
GTCAGAGTCTTTCCGAATCGCCTGGGGCGGGATAAATAAAAATTATTGTCTTTACGCCTGATAATATTGGCCAAAAAGTTGGTTTTGTCGACATATATACAGTCATCAGAAATAATTTCAGAAAAATCAGACGCAGAAAGAGGCATTTGATTTATAAAATCTGTCATAATATTTCTCGCGTCAAAGCTTCAATTGAAATTAAGCCTATAATTCGCTATAAAACCTTGGCGCCGTCCAGGTCGGATCTTCTTCTAACTTATGGAACTCTTTAAAAGCGGTGGGTGGCTGGTCAATCTATTGACCTATATACCCATAATAATATTAAATATCTTTCCTTTTTTGTCAAGTTGAATTTTTCAATTTTGGCCTTTGGCCAGGGTCAATTCATTTAATTATTTTTAAAAGTTTCCTATCTATTTAATGCTTTTTGAAACGAAAATCGCTAAAAAGGGGGGGTATTAGGATGATCGCTAAATCGAGGGAGTCAGGACGGAGATCGGCGGCGTCTGGACCAAAAAACGAAAAGAGGATTTAAAGAAGGAAATCGCTACCCTTAAAGGCTTCCCGCGTTCTTTCGCCAATCGCTTCTTCGTCCCTAAAAGAGAGGCGTGACGTTCTACGCCAATTTTCTTAAGACCAGACCAAAAATTGGGAGCCATCCGCGGAGAACGAGGCGATGATCTTCCTTTAAAAGTCGCGTCAAAACTGAAAATGGAGATTTTCGATTGCCTTAGGGTCCCCTGATAACTTTGTATAGTTCCTTGGCGTCAAGCTGTAGACCGCTAACATTGTCCTAAAAAATTTAATTAGACGTTTATTATACGTCATAAAATTTTAATGATTTTGCTGTGGGGGTGGCCAGACTAAAGGGATTTTTTTGGCTTTAAATTGAGAGTTTAGAAGCTTTAAGGAACCTTAGCCACGTCGCGTTTAGAAGTTTCAGGCTTAGTATAGTATATTTTTTTACCTTTACAAATATTTTTTACTACTAAATAACATCTGTTAATAATTTTATTGTTTAAATAATAAGCTATCTATTAATATTTTAGATCTCGAAGTCGATTTGACGTCCAGCCTTTCTTATATTAAGATAAGCGGCTTGTCTGGCCGCGTTTAACTATATATAATATTTAGCCGACCGCGGTTTTTTTTCGTCTTAATCGCTTATCTAATTTAGGGATCTCTTATGGCCTCTGACTCTTTGTTAAAACTGGAGCCCGACTTCGCGAAAAGTGGCGGTCTGGTGCCGGCCGTGGTTCAAGACGCGGTCACGGGCGAGATTTTAATGCTCGCCTATATGAACCAGGAATCTTACCATTTAACCTTGACTACTAGGGAAGTCCACTATTGGAGCCGTTCGCGGCGAGAGTTGTGGCATAAGGGCGACACTTCTGGCCACGTCCAAAAGGTCATAGAGCTTTACCTTGACTGCGATCTCGACGCGGTCGTGGTCAAGATCGAGCAGGTTGGCGGGATAGCCTGTCACACTGGTCGGCGTTCTTGTTTTTATCATCGACTGGCCGGGGACGGCTTGTTTGAGATTTTGGATTGACAATTTATGAGCGCCAACGCCCAACCCTTAGCCAATCCGGCCAAAGTCTTAAAACTGGGCCTTCCCAAAGGCTCCTTGGAAGAGTATACCTTAAGTTTGTTCGCGCGGTCCGGCTGGCGTATCTCCGTGGGCTCGCGCAATTATTTTCCATCCATTAACGACCCGGAAATCGCCTGCACCTTGTGCCGGACTCAGGAAATGACCCGCTATGTGGCCCAAGGCGTTTTAGATTGCGGTTTTACCGGGAAAGATTGGCGGCTAGAAAATGGCTGCGAGGTCGAGGTCATTACCGATCTGATCTACTCCAAAGCTAGCCCCACCGCCGCCCGCTGGGTTTTGGCCGTGCCCGGCGACGGTAGCGTGGTCTCCGCGGCGGATTTAAAAGGCAAAAAAGTGGCTACCGAACTCCCGGGATTGACCAGAAAGTGGTTCGCCGAGCGTGGGGTGCCAGTGGAAGTTGAGTTTTCATGGGGGGCGACTGAGGCGAAGGTGGTCAATGGTCTCGCCGACGCGATTGTCGAGGTCACTGAGACTGGGAGCACTATCAAGGCTCACGGCCTTAAAATCATCGACGAGATCATGACCACCTACACCGAGTTCGTGGCTAACCCCTTAGCCATATTAGACGAGTTTAAGCTGGCCAAGATCCAGCAAATCGCTCTTTTATTAAAAGGGGCTTTAGCGGCCGAGAGCTTGGTGGGCTTAAAAATGAACGTTCGGGAAAAAGACGCCGACCATCTCATCGCCTTGTTGCCTAGCTTAAACGCCCCGACCGTGGCTCATCTTTACCGGACCGACTGGCTAAGCGTGGAAGTCGTTATCGCCGCCCACGTAGTGCGCGAACTAGCTCCGGTCCTTTTAGCCAATGGAGCCGAGGGCATTATCGAATATCCCCTAAACAAAGTCATATAAGCGTTTTTTTAGCTTTGAAGTAGTTTAGGGGTTTATTATTGGGAGTCGCTTATGCGTGGACGGCCTCAAAAACAAGGTCACGCCGGACTTTTTCGCGTCCTCGCCTTGGTCGGCGTTTTCGGTTGGTTAAGCCTTTTAAGCGGCTGCTTTAGCGGGGGCGGGTCGTCGTCCCCCACTAGTGGCGGCATGGTTTCCAAGGAAAATCGTCTGGCCGCCCATCTCAAGATGGGGGCCGCTTTTTTAGAGGTCGGCAATTACAACGCGGCCTTAGCTGAGCTGTCTAAGGCCGACCAACTGGAGCCGAACAACGTGGAAGTTAACGGCTATTTAGGCATGGCTTACTTCCACCGGGGCGATATCCCCGAAGCCATCGCTCGCTACCAAAAGGTCTTGGCTCTAGATCCAAAACGCACCGAGACCCATAACAATCTAGGCTTAATCTACTTACGGCAAAGAGACTTCGCCCAAGCTCGAGCCGAGTTTGAGCTTTGTTTAAACGATCCCACTTATAGCCAGGTCCATCTGGCCCAGTTTAACCTGGGTTTACTGGAAGAGTCCCAGGGCCATATCGACCAAGCCGAGGCTATTTACCACAAGGTCATTAACTCCAACCAGATGCCCGCGGCTTACTACCGGTTGGGTCAGTTGTCTTTACAAAAGCGCGACCCGAGAAAAGCCGCCGACTACCTCTTAGCCGCGGTCCGGTTAAACCCCCGTTACGCGGACGCCTACTTTTCTTTGGCCGTGGCTTACGAGGAGCTAGGCTTAAAGGACGAGGCGGCCGAGGC
>JAIROO010000309.1 GCA_031257535.1 Deltaproteobacteria bacterium
AATATGGGGGATTGATGTTTTTTTTGATTTATAGGCCTTTTTGACGGGCTCATTAACTTTAAGGCAAATAATATAGATATTATAAATACCCTATATAAAAAGTCGACGGGCGGATTTTTTCGCCTCGTTACTACTATATACGTGAGTCAAAAAAATGGCGCTTACCATATATTGGCTAAATACGTCATCAGCCAATAAAATATAGTTCTAAATGAGTTATATAAATATTTTTTAAAAATTTTTAGATTAATCTATCGCATTATTATTAATTTAAAATACTGTTTTATATATTATATAATATGTTATAAATATATTTTGTGATCAAAATAATATATTTATTTATAGTAGGTATCAAAATCAATTTTAAATCATGTATAAATATTAAAATGAAACAATAATAAATAAGGTTCTTTATATAAACATTTTTTTATAAAAAATAATTTATACATTAAGATAGAAATATTTAAGGCGTATATCTAAACTTGAATTATGTATATTTTAAATATTAAAAGACCGGCCAACCCCCCCACCCCGGGGCCTAAAAAAACGGGTCTTGAAATTTTCTTTCCAGCGTTTTTGGATTTTTTAAATGTTATAATGATTAATAGGTGGCCTAAAGCGGCCTTACCCGGAAGATCCCTTCTTATCGCTTAAAGGGGGGCGTTTTAGCGGGGGAAAAGCAGTTTATTTTTTGGCGAGATTAAGGACCAAAATATTTTAAACAAAAAAAGGCTCCTCACGATTGTAATCTTGCCATAATGGTCATTTTTTATTAAAATGGAAAAAAGCTTGGGAGGTCAATTAAGCTTTGCCTTAGATCAATTTTATGCTTACTTATTAAGTTGGAGTTATTAATATTTAACAACTAATTAACTAATTAGTTTCTTTAACTATCTTAGTCTTAATTACTGTTAGGCTTGTTAGCGTTAAAATTGTATAATAGTTGGTTAAGCTCTTGATTTTTTAATGCTATTTTCTTGTAATTGCCTTTCTTACAGTTTTTCTCTTATATATGTTAATTACGGGTTACTGCTTTTAAATATAGGCGTGTTAGCCAGGAGAATAACATGATTGAAGTTAGATTTCACGGACGAGGTGGCCAAGGCTCGGTCACCTCGGCCGAATTGATGGCCCAGACGGCGGTGGCCATGGGTAAGTACGCCCAGGCCTTTCCCAGTTTTGGGCCAGAGCGGCGAGGGGCGCCGGTCACGGCTTTCTTACGAATCTCCGACGCGCCCATCCGCATCCGCGAAAAAGTTTACGAGCCCGACGTGGTCATTGTCTTAGACCCCACGGTCATGAGCGTCACTAAGGTCGACTCTGGTCTAAAAAAGGATGGGGCCCTGGTCATTAACTCGACCCATCCTATTAAATCTCTTCGCGAGCAGTTTGGCTTTACGCAAAATATCGCTACCATCGACGCCATGGCCATCGCCTTGGAAGTTTTAAAAGTGCCTATCACCAACACGGTCATGCTCGGGGTTTTTTCCAAAGTCATGGGTCAAGCTACGCCTAAGGATGTCGCCGAGCCATTTAATCGGCGTTTTGGCCCGGCTCTAGCCCCGAAGAACCTGGTCGCCTTTGAGCGGGCTTATAACGAAGCCAAAATGGAGGGCGTTTGATGTCGGACCACCCCGAAGCTTTTATGAAAGTTAAGGACATGCCCGAAGGCTTTCAAGCCCGGCCCGGTAGCACGGTAGATTTTAAAACCGGCGACTGGCGCTCCTCGCGACCTGTCTTAGACCGGGAAAAATGTATCTACTGTGGTTTTTGCTATATTTACTGTCCGGACGGGGTTTACCAGGACCAAGGCCCGGAGGAAAAATATTATAAAGCGGATTTGGATTTTTGTAAGGGCTGTGGCGTTTGCGCGAACGAGTGCCCTAAAAAATGCATCTCCATGGTCTTAGAGGAGGTTTAAGCTATGGCCAAGAAACCCATCGGCATTGAAGTGTCTTTGGCCGTGGCCGAAGCCGTCAAGCTGTGCGACGCGGACGTGGTGGCCGCTTATCCCATCACCCCGCAAACCCATATAGTTGAGCATCTGTCCGAATTAGTCGCCAATGGAGAGTTAGACGCCGCTTATATCCCGGTGGAGTCCGAACACTCGGCCATGAGTAGCTGCATTGGCTCGTCGGCGGCGGGGGCCAGGACTTTTACGGCCACCAGCTCCCAAGGTCTCGCTCTCATGAACGAGATGATCTATATCGCCCCGGTTTTACGGACCCCCATTGTCTTAGCCATCGCCAATAGGGCTTTGTCGGCTCCCATTAATATCTGGAACGACCATAGCGACATCATGAGCGTTAGAGACGCGGGCTGGATCGCCGTTTTCGCGGAAAATGGTCAAGAGGCCTTAGATCTGACCATCATGGCTTTTAAAATTGGCGAACGGCCGGACGTGCGTCTGCCGGTGTCGTTAAACATCGACGGTTTTACCCTGTCCCACTTTATTGAGCCCATTATTATTCCCGACCACGAAGAGGTCCAAGCCTTTCTCCCGCCCAATGAAGCGACGGTCAAGCTGGACGTGGCTAACCCCATCTCCATTGGTTTACTGGCCAACCCCGAGACTTACACCGAGATCCGCAAAGCCACGGACGATATTCTCTTGGCTTCAAAAGACAAGGTCATTGAGGTCTTTAAGGAGTTTGGCAAGGCGTTTGGCCGACATTATCGGGTTATTGAGACTTATCGCCATGAGGACGCCGAGATCGTCTTAGTCACCATGGGCTCCATCTCGGAGACGGCCATGACGGCCATTGACGAGATGCGGGAGGCTGGAGAGAAGGTCGGTCTGATCCGGATTCGACTGTGGCGGCCATTTCCCGTGGAGGAACTTAAGGCGGCTTTGGTTTCGGCTAAAGTGGTCGCGGTCGTCGATCGCCATATGGTGATGGGCGCGCCTAATGGTCCGGTGTGTTTAGAGATTAAATCCGCCCTTTACGACGCTTTGAACCCGCCAAAAGTTTTTAACTTTATCATGGGTTTAGGCGGGCGCGACGTCAGACGGGTTGACTTCAAAACCGTAGTTGAAAGATCCAAGTCTTTGGTCAAGGGCGGCCAGAGTAGCTTTGAGATAGTGGGGGTGTACGAGTGAGATCCGCGGACGTTCCGTACGAGAAAGTTACCGCTAAAACCTTTCCCAAAGGTCTTGACACTTTAGCCTCTGGGCACCGAGCTTGTCAGGGGTGTGGCGAGGTTTTAGCTTTAAGGCTCCTTTTAAAATCCCTCGGCTCGGAGTTTATCGCCGTCTCGGCCACTGGCTGCATGGAAGTCTGTACCTCGACCTTTCCGCAGTCGTCGTGGCGGGTGCCGTGGCTCCACGTGGCTTTTGAAAACGCCGCCGCCGTGGCCTCGGGCGTGGAGTCGGCTCTCCATGTTTTAAGGAAAAAAGGCAAAATCCCCAATAAAAGGATTCCAGTGGTCGCCGTCGCCGGCGACGGAGGCACGGCCGACATTGGTTTGCAGGCCTTGTCCGGGGCCTTAGAGCGGGGTCATCGGGATTTTATATATGTTTGCCTCGACAACGAAGCTTACATGAATACCGGCATCCAACGTAGCTCGGCTACGCCTTTTGGAGCCAACACCACCACCTCGCCGTCGGGCACCCACTCCAAGGGGCAGCACACTTGGAAGAAGAACATGCCAGCCATCGCCGCCGCCCATGGGGTGCCGTACGTGGCCACGGCGAGCCCCGCGTTTCATTTAGACCTAATGAACAAGATTCGAAGGGCCGCGGCTATTGAAGGCCCAGCTTATCTGCACGTTTACGCGCCTTGTCCCACGGGCTGGCGGATGAAGCCAGAACTGGCCGTGGAATGTAGTCGCTTGGTCGTCAACTCTCGGATCTTTCCTTTATACGAGGTCATAGACGGCCATTACGTCATCAACCGCAAGGTGGACAACCCCATTCCGGTGGCTGACTACTTAAAGCAACAAGGCCGCTTTCGGCATTTAAAGCCCGAGGACGTTGAGCTGATCCAGGCTCGAGTTAACCTTGAGTACGAAAATCTGGTTAAACTGGCCGGAACATTTCCAGTGTAACCAAGTCTTTTTGGCCTTAATGGCCTTGCTCAAAAATTAAGGCCAAAGCTTTAATTTTTTTTCAAAATGGGTCCTAGCTATTTTTAGGTTAGGGCCCTTTTTTTTTTAGCTAAAGGCCATAGTTAGGCGAATGAGGCGAAAGAAGTCAGAGCGCGAAAAAACTAAGATCGCGAAAGAAGATGGATCGCGACAGAAGACAGACGCGGCTGGCGTATCAACGCGTAAAAGGCTCAGAGATATCTAAATTAGTGGCTCATCCTGGGTCTTGGGATATCGGCGACGACAAAAAGTCGGCTAAAAAAGTCAGTCAAAAAAGTCAGTCAAAAAAGTCAGGCTAACAAGTTAGGCTAACAAGTCAGGCTAAAAAAGTCAGGCTAAAAAAGTCAGGCTAACAAGTCAGGCTAAAAAGTCAGGCCAAAAAGTCAGGCTAAAAAAGTGAAGCTAAAAAAACGGCCCCGACGAATAATCAGGGCCGCTAAAAATCTCCTAAGAGCCTTAAAGCTTTTTTAGTTTAGGGCTTTTTGGCCCGCCCTCTTTTGGGAGCCTGGGCGGCCGGGGTCTGACTCCGGGGCCTGGTTTTCGGGGTTTTGGGTTTCAAACCCGAGTCTTTGGCGGGTTTGGGGCGGGCGGTAGACTTCGTGACCGAGGGTTTAGCTTTGGGTCTGACGGGGGCTTTGGTCTCGGTTTTTTTGGCCCGGGTCGTTTTCGGAGTTTTGACGGCCGCGACTTTGGGTCTTGGAGCCGCGGCGACTTTTTTGGTCGGCCTTTTTTTGGGGCGCGCGGTTTTTGGGGCTAAGGGTTCGGCGGCCAGGCTTTTGGCTTTGGCCCTTGGAGCTTTGGGGGCTTTAGTTACGGCTTTACGTTTTGGAGCCGGAGCTAAGGTCGCCTCTTTTTGGACGCTGGGTTTCTTCTCGCTGGCCGCTTGACTGAGTTTAGCTTTAATTGCCGCTTGAGCCGCGGCCAGGCGCGCGACCGGAACCCTAGGCGGCGAGCAAGAGACGTAGTCGAAGTTTAGATTACAGCAGAACTCCACCGAGGCTGGATCCCCACCGTGCTCCCCGCAGATGCCGACCTTTAAGCTTTTGTCGGCTGAGCGGCCTCTTTTTAAGCCAATTTCCAAGAGTTTGCCCACCGAAGCTGGATCAATGGACACAAAGGGATCTTTGTCCCAGATATGTTTTTCGATGTAATCGGGTAAAAAGGTCCCTGAGTCGTCTCGGGACAGACCAAAGGTCGTTTGAGTTAAATCGTTGGTGCCAAAGGAGAAGAACTGCGCCCCGGCCTGGACGATGCGGTCCGCGATTAAAGCCGCTCGAGGCAGCTCGATCATGGTGCCCACTAGATAATTAATGGTGACCCCAGTCTCGGCGAAGACTTCCTGGGCTACGGTGTCGACGATTTTTTTCTGGAGAATAAACTCTTTTTCGTGGCCAACCAAGGGGATCATGATTTCCGGATGGACCTTGACCTTGTCTTTGGTGGCTTTGACCGCGGCCTCAAAGATGGCTCGGGCCTGCATGGTGGTGATTTCCGGGTAAACGATGCCTAAGCGACAACCCCTTAGGCCAAGCATGGGGTTTTGCTCGCGTAAAGCCGCGATTCTAGCTTTGGCTCTTTGGGCCGACATATTAAACTTGTCGGCCAGCTCGTCGATCTCCCGGTCATCGTGGGGTAAAAACTCATGGAGGGGTGGGTCTAAGGTGCGGATGGTCACTGGATACCCGTCCATGGCCTGAAAGATCCGGAAAAAGTCGTCCCTTTGCATGGGTAAGAGCCTGGCTAAGGCTTTTTTCCGGCTTTCCTCGTTTTCGGCGAGGATCATGGCCCTGACGTGATCAATGCGGTCGGACTCAAAAAACATGTGCTCGGTCCGGCATAAACCAATCCCCTCGGCTCCATACTGGCGGGCGGCCACCGAGTCGTGGGGGGTGTCGGCGTTGGTGCGGACTTTAATGGTTTTGGCTTGCTCTACCCAGTCCATAAAGGCGGAAAAGTCGCCGGAGATATCGGCTTTTTTCGTGGGTAAGGCCCCTTTAATGATCTCGCCTTTGGCTCCGTCTATGGAGATCCAGTCGCCAGTCCGAACGACCACGCCTTTTTTGGTGGTAAATAGGCCTTTAGCGTAATCAACGGTGATGTCCGAAGCCCCAGCCACGCAGGTGCGACCCATGCCCCGAGCCACCACGGCCGCGTGACTAGTCATGCCGCCGCGGGCCGTTAAAATGCCTTGAGCCGCGATCATGCCGCGGATGTCTTCGGGGCTGGTTTCGATTCTGACTAAAATTATTTTGCCGCCTTTAGCCGCGTGAGCTTCGGCTTCTGAGGCGGAGAAGAAGGCTTGCCCAGTCGCCGCCCCGGGCGACGCGGGCAAGCCTTTGCCGAGAATCTGCCGTTTTTTGTAGGCTTGGCTTTTTATGTCAAACGACGGGTGTAAGAGCTGACTAATCTGCTCAGGGTCAAACCGGAGGATAGCCTCTTCGACGGTAATGGCTTTTTCCCGGACCAGATCCAAAGCGATGCGGAGAGCGGCTTGGGCCGTGCGTTTGCCGTTTCGACACTGGAGCATGAAGAGTTTACCTTCTTGGATGGTAAACTCAATGTCCTGCATGTCGCGGTAGTGATTTTCTAAAGTTAAGAGAATCCGGTCGATTTGGCGATACACGTCCGGCATGTCGTCGGCTAAGGTGGAGACGCTGCCGGCCGGCAAGGGTTTGGTTCGGTTAAGGAAGTTGGGGGTGCGGGTTCCGGCCACCACGTCCTCGCCTTGGGCGTTAATGAGGTACTCGCCGTAGAAATATTTTTCCCCGGTTGAGGGATCCCGAGAAAAAGCCACTCCAGTCGCCGATTTCTGGCCCATGTTGCCAAAGACCATGGCCTGGACGTTGACGGCCGTGCCCATGGACTCAGGGATCTGGTTTAATTTTCGGTAATCCACGGCCCTTTGAATCATCCAGGAGTCAAAGACCGCGGCGATGGCCCGCCAGAGTTGGTCGAGGGGGTCTTCGGGGAAAGGCTCGCCCAAACGGCGACGGATTAAGTTTTTAAAAGAAGCGACTAAGGACTCCAGGTCTTCGGTGGTTAGATCAGTGTCGGATTTATAGCCTTTTAAGCGTTTAACGTCCTCGATGATCTCGTCAAAAGGGTTAACGTCCTTTTCGGTTAAAGGTTTGACCCCAATGACTACGTCGCCGTACATGGCCACAAACCGCCGGTAGGAGTCGTAAACGAAGCGGGGGTTTTTGGTTTTAGCGATGAGGCCTTGGGCGGTTTGGTCGTTTAGGCCTAAGTTTAAGACCGTGTCCATCATGCCGGGCATGGAAACTTTGGCCCCTGAGCGACAGGAAACCAAAAGGGGATTGTCGGGAGAGCCGAAATAAGCCTCCATTTGTTTTTCCACTTTGGCCATGGCTAAGGACACGTCTTTTTTTAGTTGCGGCGAAAAAGATTTGTCATTGGCGTAATAAGCGGAGCATACTTCCGTCGTGATGGTGAAACCAGGGGGGACCGGCAGGCCCAAACGGGCCATTTCGGCGAGATTGGCCCCTTTGCCGCCTAGAAGGTCGCGTAAGCCACCATGACCGTCGGTCTTTGGGCCGCCGAATAAATAAACCAGTTTGGAAGCCATAGATTTTTCCCTCAAAAGGCGTTTTAAAGGCGCGATCAATAGCTTATCGCGGCCCAAAACTTTTTGGCTTATGGCCCCTTAAAAATAGGGCGCGGCCGGTAAAAAAGGTTTTTTGAATAAGCCTTAAGTTGGTGGCCTATGGGATTGGCTCCTAAAAAAGCCTTTAAGTCCAAAGGGCCAGAGGGTAATATTTTTTTTGGTCAAACAAAAGCCAAAAAAGCTTTTAGCTTTTGGTAAACTTAAGGTTTTCTGAATCTATAGGAGCTAGTAACCTTACGTCCCTATAAATATATAGGCCTAAAAAAAGTTTGGCCGAAAAAGAAAAACCTATCGCTGATTACCGTTTAACCAAGGTTTTGACCGTTCTAAACTCATAAAGAGTTTAGCGACGAAAAGGAAAGGGTCTCCTTACAGTCAAAAGACCCAGAAAATCGCTCGTTATTATCCCATATCGAGGTTTAATAGTAAAGTCTAATCGATTTTTAGATTTTTGAAGAATTTTGGTTTTCCCAATAAAAATAGGCGGACCTCTATCTTTGGCTTAACCAAAAACTCTCTTGACTCGCCGCGTCGCCTCGGAGTCTTGAAACAAAATTTTTTTAAAAAATGTTTGTTTTACGGTAAAAAAGGCCTAATTTTTGGTAAGCCAAGGGACCTGGGGGCGCGTCCTCCCTTGTTTTTGTTAGCCAAGCTCCGTAGGGCGTCTCCCCCCCCCTTGTTTTGGTCCGCCAAGATCCGTGGGTCGCTCCTCTTTTCTTTGGGTCAGCCATGATTAGAGCCCTTAAAAGTTTAGCTAAGATTTGAGTCCCCCCAAAAAGTTTAGCCAAGATTTGAGCCCCTCCAGAAGTTTAGCCAAGATCTGAGCCTCCCAGAAGTTTAGCCAAGATCTGAGTCTCAAAAAATATAGCCAAGATCTGTGTCCTCCAAAAATTTAGCCAAGAAATGAGTCCCCAAAAGTTTAGCCAAGAACTTAAGTCCCCAAAACTTTAGCCAAGATCTGTGTCCTCCAAAAGTTTAGCCAAGAACTGAGCCCCCCAAAAGTTTAGCCAAGAACTTAAGTCCCAAAAAATATAGCCAAGATCTGTGCCCCCCCAAAAGATTAGCCAAGAACTGAGCCCTCCAAAAGTTTAGACAAGAACTGAGCCCTCCAAAAGTTTAACCAAGAACTGAGCCCTCCAAAAGTTTAGCCAAGAACTGAGTCCCCTAGAAATTTAATAGCTAAGATGAGCCTATAAAAAAAGAGACGAGACAAGGGTTTTGGTTTTTTCGCGCGTCTTGTTTTTGGGGTAGCTAAAGGCGAGTAAATTTCGAGCCTTAAAAAAAGGGGCGGTATTTTTTTTGGTGATGTCGGCGAAAAATTGGCGGATTCAACGTTCCGTGAGTAATTAATATCAAAGGACTTTATTTATATGTAAAAGTGATAAATAAAAAATTTAGTCGCATTCATACGCCTTTATAGATTAAAATACCAGTATTAACGGCATTTCCAACTCTAAGAAGGTGAGTCTTGACCAGATTTATTGTCGATCTTCAGTCTCTCTCTTTTGCGTTAACCCTAAATATGAGAAATTTAGTCTCACAGGGCTTGGCGACATATCCTTCCGACGCCATTACGGGAAGGCCCGCCGTCCTTTATTTTATTGTCGACGTCACGGCCAAACTTTCTCCGCTACCCACGGCCCGCCTTACTTCAGTTCCAGTTTGAAGCTGGAAAATATCGAACAGATCCGCCAACGCGCCACCGAAGGCGTTTAAGGCGTCCACGCTACCGCAAGATTGTCGCATGTTGACAAAAGCGCGGTCCAGGGCGTAATTCGCCGCGCTGGCCTAAGTAGCGTGGCGGTTATGGACAAAGAATGGACGTCCTTAACCCTAAAACTAAAAGTCCAGTTTGATGAGCCGCGGTCCTTCGCTCAAAAAAAACGGCGAAGAAACGCCTGAAGGCGATGACCTAGAAGATCGCCTCAACAGTTTTGCCGTGACAAAACAACAATTTGGCGGGCTTTGGCTTTGGACTGCCTTAGAGGTAGACTC
>JAIROO010000352.1 GCA_031257535.1 Deltaproteobacteria bacterium
GCGGAAAATTGGCGCTTAGTTAAGGGCGTAGATGGCTTATTTAGGGTCGAAAAATCGTAAGAATTCCGGTCGCTAACGATTGGCGAGGAAACGCTTTTTCGAGAACCAAAAAGTCAGAATATTAATATTAATAGCGTCAAATACTCATACGTCACGAAATAACTAAGTCTTGTAATGCTAATATTAGTTGTTTAAGATTATCATATTATATCAATTTATCAATTACTTCGCCCTTTTTTGGCTTCCTTAAAATCCCAACCTCGAGATTGACTCCCTGGCCTTTGGCTACAATTCCCAACTGTCAAGTCTTAAGTGGACATCGCGCCCACTTAAGTCAACCCCCAAAGAGAAGCCAGGCGCGCTTAACAAAGCCAAAAGGCCGGGTCGCCCCGGCCTTTTGGCTTTTAAAAAAAGAAGTTATTAGAAAAGGCCCTTGACCTTGCCGGTCGCGGTATCCACATCCACCCGACGATAAGCCGGATCGGAGGCGGTTCCAGGCATAAGGGTGATCGCTCCAGCCACCGGGACCACGAAGCCCGCGCCCGCGTAAATGAGCACGTCGCGAACGAACAGCTTCCAGCCCTTGGGCACGCCCTTGATCTGGGGGTTGTCGGACAAAGACAGGTGAGTCTTGACCATGCACAGACCCAGCTTGGAAGTAGCCGGATCTTTTTGGAACCCTTCGAGCTTTTTAGCCGCGTCAGGATTGTAATCGACGCCATCGGCCCCGTAAACTTTGGTGGCGATGATTTCGATCCTCTCCTTAAGAGGCTGATCGAGGTTATAGAGGAACTTGAAGTCAGGTTTCTCTTTGCAGGCGTCCACAACGGCGTCGGCCAGATCCAAGGCCCCTTCGCCGCCCTTGAGCCAGTGGTCGGACACAGCGACCCGAGCCCCAGCCGCTTCGCACATATCCTTAATCTTCTTGACTTCCTCAGGCGTATCGGTCACGAAAGAGTTAAGGCAGACGACCGGGCTGATGCCGGAGCTCTTGACGGTCTTAACATGGTGAATGAGGTTTTCGACGCCCTTTTCCACCTGACCAACGTTGGGTTGCTTGTACTCTTCGGGCAGAGGTTTGCCAGGAGCGGGGATGGGAGCGCCACCGTGACACTTCAGAGCCCTGACCGTAGCCACGATAACGGCGGCGTTGGGGATCAGGCCGGAGTAGCGGCACTTAAGGTTCCAGAACTTTTCAAAACCGATATCAGCCGCGAAACCAGACTCGGTCACGTGGTAGTCGGCGAGCTTAAGAGCTAAACGGTCAGCCACGATGGAACTCTGGCCAATGGCGATATTGGCGAAAGGACCGGCGTGGACGAAGCAGGGCTGACCTTCGAGGGTCTGCAGGAGGTTGGGATTCAGGGCCTCAACCATCCAGGCGGTCATGGCGCCAGCCACGTCTAAGTCGCTGGTGGTGACCGGGTTACCCTTCTTGTCGTAAGCCACGACGATCTTGCCCAAGCGCTCCCTTAAGTCCTTCAGGTCGGAGGCCACGGCCAAAATAGCCATAATTTCCGAGCTAACCGCGATCCCGAACTTGGAGGGCATGAGGTAGCCGTCTTGCTTCCCACCCAAACCAATAATGATATTCCGCAAGCACTGAGCCGCGAAGTCCATAATGAACCCGTACTCGACCCGAGTCGGATCCACGTCCAGGCGTTTCAAACCCCTTTTAGCTAAAGTCGCGTCGTCGTAGTTACGCTCGTGCTGCATCCGGGAGTTCAAAGCCACCATACCCAGGTTGTGGGCGTTCATGATGGCGTTGATATCGCCAGTTAAGCCTAAGGAGAAAGGAGTCAGGGGGACGCACTGGCTCATACCGCCGCCAGCGGCGGAACCTTTAATGTTCATGGTCGGGCCGCCCGAAGGCTGACGGATAGCCGCGGTTACGTTTAAGCCGCGTTTGCCCAAGCCTTGGACCAGACCCATAGTGGTGGTCGACTTGCCCTCCCCCAAAGGCGTGGGGGTGATGGCGGTCACGTCGATGTACTTGCCGTCAGGCTTATTGCTTAAACGACTCAAAGCTCTGGCGTAATCGATCTTGGCGATGTAATGACCGTAAGGCAAAACCTCGTCGTCAGTTAGGCCGATCTTAGACGCGATGTCCTTGATCTTAATCAATTCCTTTTCCGCGGCCTCGGCTATTTCGTAGTCCTTAGCCCCTTTGGCGGTATAATCCTGCCAGTTCAACGCCATAAAAAAATCCTCCATTTTCATTGGATGGTAAATTAACGCCGGCCAGGGGTTCTTCAACGGCCAGGCGTGGTAATGACCCCTTAACCACCTTTGGCGAGGGCGATCAATGGGCTAACCCGCGAAAAACTAACGCGAGTTAAGCGAATCAGTCGGCCTACCGACGGACTTTCAAAAAAACAAACGTTAAAGCCCAAAAGTCGGTCAAACTTCTAATTCCAAAGCGTCCTTAATGGGGACCCGTGGTTTTAAGTTTTACTGATTATAACAAAACTTTTTTCAGAGAAAAGAGAAAATTGACTCCCAGCCCTAAAAAAAATTTAGGGCTGGGAGAAAAATCGAGTTTGAGAGGGTCAAGCCGCGGCCGTTCTTTTAGCTTTGGTATTGTTAGCCCAGTAATAGAACATGGCCACGAAAAGGGCTCCACCGACGTAATTACCTAAAATTACTGGAATAAGGTTATCGACGAATAAACCTTTCCAAGTCGCGGTCAAGGCCACGAAGTTTTGGGTGGCCAAATAAGTCGGATCCGCGCCAATAAAAATACCTAGCGGCACAAAGGTCATGTTGGCGACGCTGTGCTCCATGCCCGCGGCCACGAAAGCCGTGATGGGGGTCCACATTAAAATGCCTTTGGAAACCCCGTCCGTGCTGGAAAGGCTTAAAAAAATGGCTAAGCAAACCAACCAGTTACACAAGATCCCCCGATAGAAGGCCACGTCAAAGGCTAAAGAGCATTTACCATTGGCTAAAGCCACGGCGTAGTTAGCCATGGGTCGTCCAGCCGCGGACCCATCCATTAATAAACCGGCCTTAAAGGCCAACCAGGCTATAAGAACCGAACCAATTAAGTTACCAACGCAGCTTAAAATTAAAACCCGGAAAAATTTACTAAAATTGATTTGCCGGTGCTGGAGAGACCCGGTCGCGAACATGCAGTCGCCGGTAAAAAGGTCAGCCCCGCACAAAAGAACCATTAATAGACCTATCGGGAAGACTCCACCAAAGACGAGTCGGACTAAAGAGCCCCAAACCTCAGCCGGCATGTTACCGGCCACTTTGAGGGCGAATATAGATCCAAAACCAATGTAAACGCCAGCTAAAAGAGCCAAAATCATCTGACTCGTAAAAGTCAATTTCGATTTACTTACGCCAATGGTAATAACCGAATCCATGATTTCGGCTGAATTCTTGACCACGTTCATTAAAAAAAAGCCTCCAAAAACAAAATAAAAACCATCAATAAAAAAGCCTAAAGAGGCTAATTCATAATGACAGTGTAAGTAAAAACAGTTATAAAAACGTTAAAAAATAAAATTAAGATAATTTTAAAATAATTAGAAAACACTATAAAAACAAATTAGTTAAAAAAAATAATCAGAGAAATTTTAAAAACGCGCCGTTTGGGAAAAAACATCTGGTATAAAGCGTAAAATCCAAAAAGGCGTGTCCCAAAAATTAATAGCCAAAAGTCCATTTTGGCTATTAAAGTTATAAGCGTAACCATTAAGCTTTCTGGAGTTAAAAACCTTAAAGATAAACCTATATTTGTTTTATTTTTTTATGGACCGTAACTAAATCATTTCAGATTATTTTAATATTATAAAGTTTAAGTAAAGTATTAAAATTTGTTCTTTGATTTATTTAATATGCAGTACTAATGATATTAACGCATGCTATTATTTATAATTAGTCTCTTTTAAAGAGGAATTGAATAATAAAAACAGAATTCTTCAACAAAAATATCTTAAATAACGCATGTTATTAGTCAGAATTCTAATGGCTTCAATTTCACTAATCTTTAGACGCGGTCAGTCTGGGCCTTAAAGTCAAAGAGGTGAACTAGGGATCTTTAAATGGTCAACATTTATGGCTAGAGTTTTGACTAAATAAAGCGCTGCCCTAAATATTTTTTCGAAAAACATTAAGTTTTTATGATCGTCTCATTATACTGGTCGTTCGGGTGATGTCAACAAAAAAAAATTATTGGAGCTATTAGTTTTTCGAATCATCTTTTGATTAGTTCAGTTTTTTTGGCCCAACTAAATTTTTGACATAATTTTTAATTCATTGGCCAATCGTGACAAGAACTGGCGCTGAAATTCTTAACCTTATAATACTATACATATATATATTTTATACGCTATTTAGTTAATTATCTCTCATTTAATTAATAATTATATTTTACTATATAAAATTATATTAAATATTTTAAGCGCATTTAGTTGCTATATTTGCATATATAATTAGAATATATCAATGCATCGTGCATAAACGCTTATCAAAAATAAAACAAAGGAATTTTTTACGCCCGCGTCAATTAAAAAAACGCCCTAAACCCAGACCTCTATCTTTGTCATTAGCCCAACTTGGAGGCCAGAGTGAAAATTATTTTTTATGAAATTTGATATCTACTTATAAATTTTATATGTTATTTAATTATCAAATATTGACTATAAATTCATAATTTTGTGTTTAAATAAACCTACTCAGCACTATTTTATCATATTAATTACTACTAATTAATCTATATGTATGTATTTATCAAATAAATAAAATAGCAATAATCCATTTAATAATATTAAAAATACACTAAAAAAAACATCCAATAAAGTAGTCGCGGCCGACAGAGTCCTTTCGGACCCTCTTCCCCCTTATTCGGCTCCCGGCGGGCGCGATTGACGCGCGTGGCTCCTCAATTAAATAGGTCATGAGCGGGATTATCATATATAGGCCACTTCTCTCGCGCTGACTAGGATAAAGGACGCGCTCTTGCGGTTTTAGGCGCCTTTTAGCTTCTATTTAGAACGTGGCTGTTTAGACAATATTCTTTCTTACTATATATATACTTATATTGACTATAATAATGTAATTAATCTTTTAAATGATAATTTAGTATAAAGAAGTCAAAATTACGAGCCAAAAAAAATGACTGTGAATTCGGATTATGTTAGTTCAAATTTACCGCCTGGCGATATATTTAGGCTCTGGAAGAGCGCTACCTAACTAGAACTTAAGGCGGCGACTCGTCCGGAAATGGCCAAAACAGAGGAGCGAGTCAAGGACGGTTCGCTGATCTTGTCAGTCCCTCGTTTTATTTGGTATTCATGTATAAATAAGTTCTTTTTTTGATACTGGGAGGAAGGTATGAATTCTAAATTTCTTAAAATATTGGATGAATATCGACAGTTAGAATTTGAAGATATGGTAGAAGCTAAATTATATATCAAGATTTTGATAACTTTAGTTAGGGTGTAAAGCTTTAGGATTTCGGTTTGTTTTTAGGTTATTAACGTTTCTTTAGACAAGTTTTGGTTAAAAAGAGCGACGATTGTTGTCCCATTACCATAGATTGCCAACCCTAAAGAAGAAATTTCATTCGCGTCGAAACTTACTATGCGGGTATAGTCTCTTTTTTGGATATCATCTAAGGCTTCTTGGGCGGTTTTAGACAATAGCGCGTCAATTTTTTTCGTTGGAAGTTTCTGTTGTTGTTGACTGAGCCTTTTTTTAGATCTTCTCGCTAGCCTCTTCCAAAAAAAGAGGGCGCCCCCCCCGAAAAACTCGGCCAGGCCAAAAAGGTGGTCAGTCTGAAAATTTGCCGACCTCGCCTGATGTTGGACTCTCTGGAAAATAAGACGGCTAAGCCTAAACGGGGACGACCTAAAACAACTATTTTAGTCTAATTAGTTGAAAAATAACCATTTATTTATCATATGTCGTGACTTTCCCAAAGTCGGCCGGGATGATTATGTCCGCAAGAACGGTTTCCCAATTTTTTTAAAAATATTTGATTCACGGTAATTAAAAATCAATGACTTTCAAATGTTTAAATGTAACGAAATAAGGTGGTCAAAAGCTAAGACGATCTCGTAAAAAACCTTTTTTTGAAATTTTAGACGCGTATCTCTACTTTAAACGCTATTATAAAGGCATAGCTACCACTATATATAATGTATAAACAAGCCCTCAAAAATTGAAAGGGGGGTTTTACCAAGGCGCAAAGCTAAGAGCTAACGCGTCGACGTAACTGGCTACCTGAGGACAAAAACCATAAAAGGCGAAAAAGCTCTTCATTCGCGGAATATCTGATATACGGCCGTAAGGCGCCTTCGGACCCATAATAAAAGTCGCGGAGACGGCTTTTCAGGTCAGCTATCTTGTAACAACCTTAGCCAATATTTAAAGAATCGACTCAGTTCGCGTGATATGGCTAAAAAGACTTGACTCTCGTTCGCGCTTGTTATCCGAAATTTCGGATAACAAGCGGTCCTATTTGGCTTAAATTTTTGGCTAAAAAAGCTTTTCTTAAACGAAACGGGCTATCTCGTTAAAAGGTTTGCGCGGCTTCGACCGAGCCTCATCCCGCTCCTTGGCTGGGTAGCCCACGGCCACCAGCAGAAAATACCGCTGATCAAGGGGCAGATCCAAAAGCTCCGAGAGCTTTGGCCGGTCAAATAGGCCGAGCATACAGGTGCCAAGACCCAAGGACTCGGCTTCTAAACAGAAGCTTAAGGCCGCTCCCCCTAGATCCCCTTTAGCGAAGACTTGGCTATCGAGTAATGGCGCGACTTTAGGCATAAGCTTCGCGTGGTCTTCTAAAATAACTAAGATGGCCTTGGCTTTCGACGTATGTTCGTTAAGCCCTAACTGCTGGGTAGTTTTCGCGACTTCCTCGAGCGTCTTGGGATCGACCACCATTACAAATTTCCAGGGTTGGGCGTTACAACCCGAGGGAGCGAGACGCGCGGCTTCCAGGCATTTCTCCAGTTTGTCGCGCTCGACCGGTTTATCGGAAAAATTTCGACAACTATACCTCTTCGCGGCCAATTCCAAAAAATCCGACATAAGGCAACTCCAAAAAAAACAAAATCTGGTCTTTATTTAATGTTATATCCGCGTTTTAAGTCACTTATTGAGCTAAAACGAAAACATAATTAATCGCCATAATATTAAAAAGGCCAAAATATTAAAGGCGCGAATAGTAATCGCGCCTTTAAAAATTTTAATCGCTAAAGTTTTTTAGGCCTTATTTTATTGTGAAAAAACCTAAAAGATAGTTTTTTAATTTATAAAAAATTATTTTTTAAATAAAACGGACTATCTCGTTAAAAGGTTTACGTAGTTTCGGCCGAGCTTCTTCCCGCTCCCTAGCTGGATAGCCCACGGCCACCACCAGAAAATACCGCTGATCTAAAGGCAGATCTAAAAGCTCCGAAAGTTTAGCCCGGTCAAACATCCCAGCCATGCAGGTGCCCAAGCCCAAAGACTCGGCTTCTAAGCAGAAGCTTAAAGTCGCTCCCCCCAGGTCTCCTTTGGCGAAGACTTGGCTGTCGTATAAAGACGCGATTCTCGGCATTAGCTTCGCGTGATCTTCTAAGACCACCAAGAAGGCTTTAGCCTTGGACAGATAATCGTTAATCCCTAGCTGCTGGGTAGTTTTCGCGACTTCCGAAACTAGCTTAGGATCGACCACCACCACAAATTTCCAGGGTTGAGCGTTACAACCCGAGGGAGCCAGTCGCGCGGCTTCAACGCATTTTTCCAGTTTTTCGCGCTCGACCGGTTTATCGGAGAAATTTCGACAACTATACCTTCGCCCGGCCAATTCCAAAAAATCCGACATCATCCACTCCCCAAAAGGCTAGAGAATCTGGCCTTTTTTTAGTTATAGCCTCGTGTAAGTCGCTTTTATACCTATTTAAAAGACTTTTTTATAATATTCCTTCTTTATAACCTTTATAGGATCTTTTAAGGTAAGATATTTATTATAGTCTAAGAATCTAGTTTAAAAAGAGGATAAGCGTGACTATTTCTTCTTATCGTCCTTACCTTTAGCCGGAGCGGCTTTGACCGGGGCCGCGGGTTTTCCAGGGGCGGCGGCTACTGGCTTGGCTCCTTCCTCGACCTCAAGCTTAAGGCCCTTAGGCACGGCGACCACGGCCACGGGCAGATCCACGGTCTTAGTTAAGGCCAACCCCTCTGGCAGCTTAACCTGCGACAGGTGCATGGTCTGGCCTAAGCTTAAGGGAGTCACGTCAGCCTCAATAAAGGCCGGGATCTTCTCTGGCAAACCCAAGACCTTAATCTCCCGCACCCCTTGCTGCAGCTGCCCGCCTTTTTCCACGCCTTGGGCTTTACCAACTAGGTTTAAAGGCACGGCGACCTCAATAGGTTGGACCGGGTCGATCTTCTGGAAATCCACGTGGGCCAGCCGCCGACTTAAGGGGTCAATCTGGCTAGCTTTAAGTAAGACCGGCCGCGGCTCTTGACCTTCGATTAGTAACGTATAAAGGGAGCGAACCCCATCGGCCCTTAAGTAAGCGTTTTTAAACTCCAGGTAATCCAGACTCAGAGCCTGAGCTTGGTCGCCCCGCCCATAGTAGACGGCGGGCAGTCGACCCCCAGCCCTTAAGCGCCGGGCGAAGTTTTTGCCGCGTTCTTCGCGGGGGGTGGCTTTTATAGTGTCGTTCAGACCCATTTTAGCGGTTCTCCAGATTCAAATAAAAAGTGAGCTGACGGAATCCTCGTGATGGATCCGTTTAATGGCCTCCCCTAAGAGTCTAGCCACGGTCAGGACTTTGATCTTAGTCAATTCCCGACCAGCCGAGGACAAGGGGATGGTGTTGGTGACGACCACTTGATTTAAGGCCGAGTTTTTAATCCGGTCAATGCATGGCCCAGAAAAGACCGGGTGGGTCGAGCAGGCCATGACTTCTTCCGCCCCTAGCTCCATGATGACCTCAGCCGCCTGAGTCAAGGTCCCGCCAGTGTCGATCATGTCGTCTATAATTAGGGCCTTTTTGTTCTTGACCTCGCCGATGATGTTCATGGCTTTAGCGACGTTGGGGGCTTCGCGACGTTTATCGACAATGGCTAAGGGCGCGGATAAACGTTTAGCTAAGTACCGGGTCCTTTCCACTCCGCCCGCGTCTGGGGAGACTAAGACGAGGTTGTCGGCGTTAAGCTCCTTTAAGTAGGCCAAAACCACTGGAGCCGCGAAAAGATGATCCACGGGGATATTAAAAAAACCCTGGATCTGACCCGCGTGGAGATCCATGGCTAAAACCCGGGTCACGCCGGCGGCGGTCAAAAGGTCGGCCACTAATTTAGCGGAAATAGGGACGCGGGGCGCGGCTTTGCGGTCCTGACGGGCGTAACCATAATAAGGCATGACCGCGGTGATCCGCCTAGCCGAAGCTCTTTTTAAGGCGTCAACGATGAGGAGGAGCTCCATTAGGTTATCGTTGACGGGCGCGCAAGTGGACTGGATGACGAAAGCGTCGCGGCCCCTCACGTTTTCGCCAATTTCTACTAATATTTCCCCGTCGGAAAAACGTCGGACTTGGGCGTCGCCCAAAGGCTGCCAGAGGGTTTCGCTGATTTCTTGGGCCAACTCCAAGTTGGAATTACCAGAAATCACCACTATATCATTGGTCATGTAGAGTCCTTGGCGGGCCAGTCGTCCTGACTTTATCTACCATATCTTGGATACTAAGAACTTTTTATTCGCCAATTCGCGAATCTGGCTCCCATCGGAAAAGAAAGAGACCTTAAAATTTTTTGAAATGGCTGGGGCGGAAGGATTCGAACCTTCGCGTGCAGGAACCAAAACCCTGTGTCTTAACCACTTGACGACGCCCCACCAACTATTTGCGCCTTAATATCAGACGCGATGTCATAACGCGTCAAAAAGTCGCCAAATCCAAAAAACCATCCAAACTATTTCAATTTAATTCTTGATATTCATTACCTTATTTAATAAATATTATCTAAGTAAAATTAAAGATCTTTATAAAATACATATAACAGTAATAATATTTTTATTTGGCATAAAAAAATTATTTACGCCAAAATATGAAGTAGTAATTAAGGCCACCTATTAAAAAGCGTGGACTTAAGTTTATTTTATTTTTTTTAAGTCTTAAGTCGGGAAAATATTTAGGTATTTATAGCCCTTAGGCCACCATATCCTTAGGCTTCAATATCCAAAGTGGTCTGAATTAAACGCCAAGGCTGTTTTTTTAAACTCTCATAGGCTTGATTTACCTCATCCTTGGTCCTAAATAACGCGAAAAACGTGGGACCACTCCCGGACAGGCCATAAATTTCCGCCCCTAAATTGGCTAAAGCCGCCTCAATCGCGCCTATTTCCGGTAAGAGGCGCCGAGCTGGAGCCAGAAGATCGTTTACGCCTAAAACCTCAAATTCGAGCCGCGGCCGACGAGTTGGCTCAAGATTATTCTTGTCAGCCTCTTTTGTCAAGGCCAGTTCTCGAAAAACCTGGCCTGTAGCCAAGGGAGTCTTAGGGGTAATCAAAAGGACGCGCTTCGGGAGATCGCCTTTACAAGGGGACAGAATCTCCCCCCGTCCCGTGGCCAACGCGAATTTGGGCCCTAAGAAAAACGGTATATCCGAGCCTAAGCTTAAGGCTAGGTCTTTTAATGCCTGATCCGACAGACCCAGGCGAGGCCCAAAATAACTTAAAATCGCCGCCGCGTCCGATGATCCACCGCCCAAACCCGCCGCGATGGGGATATTTTTCCGAATAAATACTCGAAAATAACCTAAAGTCGACTTTTTAGCCCTTAAAGCCCGTAAAGCCTTTAAAGCTAAATTATCCGCCTCAAAACCTGGGTCGGGTTGGCTAGCCTTAAAGTGGTCGTCAAACTCTTTATCTAGGGGTTCGCCTACATGAGCGGCCAAAGACCCAAAAGGTCGGTCATAACTAAGCTCATACGTTAGCTGGTCAAGGGGGTCTAGGGTTGGCGTTAAGATAATCTCGTCGGCCAAAGAGAGCCTAACCAATGAACTAAATATTTCGTGATAGCCGTCGTCTCTTAACCAAAACACGCGTAAAAATAGGTTGATTTTGGCTGGGGCCCTTAAGACGACCATAGGGTCAATGGGTGGGGCGGACGATGATTTCCTCTGGATCAATTAAATTCACCACGAGGCCGTTAGATACTTTGGGGTAAAAGTAAGTGGCCTTTCTGGGCATGACCAAACCTTCCTCGGTTACCCTTAAGATCTCCTCCACCGTGGTCGGATTAACTAAAAAAGCCGCCCGAGCCGCCCCAGAGGTCACGGCTTTGACCGCTTCGGGCGTAGAGGAGATGTAGTCGATCAGATCTGGCTTATCCAGGTCGTCGTCGGACAGGCCTAAACCTTTAAGGAAGAGAATCTGGGTTAAAACGCTGACGTCCAATACGGTTAGTTGGCTAATGGCCGGGTTTAAGCTGACCACCTCTTGCTTGACCTTTTCGCGGACCTTCAGAAGATAGCAGCCCGTAGCCCCTTCTAAGTACAACCCAAAAACCGACAACCCTTTTTTGTTGTCCTCGGCTAGTTTCGTCGACAGAATCTTCCGGGCGGACTTTTCGCCATTAGGCGCGAAGGGATATTCCTTGATCTCGGCTAAGGGAGCCAAAGCCCCTAAAATCTCCTCGTTGGACAGAGACAAGCGCTTAAGGATTCGGTGAGTCGGGAGGATGCACAGACCCGGATCGCTCATGGGGCACAGATAAACCATGACGTAATTAATGGCTGAGTTGGGGTCGACTGGCCGATTTAGGGCGGCTTTGACTTTTTCCGAGTAATTTAAAGCCGTCTCATAGCGATGGTGACCGTCGGCGATGTAAACGGTTTTGTCTTCCAAGCTCTGAACCAGTTTTCCGATGGTCTCGTGGGTCTGGATATAGCTTAAAGAGTGGGACAGGCCACTCCGCTCCTCAATAAAAATATCCGGGTCCGTCCGGGAGAAGTCAAACATGGTCTTTAAGATCTGACCATCGGGATCGGGGAAAAAACCAAAAACCGGGCTCAGCTGAGCTTTGGTCTTTTCCATTAGGTCCAGTCTCTCCATCTTGTGGTAGCTAAAGGTCTTCTCGTGGGGTCTGACGCTACCCGCGTGAGTGGGGGCCTCTAAACGCAAAAGAGAGATAAAGCCGTGCCGAGTCAGCTTGCGACCGGACACCGGGTGGGTCCATTCGGTGTCCATAAGGTAAATGGCCGCTTGATCCCGGCGGACTAAAACCCCGGTTTTTTGCCACTGTTTAAAGATTTTGGCCGAACGCGCGTGCCAGGCTAAAGGATCTTTGTCCTTTGGCGAAACCTCGCCCAAATCAACGTGGAGAAAATTGTGGGGGTGGCTTTGGTGATACTCAGCCCTTTGGGCTGGGGTCAACACGTCGTAAGGAGGGGAGGTCAACAAACCACCAGACGTGGTGATTTCCTCCGCGTTATATACCAACCCTTTAAAAGGGGCTATCTGGACCATCCAAGAAATCCTCCAGAAAAAAACTTGACAATTATCAATTAGCGATAAAAAAAAAGCAAGTCTTTTTTCCCGTCAACCCGACCACCTAAAGGACGGTTTGTAAATATAATAAAGCAGCCTATAAAATAATAAATGTTTATTTTATAGGCTATTTTTATTATAAGTTGTTTAATTAAATTGTTTGTTTTAATAAAATAAAAACATGTTAATATCTAATTTTTTAGTCTTAATAACATCTGTCAACCTGACCCAAGGCTTGCGGTCAGATCCATTTTAGGTAAAACATTTTTTTACGATTAGCCTCAAATTGAAAAAAAATATACATAAGGCACTAAATAGCTTTTAGTGAAAAAACTGACACCTTAGTAAAAACCCCTTTTTAACTTTTAATGGATTGTTTACACACAATGTATAGTGGTAGCTATACCTTTATATTGGCGTTTATAGTAGAGCTATACGTCAAAAATTTCAAAA
>JAIROO010000081.1 GCA_031257535.1 Deltaproteobacteria bacterium
CGTCTAGGCAAGGACAAAACGGAACGAGGCGTAACGCCGGATAATAACATTCCCGAGGGGAATTTTAAACAGGCTCGTAAGGGCGCTTAATCAAGGAAATTATAATGGTTTATGTTTTAAGCTCTGACCGGCCCGCCTGTCCGGCCCCGCTCTCCCAAAAGGGCTAGGCTCTTGTTGGAACGGCGCCGAGCCGCCGAGTTTCGCTTAGGGCCATTCACTATCATCTTAAAAGACAAGGATTCATCAACCCGCGTTCTTTAGCCGCTCTCTATTAAAATCGATCCCGGGAGTAAGACCTCCTCGGATGGCCATAGTTAGGAGATTCCTCCCGTAGGCGAAACTTCTCCCGAAACGTCGGTAATAAGCCTCATCGAGGTTAAGCGTAGGGGACAGTTAATCCATAAAAAGCTCGAATAGAGAAAAAAATTACCCTAAGGCATCGGAGGTCGACTAACCTTCGCTATCGTCGCCCTAGGTTTCTTAACCAAAGGCGACAAGAAGAATGGATGGCTAGCTCCTTCGATTTAACATAGGGTTGATTCCACGGTTAACGTAGTAAAAAAGCTTATCAAACTCGCGCCTATTTCTGGGCTAGTCGTGGAGACGGTTAGGTTTGAGACCCAAAAGCTCCAGACCCCCCCAAGATATCCGTGGTCGATTACCAGCAGGGCGAATTGTTCGGTTACGAGATCAGGGAATATATTTTGGAAAAATGGAGCCGCCGATGTTCCTATCGCGGGACAGAGAATATCCCTCTACAAATTGAGCGTATCGTCCCGAAAGCCAACGAGGGAACGGACATGGTCTCTAACCTTACCCTGGCTGGCCAAGAACGCGACCAAAAAAAAAGGGACTTAGGGACGTTCTTGAATTTTTGGCCGATAAGCCAGATCCGCTCAAGACGATCCTAGCCAGGGCCAAGACCCCTTTAAGGGACGCGGCGGCGGTTAACTCCACGAGGTGGGCTCTTTGGAACGCCAAAAAAAGGCCACCGTCCCCAAAGGAAAATATCAAGGCGAGCATGTCGGTCGAGTGGCCGTCGCGCTTCCGGCTGCTTCAACGTCAATACGGTTCAGCGGGACGGTCACGGTATCTCACAAACATTGCCGCCTTCTTCAACATGGAGATGGTTACGAATATTCGTATCGTTAATTTTAGGATTCGAAGCCGGCCTGGTGGCGCGGCTCCCAATTCCTCCCTCGACTGAAGTCGAAGGTTTCCTTGGGAGTTTTCTATGAAAGTCCTCTTTATACATCTATATATGGGGCTATATTTGAAACGCCTGCGCCAGATGTTGTAAGGCCAAAAATAAAAAAAATGTTTATTTTTTTATTTTTTTGGCCCTGAAAGTCGCCTTGGAAGAAGCCAGGACTTTCTTTCTCAAGAAAGCGGCCGGCCCCACCGGCAGCTAGTTAGCTCGTAAAAAACCTCCTTTTATTTTTCGCAGGGTCATTTGTATACGATATATGGTTGTTATCAAAATAAATACCAGCTTATGTAGTAGTATCACAACTCTAAAAATGAAAAAAAAAGGGTTTTTACGAGCGCGTCAAAGAGACATCCAAGTAAAAACCCCTTTTTATTTTTTAATGGCTTATTTGTATACAATATATAGTTGTCGCTATAACCTTATATCAGCCTATATAGTAGAGGTACGTGTATAAAGTTTCAAAACATGGTTTTTAACGAGGCCATCAAAGAGGACGCGCTTGTAAAAACCCATTATTTAATTATTGAGAGCACATTAATATAGTATATATAGTGGGTGCTATAATTTTAGATTGACTTATATAGTCGAGTTATTTGCCTATAATTTCCAGGCTAGAGTTTTTACGAAGCCATCAATACATCAATCATGACTCCAATTTGGCCATCGGGCTTGAAGTTTTAAGAAAAATTACGGTTTTGTCTTTATAAACTGTTTGACGCGTTTTATGCACAACATTGTAATATAAAAATTAAGTTAATAATATTAAAAAGTTAAGAGTTATCTAAAAGTTTAGGCGAGGTAGTCCATCGACGATTTTAAGCGTCTCTAAACTAACCGTTATAATCCGTAAAAGAAGGTTCAGAATATACCGGGGGTCGTGACGTTCTAGCCCCCATTCATTGGGATCGTTGGTCAGGCCACTAGCTTTGTCCACCGTAAATTGGTACTTTTCCACTAGCCAATCAAGGGCCGAGCGACCGTTTAGGACGTAGTCGTGAACCGCGAGCGGTATACCAGTAATAGTGATGTCATTATTGTAATGAATAGTTGATTTGTCGATCTTAGTTTTAGAAGTGGTAACGTTAGTCAGTTTACCGTATGTCATCTTGTCGACTATTAAGTTCCCTTTTTCTAAGCCGGTTATTTGAACGCTCTCATATGGTTTAACGAATTCGTAATTTAGGTGAAGATCGGCTAAAGTCAAGCCGGCGATAGAGAAGGACGCGAAATCATAGAAGCTTCGCGCCAAAGGAATCTTAGGGGGCGATTTTTTTAGATTCGCGGCGAAAGTCTTTCGGTAGTCTTTAGAGTGCAGAAGTCCATAAATATAATAAAATATATGGTCTTTAGTAACATTATAACTATATTTAGCGCGAAATTCATTAAGTATATAGTCGGTAATAGCGTCATTTTGAAGGTAGTCGTCAGTTTCCTCAGTAGAAAGGGTCTTTAGCTTGTTGGCGTTAGGCTCGTAATAATAGCGAGGGAAACATTGAGTTTTACCGATTAGATCTAGGTTCGGAATTATGTTCGTGATAAGACAGGAAAAATCGTTAGTTACGCCAACGCCAGTTACGCAAATCACATGATTATGGAGTTTTGGCGAAGGAAATAACCTTGGAATTTGATACCTGCGCTCATTTAAATAGCTATCAAAATATAAATATTGCTTAAAAAATGGTCTGTAGATGGAATAAACAATTTTGTTACTATTAAAATCTATAACTTTATTTTTTAAAGCGTTATTTATTAAATTAGCAGACCAACTTATCTTTTTAACATCATAATCTATAAAATCTGAAACGTTTGGCTTATTATTATTTGTTAATTTATTAGAAAATAAAAATCTTTGTTCGTTATAATAATCTATAATATTTTTTATATTGTTTGATAGACTAAAGCGTGATGAATTATAGCACCATATATCTCTACCTGAAGCTATACCAAGAGAATAAAAAGAGTTAAATACTGTATTAATATTATTTTTATTACTTTTATTGCCAATATTAATCAGATTATTAAACAAATCACTGCGTTGATTAAGCCAATCTCCAGCTTTATTAGGGGTAATTTTGTTCCAACGTATGTCAGGGTTATAAATATCGTGATAGCCAGCTATAAGAGATAATTTATCTTTAGTAGTTAAATAGTCGCCAACCTCGGAATAATATATTTTCGTTGGGCCTAAAAATTTAGAATTTTTTATTAAAAAAGTAATTGATATTCCAACCATGCTCCCTTTTCCAAATATTTTTCCTCCTTCTCTTTTGCTTTTATCGCCGATATTACGTTGATTACCACGTAGATTGAAGACATAAATAGTTGAAAAATCTTTTTCAAAGCATTTTCTCAATCCATCAGTAGATATTGCGTCAATCCAGCCTGAATTAGTAACGAAAGCTATCACACCTTCGGCGTTCGCGTCCAGACTATCCGTAGCCCAGCGAAAAGCTTTAATATAAGCGTCATATAATGAGATTAAAGATTGCGCCGCTGAAAATTTACCGTAGGTATCTTTAATTCTATCGTTCAATTTAGGATAAGATTGATATTTAGAGTTGTCGTTAGCGTCGCGTCGCCCTTTTGAATAGGGTGGGTTACCAATAATTACCATTATTGGGGCTTTATTTTTGGCTATCGCTCTCTCTGAATTGGTCTTAAGCTGGTTATTAATAAAGTTATCAACTCGCTCTTCTTCATAAAGTAGAAAAGTGTCCGTTAAACAGATCCCTTCAAAAGGCTGATAGACCACTTCTTGGCCAATCGCCTCGTGATAGGCGTTTTCAATGTTGATTGAGGCGATATAATAGGCCAGCGGCACAATTTCATTCGCGTTTAGGTTATGGCGGTATTGTCTCGTTAAAGTTTCGCCTTGCCCCAATAAGCCAGTTTGAATTAAGCGCGTTATAAAAGTCCCGGTCCCAGTAAAAGGGTCTAAAACGTGGACTTCCTTCGCCGAAAAATCTCGACCAAACTCGATTTGGAGGGTTTTAGCCACTGAATGGACGATAAAATCCACTATTTCTATGGGCGTATAGACAATGCCCAGTTTGGCCACGGTTTTAGGGGTCGAGATTTTAAAGAAATTATCGTAAAGCGTGGCGATGAGTTCTTGGCGCGCTTTGGGGCTAGCGAGACCCGCGACCTCATCTTTAACGCTTTGGTAAAAGCGGGCCAGGATTTCTTTATCGTTTTCTAAGTCTTGATCCACCAAAACGTCGATTAACGACTTTAAGGCTTTAGAAATAGGATTATTTATAACAAAAGAGTAGTTTTCAAATAAAGCTTCAAATATCGGTTTGGTAATTATTTGTTGGGCCAGCAAGTCGATGGCCTCGGCCTTGTCCACTTTTGGGTTTAGGGTTTGACGTAACTCCAAGAGAAATCGCTCAAACTCTTCTTTGGCGGGGCCATTAGGACTCACCGCTTGGGTCACGCGTTCTTTAAAGTCGCTGGCGATCTTGGCCACTTCGACCACCCATCGCGGCCGACCCTTTTGGCGGCCCGTTAAACGAATAAAGTCGTCGCGCTCGCTATCGGGGTCGGGTAAAAAATCCTCGTTGGGCGTTAATTTTTTGACGCGATTTTTGTCTTCTGAAACAGACTTAGTTTGGTCTTTATCTGATATTTTCATGAATATTCATAATACATTAGTCTATCTTTTCGCGAAAATCTGGGCCAGAATCCTTTAACCAAGAATCCTTTAGCTAAGATTCCATTTTTGGCCCAAGACGAAACTTGCCCTTGAAAAAGGTTTTTTTAACCTTTGATTTCGCCTATTTACCGACGGCTAGCCAACTATATCATACCCGGGCTAAAATTGCTGAAAGGCTTTCTAAAATAAATGGTTCTAAATTATTGATAAAATCATCTTTAAATGTATTATAACTTCCAATAACCGACACTTATTTTATCAATTATAAAATTATTATCTATATATAATTATACAACCAATTATTAAATGTTTTTTACGCGAAAGTCAGGTTTAGCCTTTTTTGGCCAGGCGACTTGACCCTAAAAGCCGAGGCTAACCTACTTGGAGCCAGTTTTCGCGAAGTTAAAATTTTTTGGCCGCTAAATTTTTTAGTAGGGCAATTTTTTTGACGGGGATATTTTTTCGGCGAAGGCGAGTTTTTTGGCGGCTAAACCCAGTTTAGGGTAGGGGAGGCGTAAAAGGTTCGCCCGCTAGCGTTAACAACCCAAACTAACCACATAATGTATGTATAATATTGATTCATATTTAATTTTTTAATCAATATAATGTCTATTAATAAAATATTATTTGCCGCTTTTTAATTATAAAATCAGTTATTTATAGACTAAAATAGTCCGCTTGTCAACCAGGCCGTCAAGTCTTAGTTGGCTAGCTTTTGGCCGCCTCTTCGCGCGGCCGGCTTTAAAGACTCTTTTCCTTTTTTCGCGTTTAATCAAGTAGATTGTCGAAAGTAGATAGCGACAAAAAATTCGATTATTTATCTAAACCCTAATTTTGGGTGACCTCGATATTGACAGTTTTTAAGGGCGAGTATATATTTGTTAAGAATTTAGGTTTTTCAGCCTAAAGTGGTGGTCCTCGGGCCAGAAGCTAAAAGTTTTTAATTTTTCTTGGGGCTTTACGCCAAAAATTAACTGGAAAATTTGGCGCGGCTTCTTCGCGCGGTGGTTTTTGGCTGTTTGAATTTAAGTTTTTTTATTTCGTTTTAATAAGGATTGCGCCATATGGCCATGCAGAAACCTCAAATAGGCCTATGTATTGATGGCAAACAGCACGCCTGGATGGTGGTAGCCGAGGAAAACGTCCAAGCTGGGGATATCGGTAAATTGGAACACCGGTGGTGTAAAAAATGCGGGTGTCTGACTCAAGTCGGCATTAGCGCCTCGACTGGCGATCCCGTGGTGGCCGTTAACGAGGCTGGCCAACCCCATTTGGCCGTACCCAAAATCCTCAACATTGTCATCAAATAGCCGCGATCTCCCGCTTTTTAGCCCCTTAGCGACTCTTTTTTTAAGCTTCGTTTGGGGGCTTGTTTTTTTTTGAGGGTTTTTTCGCTCGGGATAGTAAGTTCCTCATTTGACGCTTAGGCCAAGGGATCTTGACAGCCAACCTCTTTTTTTCTTTAAAAAAGTCCTAAATTTTGGGCCTATGGCCCCAAAAGTCTTTTAAAAGACTGGCTTATTATTTAAATAGGCTAAACGTTAGACCTTTTTTTTATTTCTATTAACTCTTTTTAGGACTTTATTAACTTTATTTTTGGCGAGGTGGCTCCGGAAAGGCTCGGAGCTATTTTTTTGGCCTTTATTATTTATCTTGGATTTATTGGCGGCGAGTCTTTTTCGCTTTTTAGGAGGGCCAAAAAAGAGCCATGCGGCGGGACAATATTAGAAATGTGGCTATCGTCGCCCACGTGGATCATGGGAAAACCACCCTGGTGGACGCTATGCTCTGGCAAAGCGGCCTTTTTCGGGAAAATCAGGCTGTCCGGGAAAGAGTCATGGACAATCTAGATTTAGAGCGCGAAAAAGGCATCACCATCATGGCCAAAAACACCTCTATTAATTATGGGTCCGTCAAAATCAACGTGGTCGACACCCCTGGCCACGCCGACTTTGGGGGGGAGGTGGAAAGGACCTTGTCCATGGTCGAAGGGGCCCTATTGCTGGTGGACGCTTCCGAAGGCCCGCTGCCTCAGACTCGTTTTGTTCTGCAGAAAGTCTTGGAAAAGCGTCTCCCCATAGTGACGGTCATCAACAAGATCGACCGCCCAGACCGAAGGCCGGGCGAGGTTTTAGACGAGATCTACTCTCTTCTGATTGATCTGGACGCCGACGACGGACAGCTAGAGTTTCCGGTTCTCTACGCCAACGCTAAGGCGGGGTTGGCTTTTAAGACTTTAGCCGAGGCCTTAGACCCAAACCCTAAAAACCAGCCTAGCCTTAAACCCTTGTTTGAGTCGATCGTGGCTAACATTCCCGCGCCTATCGGCGATCCAGCGGCCCCGGCCCAGTTTTTGGCCACCAACTTAGAGTACTCGGACTATCTCGGTCGCTTGTGCGTGGGCCCTTTGCGCGCTGGTAGCTTAAAAGCCGGTCAAGAGGTGGCTCTTTTAAAAAATGGGGTCGTGACCTTAAAAGCCCCCTTAAAGGCTATTTTTACTTTTGAGGGTTTAGCCCGCGTGGAGACCTCGACCGTGGAAGCTGGGGATATCGTGGCTTTGGCGGGGTTACCGGAAGCTTATATTGGCGACACCGTGGCGGACCCGATTAATCCCAAGGCTCTCCCGCCCGTAGTGGTCGACGAGCCGACCATTGTCATGGAGTTTAGCGTCAACTCCTCGCCTTTAGCTGGTCGCGAAGGAACTATTTTAACTTCCAGGCAGATCCGAGCTCGTTTAGAGAAGGAGGCTCTTTTTAACGTTTCCATCCGGGTCACCGTCGATCCCGCGGGCTCGGGCGAGACCTTTCAGGTGGGGGCCAGAGGCGAGTTGCAGTTAGCCGTTCTGGTCGAGACCATGCGGCGCGAGGGGTTTGAGCTGACTTTAGGCCCGCCTAAAATCATCGTCAAAGAGATCGACGGTCGGCCGCACGAGCCTTTGGAACTCGCGGTTTTGGATTTGCCCGAGGAGTACGTCGGGGTGGTGGCCGAGAAAATGACGGCTCGCAAAGGTCGGGTGGTCAAGCTCGCCAATCACGGTTCGGGTCGGGTGCGTTTAGAGGTTCAGATCCCGACTCGCGGCCTTTTTGGTTACCGGGGCCAGTTTATGACCGACACCCGGGGACTAGGGCTCTTTAACGCCATCGCCCAAGGTTACGCTCCCTATAGCGGAGAATTTAAAGGGCGGGCTAATGGCTCTTTGGTGGCTGACCGTCAAGGAGTAGCCGTGGCTTACGCCCTTTATCACCTCCAACCTCGGGGCTCGATCTTCGTTAACCCTTCCGATCCGGTCTACCCTGGCTTAATTGTCGGCGAAAACTCTAGGCCCGAGGACATCTGGGTCAACCCTTGTAAAGAAAAAAAGTTGACCAACATTCGGGCTAGCGGCTCTGACGAGGCTTTACGGCTTATTCCGCCAAGAAGGCTGTCTTTAGAGGAAGCCATTGAGTATTTACGGGAGGACGAGGTCTTAGAGGTCACCCCTAAAGCCACCCGTTTACGGAAAAAGAATCCCCGGCCTTAAAAAGAGACGCTCTTTTTTTTTGGAATTTTTTTCCAAAGTCCCTTTTTAAGGATTACGCCCGAACGCCAGAAGGGCCTTTTTTTTAAGGCGCTAGAGCTTAAGCGCTTTTCCGCGATTTTGGCCTATTTTTTAGCTTAGCTCGCCTGGCCCTAGGGTGGATAATTGACGCTAAATATTTTTAGGCTCGCCAAATCGTCGCGGACCAATTTTTAATTGGGGCTGACGGGCTTACGGCCAAAGATTTTTAAATTTTTGTGGGTTATGGTACAATAGCGCGAATTCGCGCCTAAAAAGTGGCCAAAGAGCCCCAAAATTTTTTCTGGAGTCTTCTATTTTTAAGGTTTTTCTAGTTATTTTAGGGCTAAAGCTAGTTTAAGGCCAAGGCGCTTTCGAGTCTAGCTTAAAGTTTTTGGGAGCCAAAAGAGTTTTTAAAGGCTGATTTTTAAAGGGCTAACCCCCCCTGGTCAAGGCTAACCGTCGTCAAAGGGCTAACCCTAACCGGTCCAGGCTAACTTTAACCAAAGGCTAACCCCTCTGGTTAAGGCTAACCCGCCAAAGGGCTAACTCCCCTGGCCAAAGCTAACCTTAACCAAAGGGCCAGCCGAAAGCTTTTTGGCCTAACTATATTAATACTAACTAAATTGATAGTAGTTAACCAAAAGGCCAGGGACTAGCTCCTTCCTTATTGGTAAGGGGATTAACCCAAAAAAGCGGTTTTGGCCAAGGTCGTTAGCCAAGGGCTAAACCCCTTTTTAGTTTTTTTGGTTAACCTTAAAAAGTTAACCAAAGGGCAAACTTTCAAAAGCCTGGTTAACCAAAGGGCAACTTTTCCTAAGATTGGTTAACCAAAGAAAAAGGCTTAAAAAAGGGACGGCTGAAAAAATATGGGCCGGCTAGCTTAAAACCCTAGTAAGCGTTTGGCTAACCCTAAAAAACGGCTTTTTAAGCTTGGCCGTTTAAGACAAGCCAAAAACAGCCCTTAGCTTTATCCGGCTTATCTAAACCTGATTTAGCTTCTATTGACTTTAATTTTAGTTCCCAATAAGGTAAGTTGATCCCCAATAAAATAAGTTTTTTTTAAGGGCGAAAGGCTTAGACGCCTAAGCTTGAGACGGCCGGCCAAGTCTATTTTAGATAGGCCAAAAAAGGCGAGATTGGCCGTTTAAGTGGTGGCCGCTATTTCTAACAAGGTCGCGCTATGGACGGTATATTTAGTTTTTTGGAGACCGCGTTTAGCGGGGATAACTGGCTTTTTTTAGCTGGCGGCGGGCTGGTGGTCTTAATTTTGATCCTCTTAGCGGTCAAAAGAAAAAAAGTCTCCCCCGAGGAAAGACAAAAAGAAGCCGAAAAAAAGGCCGAGGCTAAAAGGGTTGCGGAGAAAAAAGCCGAAGCTAAAAAAGCCGAAAAGCCAGTTTTAAAAGAAAAGAAATCGCGTTTTTCCCGCAAATCGACTTCGACCCCTTTAGAGACTCCTCCGCCCGAGTCTTCGCCGGCGCCTAATGATTCTGGGTCAGACCCTTCGACTTTAGCCAGTCCTTTGACCCCAGAAGGCGGTTTTCGGGCCGTCCGGCTCCGGTCAGTTGGCGACTCTAGCGCCGAGGACACCCAGTCGTTGGCTTTAGCCCACGAGTTCGCTGAGGTGGCTCAGCCTTTACCTAACGTCGCTCCACCGCTACCGCCGCGACCAGAGCCGCGACCAGAACTCCAGCCAGCTCCCCAGCCAGCTCCCCAGCCAGCGCCCCAGCCAATTTATCAAGACCCCGCGCCAGTGGTCCCCATGGCCCCTAATTTTGTGGCCCCGGCTAGTCCTAGCCTGGAAATGGGGGTGGCGGACTTGGTGGGGATTTCCCCCGCCCGCGAGGAGGCCCCCTCGCAGTTTCAGCTGGCGGCGCCTAAGGTTCAAGCCGCGCGCCCCGTTTTAGCTCCCCAGCCAACGCCCGTAGTTCAACTGGCCGCGCCTCCGCCCCCTTCGGTTCAGCTGGTCCAGGCGCCGCCGCCGGTCCAAGTCGAGCCTTTAGCCTTCCTGGAGCCACTCCAGCCTTTGCCGCCCCTGCGACCTCTCGCTTCTCCCGAACCTTGGCCCTCCCAGCCAGTCGAGTTAACGCCCGCGCCTAATATCGCCCCGCCGGTGGTTTTCCCGCCCGAGGTTCCAGTGGTTCAATCCGTTCCCGTCGCTCCGCCTAATCAGGTCGCGGCTTTAAATCAGCCGCCTACGGTGGTGCTGGTGGCCGCGAGCGAAGCCGCGGCGGCCGAGGCGCAACCGCGGCTGGCTAGACAAAGCCCAAAACTAGACGAGCCCGTCGCTCCCATTAAGGCGCCGCCAGTGGCCGCTCCCTTGATTGGGATTAGCGCGCCCCCCGAATTTCCAGTGGCCGCGGTCCATGAGGTGACCGACGACTTAGACGACTTAACGCCCCCGCCCCCGCCTAAACCAGTTCGTCTGACTGGTCCCGACGAGACCCAGATGAGTTTCCCTATTCAGGTGGATCAGACCCAAATGCCCAAACCGGCGCCAGCTCCGGTCGACAAAAAGGCGGTGACCATTCAAGATCTGGACGTAACATACGAGATCTCTCCGTTTATGAGTCCTTTGGAGATCGTCTACTACAAGTTATTGCGTTCAGCCTTAAATCAGTACTTGATTTTCCCGAACGTCGTCTGTCGGTCGGTGGTTAAAGCTAGCTCCAGCCATCCAGAGCACCAAAAGATCGCCGACAACGTTTTGAACGGTACGAGCTTAAGTTTTATCGTCTGCGACGTAAAACTCAACATCAAAGCCGTGGTGGAAGTCATCGACGAAAGTCGGGCTCCCACCAATAAGGATAAAGCCCGGAACTATATCTTAAAAAAGGTCGGCTTTATTCTTTTACGTTTTTATAGTGGCGACAAACCCCCGGACATTGAGACTATTCGCCGGAATATTTTGGGTTAAAGGCGACGCGATAATCCTTAACTAGCCTTATACCAGCTATTTACGCCGCCTAAAAAATCGATTTAATGACTTTTAACGTCTTAGATCGGTTTTTTAGGCGGTTTTTTTTTTCGGGTCTTGGCCCCCAAAATTAAGGGTAATCCGCGTTAATCAAGCCCCCCCTTAACCCATTAGAGCCGTAAAATTAAAGCGTATTTTTTTTACCTCCCTTCTAAGCCCTTGACAAATCCTTTTCTTATTAGTAAAATTTATCAAACCCAAAAAATTAAATACGTTTATTCTTTTTGGCTGTCTATTGGTAGGGTCGTATTCGAAAGCCCTTTCTTTTTAGCTGTAAAGATATAATAAGGTTTAAATGTAATAACTAATAAGGTGGTTCGCGTTTTTTTTGTTTTTAAACGAGGGCGACCTTAGCGGTAATTTTTTTCTTTTACCCCGCCTTTGAGCCGCTCGCTTTAGGCTATAGGCTTTTCAACAGGACAACGGTGGCTTTTTAAGGGCAGCGAAGGGAGGTTTTTCTTTTCGTCCCGCTCTGACTTTTTGGAGAATTATTTTTGAAAAAATTGGCCATTTTGGCCAACCGTCTGGCGAGGCGTTTTTGGCGGGATCGCGGCGATAGGGCGTAATTAAAAGCCGCAACCCTAAAATTTAAGCCTTGCCCCATAAGGGCGACACTATGCGGAAACTTTTTGTTTTAACGCTCGTTTTTTTGGGCTTCTTTATAGTAACTAAACCCCAAGACGCTTTTAGTAAGGCTCACTTTACTCCAGGTGGTAGTGGTTACATGCTGGCCTCCATGCCCCCGCCTGGTTTGTATTACTTAATGTATAACGCCTGGTATCAGGCTAGCGATTACGTCGACGATCGCGGTCGGAAGCTTAATTTCCCCCATACGTCGACCAAGGTTTTCTCTCAGACTCACCGTTTTGTCTGGAGTACGGACGTCAACATTTTGGGCGGCAACCTGATATTAGATTTGGTCGTGCCCTTAACCCATTACGATTTGGGCCGGACTTTAGTGGGTGGCGGCGACGAGCGACATTTTGGCCTGGGCGACCCTTATTCGCACGTCACCATCGCCTGGCACGGCGAGCGCTATGACGCTTTGCTGTCCACGGCCGTGCATTTCCCCATTGGCGAGTACCGGGAAAACGAGGTGACGAGCGCGGGCTTGGGTTACTGGGGTTTACAGCCGACCGCTGGTCTGACCTTGTATTTTGACGAGGCCAAGACCTGGACCTGGTCGACCGTCATTCGCTACGAGATTAGTTACGATCAACGGAAAACCGACCTGCGCGAAGGCCAAAACTTTCATATGGAAAGCTCCATTGGCAAACAGCTCGGCAACGTGGCTTTAGCCGCGTCCACGGCCGGGTCTTGGCAAACTACGGACGCGCGCGGCAAGGGTCTGGCCAATGGCGATCGGACCAAATTCTTCTCCTTAGGCCCGGAAGTGGTCGTGGGCATAGGCCGCTGGGGAAACCTAAGCTTACGCTGCCTTTTTGACTTAACCGTTCGTAATAACCCAAAAGGCTCTATGACGGTTTTAACCTGGACCGTGCCTATTTTTATCACGGGCCAAGATTTATAGATTAGATCGAATAATAGGGAAACCTATGAATAATATATTGGTCTATGAATAATAGGGCTTGTTATCATTTTTGGCGAGCAAATAAAAGCCGTTTTTTAGCTAAAACTAAAAAACGGCTTTTATTAATAGATTATACATTAACTAGTAAGGTGTTTTAGCATGTAAAATAGTTTATTATAACTATTTTATAGGTATTTCTTTGTCTATTAATGATTCGCGTCAATTATTAGATAACGCTATATTACGATTTTTTGGCAATAATGCCAAAATGATTATATAAATAATTATTAAGTATTAATATACTCATAAAACAAACTATATTCCTACCTCTTCACGCTACCATAACACGTCATTTTTTAATGATCTAAAACCAAAATAAAAACTAAAATAAAAACAAGATCTTAGAGATTAAAAAAGTCGAAAAAAACGTATCGCTTTAAGGTCATGGGGACTGATCCATAAGGAGACGTTTTTTAAGAACCCTTTTTTATGCCTTTTAGCTAAAGTTTTATGGCTTTTTAGCTAGATTATTATGGCCTTTTAGCTAGAGTTTTATGGTCTTTTAGCTAGAGTTTTATGGATTTTTAGCTAGATTATTTTGGCCTTTTAGGTTGAGTTTTATGGCCTTTTAGCTAGAGGGCGAAGAAAGCTAAGATTAAAATCAGCAAAATAACCGCGACTAAGGCTAAAAGTCCCAGTTTTAAGGAGGGTCGCCGGGCCAAGCTAAGATCTGGCGGCTTTTCGGAGTCGGTTTGGCCAAGGGATTTTAGGTCGGACGCGAACAAAGAGGCGAAGGGTTCTTGGCCATCGAAGATTTTGGCTAAAGCGGTCAAAAGAACTAAGGCCAAGTCCGCTCGGCCATAGCGGTGGTGGCAGCGTAAGGCTAGGTTACGGACGGTTAAGGCCACTTTTTGGGTGGTTTCTCGCTCTTTAGCCTCTGAAGCGACGTCGTTCAGTAAAACGCGGAGTTCCTCGATTTGGGGGTCAAGATTAGTTAGCCCGTGGCTAGGGTGAGCCGCGAGAGAGGTTTCTAAGTCGCGGGTTTTGTTTAAAATAGTCGCTAAAAGTCTTTCTAAAAAATCGGCTTTTAAACGTTTAGTATCTTCTTCGTGGCGTTTTTTGGCTAACTCGTCTAAAAAGGCCGCGTCCTTTTGGGCTTGGCTAGCCACGTCCACCACCTCGGCGAAAACCTCGCTCAACAAATCGGTCAGGACCAAGGCGACCGTTAAATAACCCCCAGAGTTATAGGCTAAAAAAGCCAATTCCCGTATTTTTAAGGCTAAAACTTGGCTTTCCGGGTGGGGTTTTTTTAAGCTTTTGGCTAAAAGTTGAAAGGGTTGGGCCAGCTGATCCCAGCTTTTTGTGGATTTGACCAGTTTGGCCGCGGCTCCCTCCAAGGACTCTGGACCTTGGCTAGTTAGGCCTTCGGGCGGGGAGTCAATCAAAGAATGGAGATAAAAAACGTCGTCTAAAACCGTTTGGGTCCGGTGAGCCAAAGGGAGGCGGACTTCTTTCGCGAACTGGCCTAAAGTCTCGGCCAAAAGCGAGCTAGCTGGTTTTTGGCCTAAAGCCGCGTCTTGGCTAATGGCCGTGGTTAAAAGGATTAAACGTTTAGGCGGGGTTAGTTTTTCTAGCTCCGCGTAAATCGACTCCAGAAAATAAGCCTTCCGATCGCTGACGGCCACTTCCAAATGTTTGGGTAAGACCAGAGGCCAGCCGCCTTGGCCCCGGGCCGCGTTTAGGTCTTTGGCGAGATCGGTAAGGTTAATCTCGTCGTAAGCCTTGACCAGCTCTAAAATAAATTCCAAGAGTCGGTCCTCGGCTTTAGGCAGAGCCGAGGCTAGGGCGTTACATCTGGCTAAAGGGGGGAGGTTTAGGGCTAATAAGCTTATGGGAGCCGTTTTAAAGGCTAAAAGGGCGCCGGCCACCTCTTCGGGTTGTAAGCCTGGGAGCCAGGCGACCTCAGCCGCGAGGCGGCGCTGGGGATTGGTTAAGTTGGCTTGGATCTGAGTCAAGGTCTTGTAATTTAAAGACCGCGTCTTATCTTCGATTAGAGCCGTGATTTTCGCCGAGTCGTCGCCGGCCATGGCGCCTAAAAGGCAGAAGGGATTTTCGCTCAGATCCATGATTTTTTTCTGGCCTTACGCTTATTTTTTTCAACTGGGTCCCTCACCTTAGCCATTTTGAACGTCCTCCGCCCTAAAAAAAAGGTCTTTTTGGCGGATCGTCAAAACGTCTAGCCTAAAAAGGCCTAAGGTCAGGTATTTTTTAGAGCTTTAGAGGGTTTTTATAGTTGTGAGAGCGTTAAAAACACGTTAAATATGACAAAAAAGTTTTATAGTTATTATATAGACACTGTTTAGAAAAGTATTTAGGTATATAATCTAGCCCGTAGCTAAGAAAAACAAAAGATATTGCCGTAAAACCATAAAAAAAATAGGCGGGGTTGGCTGGTTTTTAGCTTGGCTTTTATAACTTTGGCCGCCCTAAAACCTCCCTAAAGAACCTTAAAAAAAAGCCGCCGCTCCCGCGAAACTTAAAAAAGATCCTGGTTAAACTTTTGGCTTAAATCCATTTTATAAAGTTTTATGGTCTTGTCAAATGGGCTTTTTAAATGGCTTAAGGTCAAAGTTCTGGTCAGACGAGGGGGCCTTAGAAAATTTTTGAGAAAGACCTTTTGGTTAAGGGGCTTTTTGGTTAAGGGGCGGGAGGCAATTGGGGCCGCGGCTAAAGTTGACAGAGTCTTTGGGGTTTAGGTATAATTTTTAATATGAATTAAAGTAAAATTTTATCCCAAACAATATCTTATTATTTTTTTAAAGCTCGTATATTTATATGTACTATTATAGTAAAAGTTTTTATTCGATTATATAGTAGTATTTCCGTGGTTATATTTTTAAAAAAAAGGTTTTTGCTCAAGCTTTAAGGTTGGTTTCCTCGCGGCCTTTGGTAGACTAAACTAAGCCCTAAGGTCGCGCCCAAAGGCCTCTGGGTTTTTTGGGGGATTTCTTAAGGCTTTTGACCCTCTAAGGCCTATATGATCTAAGGGGTTTCGTGGTTTTTTTAGGAGACGAGCGTTTTGGGCAAAGAATATTTTTGGGCGAGCTTAGTAGTCTTTGGGCTTATCCGTCTCTTTGGTTTTTTAGCCCCGAGCGTCTCCTTAGCGGAGTTTTTGGCCTTTAATCTGGCCTTCGCCCTGCCTATCGCCGTTTTGGCCATCTACGGGGCCGCGGTCCGGCGGACCCGTTTAGCCCACACCTTCGCCGACTCGGGCCTGGTCCACGGTTATCTGGCCCACGGTTTTTGGCGTAACGTCTGTCTATTTTTAGTTAGCTTTCTGATTTCTTTCGTTTTGTTAATCAATTTAGCTCTCTTAAGGGGTTTAGACTGGCTGTGGGTGGGTTTAGCTTTTTTGACCTTTTTCTTGGTCCGGGCCTTAATCCCTTCGCGGTTGCTAAAGGAGTCGGTCCCTTGGCTCCGGCCAGCTAGGCTTAATTTTTGGGCCCTGGCTCTCGCGCCTCTTCTCTTAGGGGGCGGGCGCTTCTTATTTTTAATGATTTTTGGCTCCGAGGCGACCGTCGACTTACCCGAAAGCCCCTTTAGCCACTCAGGCTCGGCTTTTTTAAAGAGCGTCGGGGCTTGGGCGGCTCTCTTTGGAACGTGGGGCCAGAAATCTTGGCTCCTTTTGCGTGATTTTTCCCGACCAATAGGGTTTTTGGTCCAAGTTTTCAATAGTTTTTGCCTTTACGGCGGTTTTTTGGCCATCATCGCTTGTTTAACCCTCTTAAAAGGCGAATGGCGGCGGGGGTTCGCGCCGCCGACTGAGTCCTTGAACTTGCCTCATTTTGGTTTTGGTCAAGCCGCCGCTTACTCGGCTTTTTTGGCTCTCTTTGTTTTGATAGTCTTAATTCCGGGGGCGGGCTATTTGGAGACTTTCTTCGCTGGACCCAAAGGCCTGGTAGTGGAAGAAACTCGAGCCAAGCTCGCCGAGCGGGGGGAAGGGGTCTTTATTTTTCTTGAGGGCAAATACTATGACCCCCAAGCCGAGGCCGAAGCCAAAAAACTGGCCGCGGCCTTACTCAGCCCCATCTTAGCCGACCAAAAGGCCCTAATAGCCGAGGCTAATCAGCTCTTTAACCAATATCGAGCTAACGTTGATAGGTATTTAGACTGGTATTATAGCTTAAAAGGGGAGTACTCGCGTTTGGCCACCCTCGTCAAAGATGGCTCGGCCGGAGCTGAAGCCTTTTTAACCGCCAAGATGGTTGAGCTATTGGGTTATGAGGTGGACGCCCAAAAGTTCGCCGTAAACCTCGCCCGCCTAGAAACTAAGCTGGCCCAATACGAGGGGCGTTTAAAAGAACTGGTCGCCAAAAGCTTAAGCCACTTTGAGGTCCCGGCCCCTCTTTCGGCTCGGGCCCAGATCCGGGTCTTAACCTTCGACAAATTGGTCCAAAACGTGACCCCAGTCGAGACCTTTTCCTTTAAAAATAGACTTGGCTTAAGCGCGGCGGCGGGGATTTCCAGCGGGGCCATCGCGGGGATCTTGGCGGCGAAAATAGGGCAGAAAGCTATCTTTAAGGCCGCCGCCTCGGCTCTAGCCAAGATGGCGGTCTCCAAAGGCCTAACCGCGGGCGGTGGGGCGGCCTTAGGCGCGGGGATTGGTAGCGTGGTCCCGGGAGCGGGCACGGCCATTGGCGCGGGCGTGGGGTTGATAGCCGGGCTAGTCGGGGGATTGGTCGTGGAAAAGGTCATTTTAAATCTTGAGGAGCTGGTCAACCGGAGCGAGTTTAAGCTGACGATTATCAACGCTATTGAGGCCCAAAGAATCGCGACTTTAAGGGATTTAAACTTCGCGCTGGTCAAAGATAGCTCCCGTTAGGCTCCAAATTAAAGGCCTTGCGCCTCCGGTTATGGGCGCTTAACCGGTCATAGGGAGTTTTTTTTGGGGGGGTTCTATAAGCCAAAGCCGCGATTTAGGCCAGCGCGCGTGGCTATCTTGGGGAATAGGCGCGATAGCTTTTTTGGCCTTTTTTGGGTCCGCCAAAAAATATTAAAAAGGCGCGAAAGCTTGGTCGCTAACCAAAAGCTCTTCGCCCTAACGCTTAAACATTGACCAAAAAAGCGGCCTAGACCGCCAAAGTTAGGGCGTAAAGATTTAGGTTTTTCGGCTCGTTTTTGGGTTATTAACGCTCTTAGGCTTGATTTGCTTAAAAAGAGCGACTATCTTTGTCCCATCGCCATAGATCGCTAAGCCTAAAGAGGTAATTTCATTCGCGTGAAAACTTACTATGCTAGGATAATTTCTTTTTTCGATATCGTCTAAGGCTTCTTGGGCGGTTTTAGCCAATAGCGCGTCGATTTTTTCGTTGGAAATTTTTGTCGTTGACTGAGCCTTTTTTAAGATCTTAGCTATATCCTCTTTAGGGAGTTCATCTATAAGCGTTTGAGCTAGAGTTTGATTGATTTCAGTTGGCGTTAAATATTCTTTGACGTTATTGGCTAGAAACTGATTATAATCCTCCAATGTTGGTTTAGGTAAGCCAATTTTAGACTTCACGCTTTGAAGCTTTTCGCGACCGAGTTTAAACGCCATCGCGGTAGCTAAACTCTCATTATATAAATTGGAAAGTAGTTTTGTTTCCGCGGCGGCGGCCAAAATTTGATTTTTTTCGTCTTCAGTTAACTTGTTTGTTTCAGGACAATACCGTAACTCAATAATTAAATAGTTATGGTCTGACAGACGAA
>JAIROO010000103.1 GCA_031257535.1 Deltaproteobacteria bacterium
TAAGTGTGCATGATTTTGCGGAGAGTTTCACACAGGTCGGGCTGATTCAAAAAATTAACCAGTGGGGCGTCGTATTCGTCTATGAGCACGGCGATCCCGTTTGACGATTTCTCCCCGAGCGTCACAATAAGATCGTACAAGGCGAAATCGGCGGAATAATCCGACGGGAGTTCAACTCCTAATAGCCTAGCCCTCAGTTTGGTGTGATTGGCCAAAGACACCCGAAATTCCGGCAATCCGGCGTCCGTTTTAATTAAGCTCATGTCCAGTCTGAGGACGGGACGCGGGGCGAATTTCTCTTCATCAAGATGTTTCTCAATGGCCAGGCCTTTGAAGAGGTCCCTTCTACCGGAGAAGAGATATTCCAAGGTAGAGACGGTCAGAGTCTTTCCGAATCGCCTGGGACGGGAAAAGTAAAAGGCGTTACCTCCACGCTGGATAATTTTGGCTAAAAAGTCGGTTTTATCGACATATGTGCCGCCGCTAGAAATGACTTTCGCAAAATTAGATATAGAAAGAGGCATTTTATCTACAAATATTGTCATAATAATTCTCGCGTCAAAGCTACAGTTGAAATTAAGCCTATAATTCGCTATAAGACCTTGGCCCCGCCCAGGTCGGATCTTCTTCTGACTTATGGAACTCTAGAAAAGCGGTGGGTGGCTGGTCAAACTATTGACCTACATATTCATGTTAATATTAAATATCTTTCCTTTGTTTGTCAAGTTAAATTTTTGAATTGCCTTTAGCCAGGGTCAAATCATTTAATTTTTTTTTAAAATTTCCTTCCTATTTAATGATTTTTGGCATTTAAATTGCTTAAAGGGAGGGGGGAGGATATTAGGATGGTTAAACCGCGGAGTCAGGACGGAGATCGGCGGCGTCAGGACCAAAAAAAAACGAAAAGAGAATTTTAAAAAGGACTCGGTACTCCTAAAAGCCGCCCCTGTTCTTTCGCCAATTGTGTCTTCGCCCCAAAATGAGCTTCAGGACGTTGATCGGAGTTTTTCCAGAATTTTCGGTGATATATTATCCGTATTGACAATGCCTTAATTTATTCCCTTAGTACTTAATAGCTCATAATAAGTCCAAGGACGAGAAGTAAGCCCCGCGGCCATAGCTGGAGTAGTAGGTATGTAATACTTCTTTCCAGATTGTTTATCGCCCCGCCAGCTAAGAGTTGAACGCGGCTTGATAAAGTTGTAAGCCGCCACGTTTAACTCAAATTTAGCGTCTAATAACACAGGTGATTTAGCAAAAGTTAAACTTTTACGTGTTAAATGTGAGTCCTAAAGTCGCCAATTACCATTTATTCTTTCAATAAAGTACGTATTTATAGTTTTAACAGGTGACTTAGCGAGACTTAAATTAACTTTGTCAGGATATACAAAGAAAATTGTCCTCTTTATTTCGATAACATTTTTATTTATTCTTTTTTTGATAACAGTTGCATATAACAAATCATTGTCGAGAACTGACAAAGGCTTCCTGGGACGACCACGCTTTCCTGTAGGTGGGAACGCCACTTCAGTATAGAATGCCTCGCTCAAGGCTGTTTTGTAATGTATTAACTCGTCAGAGACAAAAAGCTGTTTTGTAATGTATTAACTCGTCAGAGACAAAAAGAGGTTTATTAAATATTCTTTTCTTAATATTGTTGACCATTATTCGGGCATCATCAAGAGTTCCGCCACCAACCAGGTTAAAAATGATAACCCGAGAGTCTACCTCTAAGGCAGTCCAAAGCCAAAGCCTGCCAGCTTGTTGCTTTGTCACGGCAAAACTGTTGAGGCGATCTTCTAGGTTATCGCCTTCAGACGTTTCTTCGCCGTTTTTTTTTGAGCGAAGGACCACAGCTCATCAAACTGGACTTGAGTTGGGGTTAAGGACGTACATTCTTTGTCCATAACCGCCACGCAACTCTGGCCAGCGCGGCGAATTACGCTGCGGACCGTGTTTTTGTCAACATGCGGCAATCTTGCGGTAGCGCGAACGCCTACGCCTTCGGTGGCGCGTTGGCGGATCTGTTCGATAGTTTCCGGCTTCACACTGGAACTGAAGAAAGGCGCGCCGCGGGTAGCGGAGAAAATTTTGCAGCGGCGTCGACAATAATATAAAGGACGGCGATCCTTCCCGTAAAGGCGTCGCGCGGATATTTCGCCAAGGCCCTATGAGACTAAATTTCTCACATTTAGTGTTAACGCAAAAGAAAGACTGAGGATCGACAGAAAATCTGGTCATGACTCACCTTCTTAGAGTTGGAAATGCCGTTAATACTGGTATTTTAATCTATGAAGGTGTATGAGTCAACCAAATTTTTATATTTACCCATTTTACATATAAATAAAGTCCTTTGATATTAATTACTCACGGATCGATGAATCTGTCAATTTTTCGCCGACATCACCGACCCTTACCGAAGTCTAAACTGAATAGGTACGTTAAGGGTTAAAGCGCTATCTTCCATCTCTTTGGGAAAAGTGGGAAACGGGTTGACCCTGTTGACTAAACCCATTACTTCGTCGTCCAAAACAACTTGGCCAGAGCTTTTGGTAATTTGACTTCCTACCACTCGCCCTTCTCGGTTTAAGGTAAAACGGACGTAAACGACCCCTTGGAAACGATTGGAGCGAGCCACGGGGGGATATTTTTTATTTCTCTCAAGTAACCTTTGGATTCTGGCCATGTAAGCCCGCCGAGCGTCAGGATTGCCCCGGCCCGTTCCCCCGCCAACGCCGCCTTGGCCCTCGCCTGTTTGCTTGGTCAAGGCTTGACTGGGCTCCCCAGCGGCTGAGGCCGCTGGGGCTGGATTGGGTTTAGGCTTTTTCGGGACTTTTATTTTTGGCTTTTCTACCGGCGGCGGCAGCGGTGGAGTGGCCTCCGCTTCGTCGGCTTTGGTCTCTAAAAGCTCTGGAACCTCTTCTGGGATCTCCGGCTCCGGCTCGGGCTCTGGTTCCGGGTCTGGGTTTGGAGCCGCGGTTTCTAAAATTTCTGGTTCAGCCACCCCTGGCTCCCCACCCAATGGGTCGTAGACGTCAAATTCTACGCTCCCTAAAACCTCGACCTTATCGCTCGCCCGGCCAGGCAGAACAATAAAAAGGACGACGGTCAGGTGAAAAACGAAGGCTAAAAAAACCGAGCGCCAAAAAGCCAGGCGACAGAACTTCAAAAAAACGCTTTCCATGGTTAGGCCACCTATCGCGCCAAAACGTTAAATTTATGTTACTTTATCTAATTATTTTATTATTATATTTATTTATAATAAAATTTTTAAAAATAATTTAAACATATACATAAAAAAATATAGCGTAAGAAATAAATATTAATATTAACTATCTAAAAAGTTTTCTACCTAAACGGCTAAAACTTTAAACCTTAAAAGCCAGCGCAAAGTTGACCCGCCCGCCCTAAAACCCGATCGCGAGCCAGGTTGTCGCTCACTAGGCCAATAGCTATCAAGGCTTCTTTGGCGAGTTTTTTCGTAACCGAGTTAATTTTGTTGTAGGCGATAACCGCGGGAATGGCGGCCACCAATCCCATGGCCGTGGCCGAGAGAGCCTCGGCTATCCCCGGAGCCACGACGGCTAAGGTGGTCTCCCCACTGGCGGCGATGCCGATAAAGCTCCGCATAATGCCCCAGACCGTCCCAAACAAACCCACAAAGGGACTGGTCGAGCCTATGGTGGCGAGTAAAGAAATTCTGGCCTCCAACTTGTCCAAAAGACCGGACAAGACCCCAAGCATGGCTCTTTCGGCTCTCTCGCGATAAGCGGCCCGCCGTTCCTCGCCCGCTTGATCCAAAGACTCGTTAACGCCAGCCGCGACGATCAGGGCCGCGAAATTAGGAAAATCGTCCGGCTTCGTCAAACGACCAACGCGGGTGGCCTGTTTTTTGAACTCCCTAACGTGGCGACCGAACATATGGATAATAAACGCCTTTTCCAAGATAACGGCCCAAGAAGCGAAGGAAGCCAAAACCAATAGAATCATAATTCCTTGAACCACGGGATCGGCGTCCAGAAACATATTTTTAAAAGTGAATTTATCCATGTTAAAATCTTTCGTCGAGATTGGATAATTTTAAGCGCTTTTAGCGTAAAAAATCTTGTAAATGGCGGGAACCACGAATAAAGTTATAAAAGTCGAAGAGGCTAAGCCGCCAACTACCGCCCGACCTAAAGGAGCTTGGGTCTCGCCCCCTTCCCCAAATCCCAAAGCCATAGGGACGAGGCCCAAAATCGTGGTCAAAGTAGTCATTAAAATGGGCCTTAAGCGTCTTTTGCCGGCCTCTAGCAAAGCCGCGGTCAAGTCATGCCCTTCTTTTTTTCGTAAGGCGTTGGCTTGATCGACCAAAATTATCGCGTTGTTCACCACGATACCGGCCAAAATCACTAAACCAATAAATGAATTGACGTTAAAAGCCGTATTGGTCAAAAAATGAATCCAGATCACCCCAATAGCGGCGAAAGGCAGGGCAAACATGATAACCAATGGCCCTTTAAACCCCTCGAACTGTCCAGCCATGACCGAATACAGAAGAAAAACCGACAAAAGCAAAACTTTAGTCAGATCGCGAAACGTTTTGGCTTGATCCTCCAAATCGCCGACTAAGGCGTAACTAAAATCCTGGCCTAAAGGCAAAGTCCTAAACTCCCGCTCTATGTCCTTGGCCACGCTCCCCAAGGAACGACCGGCTATGGAAGCGTAAACGTATTGAACCCGCGATTGATTTTTTCGGGAGATAGACAAAGGCGCGAGCCCCTTTTTGACGGTCACCACGTTGGAGAGAACCACCATTTGGCCCCGACGATTGACCACTGGCAAATTCAAAAGGCGCTCTAAACCTATGGTCTCCGCGTCTTTTAAAACCACCCGGATGGGAAACTCTCGGCCTCTTTCTCGGTAGTTTCCCGCCGTCTGACCGCCTAAGGCCGTCCGGATTAAGGCGTTGACGCTGGCGATGCTCACGCCGGCGTCGGCGGCCCTGACTCGATCTATGGCGATCACTTCCTCGGGGGAGCGATCTTCGTGGCTCAGATAAACGTCGCGAATTCCCGGCAGATTTTCCAAAATTTCCTTCATGGTTTTGGCGATTCGCGAGGCCGTTTCTAAGTCGTCGCCCCTGATTTCCACCTGAATTCGGCTGCCGCTTCCGCCAATGTCAATCAGGGACGAGGCTTGATTGTCGACGTCTAAACGTAAAGAAACTCCTGGAACGCTGGCTAGCTTGGGCCTTAGATCCTCCACTATCTCAAACACCGAGCGCTCTCGTTTAGCGAATTCCCCAAGTTTGACCCTTAAAACGCCTCTATGGCCCGTTATCCAGGAGATGGCCCTAATTTTTTCAGGCGCGTTTTCGTCCACTATAGCCTCGACCAAACTCATGGTTTGGGAGGTTTCTTCCACCCTGGTTCCCTTTTCCATATCCAAAATGACTGAAAATTCCCCTCCGTCGGATCTACCCATAAACTCGGTTCCCAAAAATGGAATCAAAGCCAAGGAGACCAATAAAAGCGAAAAAGCCAAAATAACCGTTAACCAGGGCCTTTTGAGAGCTAGGGCCAAGCGGTTCAGATAGCCAGATACGAGCGCCTGAAAATAACGTCGCCCGTATCGCGGCTGACCGAAGTCGTCGCCCTTCAAAGGAAACGGTTGGCTAAAAGCGCCTTCGGGCAGGCTAGAAAGCGGCGGCTGACATTCAGCGTCTCTGGAGAGACCAGAAGGCGGCGGCTGGCATTCAGCGTCGCCAGTAAGGCCAGGCGACCGCTTAAAGTCATCGCCGCTGGTAAGGTCAGACGACCACTTACAATCAGCTTCGCCGGTAAAGCCAGGCGACCGCCTACAATCATCGTCGCTGGAGAGGCTAGACGACCGCTTAAAGTCATCGCCGCCGGTAAGGCCCGAAGAACGCGAGTTAGGCGCTTTTTCCAAAAGCAAACTAGCCATCATCGGGGTCAAGGTTAGGGAGACCACTAGCGAACAGGTCAAAGAAAAAGCGATAGTAAAAGAAAAAGGCCGAAAGAGTTCGCCAGTCATGTCTTCGAGAAAAATCATGGGCAAAAAAACGGACAAGGTGGTTAACGAACTGGCTATAACCGCCCCTTTAAGTTCGTCGGCGCCTTGGGCCGCGGCTTTTTTTGGCGGCAAACCTTGGGCCCTAAGTCGATAAACGTTGTCTAAAACCACGATAGAATTGTCGACCATCATGCCCACGCCTAAGGCTAAAGCTCCCATGGTGATCACGTTTAAGGTTAAACCGCCAAAATAAAGAGTCAAAAAAGTGGCTATTATGGATATAGGTATGGACAAAGAGAGAACAAGAGCGCTTTTGAGATGTTGTAAAAATACCAAAATAACAGCCACAGCCAAAAATCCACCCACTAAAATTGACTCAGTGACGGCGCCGATAGATTTTTTGATGTGTTCCGAACTGTCAAAAATTGGTTGAATATCGACGTTCGGCCGCCTATTATTTATGTCCTCGACCACTTCCAAGGCTGAGGCCGCGGTTTTGACGGTGTTGGCCCCGGACTGTTTATAAAGTCTGATGAACTGAGAATTTTGGCCATTTATCCGCGTTATCGTGGAAACTTTGTCCCAACCGTCCACAATGGTGGCGATGTCGCCTAAGTGGATCTGGCCTTGGCCGGATTTGTCCAAAATTACTAAGTTTTTAAGTTGATCTAAGGAAGTAAACTCGCCTTGGCTTCGAATGGCGACGGACAGCCGGCCCACTTCCATCTCGCCTCCCGCCCCAGTCGCGTTTTCTCGACCGATAATAGCCCCGAAGCTGGTTAGGTCTAAGCCTAAGGCCTTAACCGTCGACTCGTGAACCTCCACCCTAATTTCGCGATCCAACCCGCCTTGTCCCTCGGCGAGAGCCACGCCGGGACTCCGCTCTAACCGTTTGGCGATATCGTCCTTTATGACGCTGGTCAGTTCCAAGGGATGAAAAGAAGAACCCACCCCTAGGACCATAATGTCTTGGCTGGCCACGTCATATTTTCTCAAGACTGGCCGGTCGACTTCGTCGGGCAAACTTGGCAGAGCTCGATCTAGGCGATCGCGAACGTCGTCTATGGCCTCGCTCAGATCCTGGCCCCAGTTAAATTCCAAAACAACGGCGCTATACCCCTCGGAAGAGTAGGACGAGATATTTTTTACTCCAGGCACCCCGACCAAAGCTCTCTCTAAAGGAATGGTTATCTGCTCCTCGACCACGAAAGGCGAACTATCTTGATAGCTCGCGCTAACCGATAAGATGGGATAGGTCATTTCTGGCCGCAGATCCACGGGAACGCGGCTAAGGCAAAATATCCCTAAAACCACGACGACAAAAAATATCAACCCGGTCAAAACCGGGCGCTCAATGGAGGCGGAGGCCAAGCTCATAGTCGTTGGCCAATTCTAGGGGGCTGGTCGGTGGAGCCAACTTCGGGTGAGAAGGCCGGAGCCATGGGGCTACTTATTAGCGACCGGAAAGCTTCCAATCGAGTCAAGAGGTTTGGGGCGTCCGCGGGCGAATAATCGGTCTCTAGCCGGAGGAGTTTAAAGCCCGCCTTTCCCAGTCGATTGACTAAGAGGCAAGAATCTTGGTCAAAACAATGACACCCCTTTAAAACATGGAAGATTACCCCTTTAAGGTTAACCGAGCGATAGGCCTGATAAATCGAGTTCAAGCGCCTCTCCGACCCCGCGAAAATCGGACATTGACAACCCAAGAAATAGGTTTCGGCCAAGGCTTTTAAGATTCCCGCCAAAGAAGGATCGCCAATGGCCAGGTGCCTAGGAATTACTCTTTCGCCCGAACAAAGGTCGTCGACTAAGACCGTTAACCCAACTTCCTCCAAAAGATGGACCAGCTTGAAATTGGGGAAATGGATCGGCGAGCCGCTTAAAAATATCCCGGGAAAAGCCGCCCCTTTGATGTCGCCCCTCCCCTTAGCGAAAACGTTTTTCGCTTTTTCCACCGCCAAGATCCAATTCTCCGTCCGATCTAAAAAGAACGAGCCAGTAATAGCCAGAAACCAACTGAGGGGAACTTTACCGACTTTTTTAAGTTCCAAAAGCTCAAAAATGCCCCTTCTGGCCCTCTGAAAAACCTTAATAGCGGCCAAGAGACGATTTCTAGTCAAACTAACCTTGGAAATGGTTTTTAAATGGTCGGCTAGAGCGTAAATTTGGAGGAGCCAATTGTTTTGAGCTAAAGCTGAAGTTTTAACCTTAGGCGTCTCCAAATAGTGGACGGAACCAGACGCGCGACCCAAAAATTTAGCTTGGTCGAAAAATTTTCTTACCCAAAAACAAGTGGTGGGAATGACCCAAGGGATGGACTTTAACGAAGGAACCGCCTCCAATTCCAAAAGGAGGGACTTCATGGCTGGACACATCGTCGCCGGAACGTCCGGCCCCGCCAATTGCCCAAGCGCCGGCGAGCCCCCATAGAGCTTAAGCGGTTGGATGTCTAGAGCGTAAAATAGCTCTAAGGGCGCCAGGAGACAAAAAGTGGCGACAACCGGGCGATTAAACCTCGCTTCGAAATTTTCGGGCGACCTGGTCTTTTCGTAAAGATCCAAAAAATAGCCGAACTCATCCCGAAAATCAGGGCGATTACCCAGAGAGTCTATTTCTTCGCGTCTTTCTTGATCCCGTTTTGCCATAACCCTAGCCAGAAAACGGCGCCTTCGCGAGAGTTCGGAATCATTCATGGCCGTTTTTTGGCTCCTAAGGCCATTCTTTTGGAAGAGATCAGATACTTTTTCCCATAAAACGAAAGGCTCAAACAAGAGTCCGACGCGCAGTTAGCCACGCATTTGGCGCAATTTACGCAATCAAGCGACTGGACTTTAGTTTTAGCCAGTTCCAAATGGACCTTATCGATATCCATGGGACAGACACGACGACAAGAAGCGCACCCTTGGCATAGCTTGGGCTCCTTTAGTAGTTTAATGGCGGTCAATGGTTTAATAAGATTAAGTAAGGCGGCCATGGGGCAGAACAAACAATAAAACCGATCCCGATAAAAAGAGGCCGCGAGAAAAGTTCCGGTAAAAATTATTGAAAAAAGCGTCAAGGACAAAATAACGGGGTTGGTTACGTCTAAGGACAAATATTGAGCGTCTCCCGCGAACAAGGGTAAGATCCTGCCGGCGGGACAAATGGCGCAAAATAAAAGGTTTAGATCGGGATGGGCTAATCCGACCGCTATTAAGGCGGGAATAACGACTATTAAACCTAAAATCGCGTATTTAATCCAACTCAATTTTCTGACCGCGCTTGAGGATAAAATTGACGCTCTTATTCCAATTTTTTTTCTAACGAAAGCGAGCCAGTCCTGAAATAGTCCAAATGGACAGATCCAACCACACCATTTTTTACCCAACAAGGCCGTTAATAAAATAAAAATTAAAATTTGATATAAGTAAAATAAGCCGCCAGCACCCCAAACGAATGGTCTAAAAATTAGTCCGCCAAACGCCTGGAAAACTCGTAAAAAACACGTAGCTCCGCAGCCACTCACCAGGCTGCAAGAAAAACACGGAACAGAAAAGCCAATCCTTAAGCCAACCCGGCCAGCGTACGTTAAGAAAATAAAAAAAATATGTTGGCTGGCTAGTCTAACGTAATTTATAAGCACTTAAAGATCTCACCTCCGAAGGACCGTAGCTATCGCCACAACAAGTCCCACGCTGGCCACGAAAACGGCTAAGCCTGGCTTTAGCCTGATTCCAGCGCCAAAGTCTCTCCTAAATTTAACGGCCAAAGAAACCGATCCGCCGGGAGGCAAAGCTTTAACAAAATACAGCGTTTTAATTCGTTCGGGATTACCGTCAAGAAAGTGGTCGGACTCGGGAATATATTCGTAAACATTTGAACGAGGCAAAACCTTGTCGATCAAAAGATCCTTGTCGTCAAAAACGGCCAACATATCGTTAGAGCTATTATTAGCGTTTATAGGGGTAAAATTACAACTATGGCCAACTCTTGGGAAAACGACGCAATTCGTATTAATCGTTGGCCATGAAGGAAGAATAAAATCGCCCATATTTTTAAATGGATTAAAAGTATTTAGGTTAGCTCGCCCAACAATTGGAAAAGAAGCTTGCGCGTAATAAGCGTATCCCGCGATTGTCGCTTTCGCGAAAACGTCAACGTTCTTAAACTCGCCGCTAAAAACGGTGATAGTTAATTCTGGCTTATTTATAATTGATTTAAATACAAGGCATTCATTTGACCCAGCATTACTTTCCCAATTCAATGGACAGAATCGGTAATAAGAACTAAGATTTTCCATATTAAATTTTGAATTAGAGCTTAGCCCTAATTTAATTTTCGCCAGCCCATCGGAAAATTCTTCTTCGCTCAAAATATTCAATTTAATAAAAGTTTTAGGGATATCCCCTTTAGCGGGTGAAAAATTAGCTAAACATAAAAAAGCGACAAATATTACCGTGCAAATTATCTTATTGGCATCGTTAAAGTCGAATCTAAAATCAAGAACTTTATTGTTTATCCTAAGCTCTTTATCAATGGCATGATCAGATTGTCTTATAGTATTATTATAATACATAGATAAGCCCTTGTCAATACTAAAATCAAAATATTTAAAAATATTTT
>JAIROO010000125.1 GCA_031257535.1 Deltaproteobacteria bacterium
TCGGCCTGATACTCGGTGACTTGGCGATTAATCTTTATATCGAAGACCTGTCTTTTGATTTGGTCCACTAGTCGCCAATTGTGGTTAGGATCCAGCTTGGTCTGGTCGACAGTTATCCGATGGACGATATCTGGAATGGGGACCTGTCTCAAGGTTTCTCCAGGGTGTCCAGGTTGGCCGCCAGGCTTGTTGACTCCTTTAGGACGGTTATTTTTAGGCCTGTTTGGATCTTGGGAGGGTGGTTTACTTGAATTAGTGGAATTAGCTATCCGCTTAGATTCCTTTTCCCATAGAAGGGAAACGAAGAGGAGGAGTAGGGTAAAAACGGCAATTATATGTCCAGAGATTGAGGGTGATTTTTTTAGCGAATCGAGGGCATGATTGGCTTCCTCAATTAAATTTTTGGGATCATGTTCTTTGGTGAACTGTTTCAGATTCATTAAAAATCTTAAAGCCAAAATAGAGGGGCCAAAATCAAAATATGGTAAAAAATAATCTTGCTGCCTAAAAATATAGGGCTCAAATTCAGCTTTGTCAAGAGATATTTAGGAAAATCTGATATTTTTTTTCATCTGAACCTAAGAAGACTGGAAAAAATCTAAATAACGATAAAAAGGACTAGTTAGGACTACGGGATTGACCCCCACCTGAATGGTTACGAAAATCTTTTTGAAAACCAGTATATCTTCCATCTCCTTGGGAAATGTTGGAAAAGGATTGACTCGGTTGACCAGCCCCATGACTTCGTCGTCTAAAATGACTTGACAAGAGCTTTGGGTAATTTGACTGCCCACCACTCGCCCTTCGCGATTCAAAGTAAAACGGACGTAAACAACCCCCTGGAAGCGATTGGAGCGGGCCACTTTGGGATATTTTTTATTCCGCTTTAATAACCTTTGGACTCTAGCCATATAAGCCCGGCGAGCGTCTGGATTGCCGCGACCGGTCCCGCCGCCTACCCCGCCTTGGCCAGTACCGGTTTGCGGGGTCAGAGCCTGGCTGGGTTCCCCGGAGCTTAGGGCCGTTGGCTTAGGATTGGGCTTTTGTTTTTTTTATGGGCTTAACTTTGGATTTTTCCACTGGTGGCGGCGGCGGCGTGGCTTCCGCCTCTTCGACTTTGGTTTCAAGCGTTTCAGGGATGTCTTCCAATTTCAGTTTTTTGACAGTTTAGAGAACATAAACGAAACAACATTTGTCAATGCCAAGTCTAATAAGATGGCAGCTTAAATTGGTAAATTTTTTCGGTTCTCGGTATAATTAAGTGGCCACATTAAACTGGTTTTTCTATCGCGACTAGACCTGTAAATGGTAAGGCTTCTGGGCTGGTTAACGCGAACCAATTTGGTAAGCCATAAGGGCTTAATTCTATTGTTATAATTAGAGCCCTAGACTAACCGCTAAAAGTCGAGATCGCGAAATTAGCGGCTCGTGGTCGCGAGGAAGTCGATTAAGCGAAAAAGAAATCTCGGAGTATAGTTCAAAAAAAATCGCCCTTTTGGCTTAGCTCTAAGCTTCTAAAACAGACGCCATTCTTCCGTCTCCGTCTCCGTCTCCGTCTCGACTTTCTTTTTTTCGAGCTTGGTTTTCTTTTGGCGGGCCGTAGCCTCTAAGTTCGCCATGACGGCCATTTTAAGTTTTTGGGCCTCGCCGTCGGGATCGAGGAGCCATTTAGTAGACCAGAGTCGATAAAGTTTCCAGCCTAAACCAGTTAAGACTTCATCTATCAGTCGGTCGCGGTCGCGGGCGGACTTTCGCCCATGCCACCTAGGACCATCGGTAGTTAGGCCTAAGACAAACTCTTCTTTAAAAGAGGGATTTCTGACGGCCAGATCTAGGCCTTCTTGAGTCGTCGCCCGAAAGTCGGTGGCCGTCTGAAAGCTAAAAGCGGCTAAAGCGTCGCTCGCGAGGTAAACTAAGCCATCGCTCGCCAAAGATTCGGACTGACTCTGACCCGCGTTTTTTATATTTTGGTCAGAGTAAATAAGCCAGTCCCTGAGCATGGCCGGCCCCCCGAAGTCCCCCTTGATATCCGAGGGCTCCATGGAGGTAAAAGTGACGATCCGCCGTTTGGCTCTGGTGATCAAGACGTTCAGCCTTCTTTGGCCAGACTCGCCGTTAATTGGCCCAAACCGATTAGCCACTGGTCCGTTAACGACTCCAGGTCCGTAAACCGTGCCAATATATATAAAGTCCCGCTCGTCGCCTTGGACGCTTTCCAAGTTTTTGACAAAAAAAGTCGACAGCCCGTCGTCGCGCTTCTCCCACCGACTTATATAGTCGGCCACCTTGGGATCTTGACTCCTTTCTATCTCCATTTTGAGCTGGACCAGCTCCATTTGTTTTTGGTTTAAGGTGACTAAACCGAGAGACCGCTCTGGATGCGCTTTCATGGCTAAGACCGCGGCTTTAACCATGTAATCGGCCTCGATGGGGTTGACCCCGCTTTGGTATAACCCATGGGTTTTAACTAAACTCACCCCCATGGCTAGGTGGTTAGGGGCTGGAAAGACCATGAGCTCGTTGTTATAGATCCGCCCATTGGAGAACTGGATTAAGCTAGGATGCCGCGACCGATAATGCCACCGCAGCCTCCGACCTGGCAGATAGATTTTATTGGCCAAATCCAGAATCGACTCATCGGTTACGCCCCTTTCGTCCCCGGCCTCGTCGTCGTCGTCTTGTTTAATTAAAGTTTTAAAGAAGTTGGTCGGCGGCAGCTGATTGGCGTCGCCCACCACCATAATTTTCTGACAACGAACCAACGCTCCCAAGGCGTTTTCCGGGGTCATCTGAGAGGCCTCGTCGATGACGCCCAGATCAAAAGTCAGCCCCCCCGCCGGCAGATAAGTGGAGACGGCTAAAGGACTCATCATCCAGCAGGGTTTTAAAGCGATAAGAGCCGCTCCCGCTCTTTTGGTTAGCTCCCGAATGGGGGCGTGACGGATTTTTTTCTTAAGCTCATGGGTTATTAAGCCCATCTCGGTTAAACTCGACACGGGTCCCTGGACGACGCCCCGGGGCAAATTTTTTAACTCCACAAAGGCCTTTCGCCTTAGCTCACGGCGATAAAGATTAATTACGGTTTTATCGGTGGCCGAAAGTTCCGCTCTTAAGCGGTCCAGCTCAATCCCGTGGAAGTTAGACAATTCCAAGCCATAATCCCTAGTCACCCCTATAACCGCCCCTCGGCTAATCATGGCCGTAAGGAGGTCGCCTAAGTCGCCTTTGGGCAAACCATTGTTTTCCAACTCAAAAACAACGCTCGCGAACCCCTGGCCCCGTAAGCGCCTTTTTTGGCTTTCCACTTCGACGTGAGCCAAAAAACCCGTCCGATCTTGAGCCATAGCCCCTAAAGTTTCCGCCGCCGTCAGCGATTCGGCCCCGGAAAAATGGAGATTAAGGTTAGCCGCCGCGTTAAGGCCGTCTAAGGTCTTCTGGGCCTTAGTCAGCTTTTCAAAAAATAGATTAATGACCTCTATGACCTTATCCAGGCCCGCCGCCTCAATAAACTTCGCGGGGTCGGGTAAATTTATCGTTTCCGCGAAAAAGCCTAAAAGCTTAGGGAAATCGTCTAACTCTTGAGTTTTTGATTCTCTTAAGCTCGCCAACTCGTGACCCGCCATCGCCAAACGCCCTATAACCTCGTCCAAATAACCAAGATCCGGGCCATAACCAGCCCTAGCCGTCGTCTTAATGGCTAAGGGCTGAAACGCGAGAGGCCAAAGTAAGGTCGTAAAGTTTCGATTGACGGGTTTTTTAGTGGCTAAGCTGGCCAAGTCCGCAAGAAAGTCCAAGGCGCTGACGCTAAAAAGGTCGTTTATGGCCTTGTGGCTAGTCGCTAAATGATCGAACAACTGGTCCAGCCGCGACCCAAGTTTGGTTAACTCGTCGGCCCCTAACGCCAAACTTTGGGCTAAAAGCGGCCAATACTGGGGGCGCGCCGCGAAATAAGCCAATTCCGCTAGCTCTTGGGACCCTAAGTTGGCTTGGTCGACAGGCGGGACTAACTGGGTCAACAAAGGAACCGAGCCAAGAAACGCCTCAAACTCCCGCTTTACGGTCAAAAGAGACGACAAGCGACTAATTGACGCGCGTCGCCAATCGGCGGTGGGTTTAAGGGCCGGGGCCAAATTTTTTAATTGGCTTAAGACCGTCCGCAAAGTCTTTTGAAAGGCTTCTGACTTTTCTAGACGATCTCGCTGGCGGTAAAAATCTTCCCAAGTATCTGGAAAGTCGCTCGTAAGGATAGTGGACAAAAGACGAGGCTCCCCGTTTTTAAGGCTTTGCCGAATCTCTGGGTAACTCGCGGTCGGACAGGCGACTTCTAACTCAGCCCAAAAAGAAGCCACTTGGCCAAAAAAAGCGAAATCCGTTTTGAGGCCATTAAAATTGTCGCCATAAGCCGTCTTGACTTTAGGGTCTTCCGCAAAAGCCAAAACCTTCTCTTTATAGTCGGCCAGATCCCGCAGATCCTGGGCCGCCTCTTTCAGAGGGCGTAAGGGATTGGTCGCGATGGTCAGGTAGAGCTTTTTGTTGCGGTGGAAAGAAGGCGACAGAAATTTAAAAAACCCAGCCATTAGAAAGACTTCAGCCATGGTCCGGAGTTCTTGAGGCGAGAGATAGCAGTCAGGATCGAGCTTGGTCGCTAATTCGGCGCGCCTTACCAATAGAGCCTCGCCGGTCTCGTTATGGGCTTTTAAAGCTAAATAATTAACGCTAAAAGTATTGGAAGATTTAAACTGATAAACTATTGAGGGAGTCTTTTCGAAAAGGTCTTTTATGGCTTTTAAAATCGTAAAAGGGGCTCGACCTAACTCGGGCGCGCTTGGGACCAAGACTCCCAACCGGGCGTCGAGGAGCCGAACGATTTCCAGCTCTTTTTCGCTTTGGGCTAAATCCTTGGCCAGCTGGTCAGGGTTAAAGTTGTCAAGATCGTTCGCTTCGCTTACCTTTTTTAGCTCAGCTAAAATGGCCGCGTTCTCCTCGGCCTCGGGGTCGACTAAGGCCGCGGCTAAAGTTTGCCGGCTTTCGTCATACTGGCTAGCCATCTGGTAGTAATACTTCGCGGCTTCAAAAAGGCCAGCCGCCGCTAGTTCCGCCAAAAACTTTGGCTTAGCGCTTAAGCCTTTAGCCCCAATCTGGCCAACAAACTCTTTGGTCGCCCACAGCTTAGGTAAGCTTAAATTGGCTAAACCATAAGTTAAACCCCATTTTAATCGCCCGGCCTCGGCTAAATGGTTTATGGCCAGCCGGGCCAGACCCAGAACTTTTTCGGCCTTATCTCTGGCCGTAACCCAAGCTTTTAGGATCTCGTAAAGTTCTGGCTCGGGACGGTTTTCTAGTTCTGGGCCCAGTTCGCTTTTAGCCGCCGCCACCTCCGCGAACTGGGACCCCGTCTCTTGGGCTAGGTTTAAGACGCGCTCAATAACTAGGGGATCTGGGTAATATAAATTGGTCCCCCGCCAGGCTGGTTGGCTCGCGGCCGCTTTTAGGGCTTTTTCCAGATCTCGGCCCACGCTAGCTACTTCCAAAACTTCCGCCTGGCTCAAAGATTTATAAAGATCTATATCCGGGGGGTTTTTATAAAAGTCGCGGGCGTTTTTTAAGACTTTCGCCCACCTTAAGTAGCGGGCGATAACCTCATACGTCGAAAGACCTGTTGAACCATACCGAGTCGAGACCAAGGTAGCGTAAGCGTTTAGCTGATTCCTTAACCTTTGGTATTTATTAACGGCTTTTTGGTACTCGTCGGGATCCGAAGGAGGAAGCCCCAGGACCACTCGAGCTTTGATAGCGGCTAAAGCTTGGCTCTTGGTGGAGCGCTGAGCCTGGAGCGGCAGAAGATACTCGCCCAAACCTACCGCCTCTAAGCGGGAGCGGACCACCTCCAGGGCGGCTTGCTTTTCGGCGACGAAGAGCACGGATTTGCCGTCAGCCAAAGCCGCGGCGATGGCGTTAACGATAGTCTGAGACTTCCCAGTCCCCGGCGGTCCTTCCACGGCTAGATTGCGGCCATCCTTAAGATCGACCAAAATCGAGGCCTGCGAGGAGTCGGCGTCCAAAACTAACCCTGGGATCTTAGCCTCGATCTCAGGGCGGTCGATCTCATAGTCGTCCGCGAAAAGACCAGGCGCGGACGAATTGGACCCAAAGATAAAGTCTTGGATTAATGGGAGGTTTTGGTAGTCGTGGCGGTTTGGCCCTAGATCCTCGTACATGGCCAGGCGGCTGGAAGGAAAAAGGCCAAAAGCCACTTGCCGGCGGACTTGAAAGGTCTTGTCTATAGATTTGATCGTGGCTAATTGGTTAACTTTTAAAAAATAGTCTTCTAGTAAAGGGAAACCATTGTTGTCTAAGGTTAAGTCCGGTAACTCCAAACCCAGGTCTTTTTTCAGTTTTTTAGCCAAAACGATATTTACTTCCGCCTCGTCGTCCTCGGCTTTGACCGAAAACTCTAAACCCCTGGGACTAGGTTTACGAGTCAAACGCAAAGACAGGAGGATCAAAGGGGACATTAAAGTCGCGCCTTGGTCGTCAACCCACTCTAAAAAACCAAAAACGGCTTTTAAGACGTTAACTCCAGTCTCTTCCTCGGCTTGGCGGCATTTATTGAATAAAGACGTTAGTTTCCGCTCCAGATCCGGAGGTGGCAGTAAAGTCTGAATGTCTCTGTCTTTGTTTAAGGCCGGAATTTTAGTGGGCGATTTTTGGGGGGGAAGATCGTAGTCTGGATTAATGTTATGTTTTTTGGCTAGCTCAATAAATGAGACTTCCCCGCCTTTTGGTCGGGGCTTTAAGCCTTGCGACTTGCGGACCTCGTCTCTTAAGGCTCGCTCGCTCTGAAGATCCAGCTCCAGCTCCACCTCCACCGCCGAGGAGTCGTTTTTATCCGAAGATAGACCATTTTGATAAAAATTAAGCCTAGTTAACCTCGCGGCGGCCAAGGCGGATAAAAAGTCCTTAGAATTTTCGTCGTCCGACTCTTTTTCCAACGGGGGAAGAGCCTTAAAGCGCAGACTCCGGCCATTAACTAAAGTCCAAAGCAGAGACTCAGGCAGCTCGTCGATGGCTCTGACCACGCTATTGGATCGCGAAGAAAGTCGAGCCGAAATCAAGGGATTGTTCCGACTCAAATCTAATAGCTTCTGTCTTAAGGTATCGATTTTACCGTAAATATCGCCTAAATTAACCGACGAGTCCGAATCCTTTCGCGGCCCGGGTCTGCTCGGGTTGTTCTTGGGACTAGCGGCGCCTTGGCTAGATAAACTGTCGGCGACAACTGATTTGTTTAAATTTAGATCTTCATTAATGAAATTAGCCAAACTTATCCTCGACCACTGGCTAGAAAGGGATTTCTTACCTCGCTAAAGGCTCAAACGGATAGCTCTAACCTCTTAAAGGCCGCGGCCACCCTGACTTTACCAAAAAGGACTAAAAATTTTTTTTCGCTTTTTTATCATAGCACGTAAGCCGCGTAACAGGCCGAACTTTTCGGGAATATTTTTTAGCCCCTTAAGCGAGCCACCTGGTCAGACAAGGAGAGATCGCCATTAAAATAGTTACTTGAGCTGCCCGACCCTTTAATTCTTTCTGGCCTAAGAGCCGTTATTAGTGGCGAAAGACCTAAGAATTATTGGCTTTTTAAGCCAAGATGGCCAAATAAAATTAAATAATTGATCGAATAATGTCGCCTTAAGCGGGTAGGCGAAACCCTTGACCTTAAGGACTTTGGCGGGAAACTCAAAATGAAAAATGAAGGGCTTTTTTGAAAATTTTGGCGAGGAAAACGGGTAAATTAAAAACTAGCTCCTAAAAGATCGGCTAATGTAGCCAAGACTGGACCAAAATTATGGGTAATAACCGCCTCTCGAAAAAATTGGCCAAAAAGTTATTACCCATAAAAATGTTTATATATAGTAAAATCCGATATAATAAAATAGTTTTATTTTTTGAATTATATCAAAATTATATAAATACTAAATTCAATAAATATTGATAGCTATTTTAACAATTATAAATAGATGGTGAATGAATTAATTAATTAATTAATTAAGTCATTAGTTAGCTAGTTACGCTAGATTAGATTAGTTTAGTTTAAGCTAGGTTAATCAGCCAATGAGGCGCCAAAAGCGTTAATCACCTCTTCGGAATCAAGCCCGGTCACCTTTTTGCCCATAGCCTGTTCGATCAGACCTAAAAGAGCTTTGGCTCTCTTTAAGAAGAAGTCGTCGAAGCGATTGGCCCACAAATCGTCGCTATCGATGAGATGAGATTTGACCAACTTATCCAAAGTAGCCTTTTCAGCACTCCTATTGTCGGCCGCGATTTTCTTCAAATACTCGCTCGGCGCTTTACTGCCAATAGTCCGATTAGAAGCGGCAGAAAGTGGAGTTTTATTGATAATTGATTTTGATTTTTTTGAGTCTATATTAGTTTTTTCACAATATTTAGTTGGAAATATATGGTGAATATCGATCTGTTCACTAAAAAAAGTGCTTATATCAATCGCGTTGCCACTGATAAAATCTAATGGTTTGGCTTTAATCAGCAAAGCTATTATGCCTTTATAAGCCGCGCTGGATCTACTTTGTAACGATATAAGACGAGTAGGTTGAAAATTAGCGACATTGACTGTGTCAGGAATATTGTCGTCGCTATTAAGCCAGGGTATTACGCCTGTTACGTCATTGACGAAACGCGTTTCGTTAGCCGAGCCATACATTTCTCCAAATACCCCACACCAGTACCATTGTGACAATTTCTCGTGAATATATATGGGTACGTTCAAATTACTTCTATTGTTTTGAAGCATAAGAAACGAAAATATAACAGCTAAAGGTATTATTTGAGTTGTATATGGTATATCTTTGTCAGAAAAGATATGCTGATTTGACAAAAAAGAACTCACGGCCAAAAAGCCTTCGGTCAGGATGTCGGCGTACTTTTTAAAGTCACTAAGACTGAGGTTTAAGACATCTTGCCTTTTGCAACCGACGTGGGGGGCATTTTCGCCTTGTTCGATTTTAGCGCAATACCGAGCTAACAAAGTCGCCGCGACTAAAAAATCAACGTTGGAAACAACTTTTAGAAGTTGGTTCTTGTTTAGCATTTGGGCCAATCGCTTGTCCCAATCGCTACGCAGATCGAAGTTGTCCGCGGCGAAAGTGGCGGTCACCAATTCAAAAACGGTTAACGTTACGCCACCGGTATTAACTTTTTCAAATATCTGGCAAACCGCCACTTTAGGCGTTTCTCGGCTTAATTTTATAATCGTAGCCAGATAACCAGTAATATTAGATAAAACTTTGTCTAAAAATGTGACAAATTGTTCTAAATAAGCTGGATTATTTTGATAGTAAGTATTATAATTCAATAACCATTTAGTGTATAAATTCATATCGAATATAATATTTACAGGGAACATATGGGATTTAAATTCAAGCTCATTTGAGCTTAAATCAAGAAATATTTCGCGACCAAATGCGCCGCGAATAACTTTATCCTCTGGCAGCGAAATTACCGCGTCCTCCCGATCCGCCGAGGCGAGGAGACATTTTTGGATGTCGAGATAATAGTAACGGGAGGTCATAATTTTTTTGTCGGAAAAGGTTTGAACTGGAGCCTGGCTATACATAGCGCTATAAATTGACGTGAGTCTTTGTTGTCCATCTAGAACTAGGAATTCGGGAGCGGCGGCGGTGGTACAGCCAGTAAAAGGGCGGTATTTGAAACGGGCGGCGGCGTCGCTACTGGTGGCTCCGTACTCTAGAAACATTAGAGATCCAACAGGGTAAGAGTGGGAGATACTCGCGATAAGCGAACGAATCTGCGAGTCATCCCAAATCCAATTTCGTTGGAAATCGGGTAATTGGATAGCTCCATTTTTAATTTTCATCAGAATATCAGATATTTTAGTATCCTGAGAGTTAATAATAAAAGTCATAAACTTCCTTAGAATGTAGAATTAAGCTACTAACCACCATCAATTGATCGATTAATAGTTATAACGTCTTATTAACAGCGAAAGCCAGAGACAGAACTCCCTTTGGCGAGGCGCTATTTCCAGCTCCAGACAAAATTAAATGTAGTCAAGATCAGTTGAAATAATTATATAGCCTTCCATCGCTTATTATTGTTGCTTTAAGTTATTAATATAGTATAAAATCACCATAAGAAACGTTGATCCATTTTCTCCGACAAAGGTGAATTTGTCAAGCGTTAATATCTAAATCATATTCGTGGCTTGGATTTTGAAAATAGAATTATTCACTTTGGAACTTTTGTGTCAAGTTAGCCTATCCAAAAAAATGATTAACTTTTATTATTTTAGGATTATCAACTAAAAAAATTAACTTTATATTATTTATAAAGACATTATATAGTTTATTAATTTCATAATTATATTTTTATTTCAGTATAAAATGATAAACAGATTATCAGTAGCGTCCATAAAAAAAAATATGCGATTAGTGAACAGCCTGATCCCCGCATAAATAGGGGACTTCATGCTTAACCCAATTTTTTCCACCTGTGCAATTGGACAAGGTTAAGCAGCCACGTCCAGCACGGGAATTGGCTTAAAAGGGATAACACGTTTCTTTGTCCATTCATCAAGTTCGCCATTCAGCGAGGCGCAAGTGACCGTAGCTAGGCCTAAAGAGCCCTCTTTGCTCCAACTCATACCGTTGTGTTTTTGCCGCTTGGCTACCACCTGGTCATTGGATTTTTCCACAATGCCACTGCTATTTCGCAAGCCAATCTCTTTACGTAAGGCATAATTAGGGATATAATCACGGACTCTGTTTAAGTAACCGATTAATTGGGTTAAATAAGACTTGTTTTTTACAATTGAAGGGTCAGCATTTTCCACAAAAGCGATGGATCCTGAGACATCGCCGACCCAAAGAATCTTCATAATAGCGTTATATTGATCATTCCTAATATCTTTTCCTTTAAAGGCCATGATAAATAGTTCTTTGATCTTTTTTTGAAGATCATAATAATCTAAAATGATCTTATATTTTGTGAAAACAAAGTTTTTAATGATCCCTTCATGGATTTTCTTTGCTCCATCTGAAAAAAACACAAGTTGTTGTTTTAACATAATACCATTTATGACCATAAACGCTATCACTAAACGTAAAACATTATCTGTTCCGTAACCATTAAAGACATATTTTCCGTCTTTATTTTCAATGTGAGCTACTGTATTGTTTACCCATTTTCCCCTGAGTTGGTCATTAGGCATGGGCCTAAAAGGTTTTTGGGCTTTGACGCCAACATCGTCTACTGAGATATTAACTGTGTTTAGAGCTTCATAGGCAGACGAGTCATAATCTTTAATGCCCAATTTCTTCGCCGCGTTCTCAACGATTGCTGGGTCAATGACCCGACACAGGTCATTAGCCGATTCAGCAGGTATAACGCTAGTAATAACCGCTTTTGTGTCTTCCGCGTCTAGCGCCACGTTGGCTGACGCCGAAACTTTATCCGCGATTTCAAGTCCATTGCGCTCAACCTTATTACGCAAAGTTGTAGGACTAATTATGGTTTTACCGCTACTAAACTTTCCAACATAGTAACATGTATCTCTTAATGACATCCTAGTAGCAGCAAATAACAGTGACTCTTCCACATTGCTGGAATACAACTTTTCACATGGTCCAATTGTATTATAAAAATTGGAGTTTGTGTCAAAAATAATCTTATTATTCGAGACCAACCGATAAGTGGCCACAGTTATTGAGCCAATGGTAGATTCAATAGAGTAGGTTGACTCTATCACTTTATTTCCTTCGACGTTGAACTCGTTTTGAGCTTCGAGGCCTTTTTTTGTTGCGCCATCGTTAAGGCGATGCTGGATCGCTTTGATAGCACTTTCATGGATCGCTTCCAAAACGGCGCTCTCGGTTTGGTCGAAAGCTTCCCGAAAACCTAACTTAGTAAAATCGTCTAAGTAAGGAACATCTTTTGATGTTTCGGTGGTTATTAACACTTCACCAGTTTCTTTGTTGATAATTTTGTTGACTGACTGAAATTCAATAACTGACATGTTAACCTTTCCTCGCTGATAATAGATAAAGAAAAATAATATCTGTCGTAACAGATAACTATAGTCTTTCTCTAGAATAGCGACAAAAGTTTCATTTGTCAAGTTTAATTTTGATCTTAGTTGGGTCGATAAAACCGCTATGCTGGATCAAATTTAGTTGTCGGGTTCATGAATTTCAATATTTATTCACTCGTATAAATACTAGTTTTATAATTTTATGTCCATGACACTGCTATATATGTAGATAAAAAGTTTCATAAGGTTATATATTGTATATAATATATCAAAATAAATAGTTCCTAATCGTGGCGATTATGGTATAAAATATTTATTTATAGTGATTTTTAGCATTTATGAGAGATACATATCATATAAGATGGTCTCGAAAAAACCCCTGTTTTGAAATTTTAGGCGCGTAGCTCTACTATAAACGCTAATATAAAGGTATAGCCGCCACTATATATTGTGTATAAACAAGACCTCAAAAATTAAAAGGGGGTTTTTACCAAGG